>CAZIGG010000001.1:0-65927 GCA_964538575.1 uncultured Roseivirgaceae bacterium
GTAAGTTTGGCCATATGGATGCGAGGCCACTTTTAAAACAAACTCAAATTCCCCTTATACCTGAACTTCGTCAAATCATATTCCGGCATCTTTCTTCCGGCAAAATATTTTTTCTTCGAAGTGCTGAACAATTTGTGAATGATTTCTGCATACGTTCCTTCACCGCTCATGCGCCTTCCGAATTGTGAATCGTTTACGTTACCGCCATGTAATGCGCAGATCTGGTTCCAGACTTTATCAAACCGGTCCGGGAAGTTTTTTCGCAGCCAGTCTTCAAAGATTTTACCGATGGAGCCGTTTAACCGAACAACTGTCATACCTGCGGTTAAGGCTCCATGTTTGGATGCCGCTTTCAGTATTGCCGGAATTTCGTGATGATTCAGCCCCGGGATTAATGGCGCATTCATTATGCCGACAGGGATATTCGCTTTCGCCAATTCCTCCACAACCTTTAAGCGTTTTAAGCCGCTGGCTGTTCGCGGCTCCATCGCTCTGCGTAAATCTTCATTCAGGGTTGTAATCGATATCATTACATGAACCAGATTGTCTTTAGCCATGTCTTGCAGAATATCAATATCGCGCGTGACTAAGCTGTTCTTTGATATGATTCCAACCGGGTGGCGATACTTCGCCAATACTTGCAGCATCTTTCGCGTGATCTGAAATTTTCTTTCCTGAGGCTGATAACAATCCGTGTTTCCGCTTAACATGATCGGAACAGGCTGCCACCGTGGATGGAGAATGGCCTTCTCAAGCAATTCCGCTGCATTCTTCTTAACGATGATCTTGCTTTCAAAATCCAGCCCGGCACTAAAGCCATAATATTCATGCGTGTTGCGCGCATAGCAATAAATGCAGCCATGCTCACATCCCTGGTACGGATTCATGGAATACATGCCATGCAAATCCGGGCTCTCAATTTTGTTGATGATTTTTTTGGGAGTTTCTAAGAAGATTTGTGTCTGAGGCGCTCCCAGCAAAGGCTCGTCAAGCCCTTCAATATGCTCGGTTACATATTCATTCTTTAAAAATTTATTGCTGGTTTTAATCTGCGCTCCGCGGCCTTTAAAATATTCTTCTCTTTTCTCCTCTTCCTGCTCCATGCACGAATGTACAGTTGATTGTGATCGTAATAAATTACTTTTACGGTTCGCGACATAAGCTGTCAGAAGATGTTACGCTACACACCCACACCCACGCAGGAAATACACGATCCTATTCTGGATAAGGCTGGTGTCCGGCTGCTCATCAAGCGTGAAGATTTAAATCATCCTTACGTTTCCGGAAATAAGTGGTGGAAGCTGAAGTGCAATTTGGAAGAAGCAAAAAAACAGAGTAAGAAAACACTTTTAACATTTGGCGGAGCGTACTCTAATCACATTTTTGCTACGGCTGCTGCCGCTCATGAGTTAGGGTTCGAATCCATTGGCGTAATACGGGGTGAAGAAACGCTCCCGTTAAATCATACACTTTCGTTTGCAAAACGAATGGGCATGAAATTGCACTATGTTTCACGCGGGCAATACCGAAAAAAAACCGAACAGGAATTTATTGATCAGCTTCATCAGCAATTCGGAAACTTCTACTTGATCCCGGAAGGCGGAACAAATGAATTTGCGGTTCGGGGATGTACAGAATTTGCAGGGATACTGGGCAATAATTTTGACTATGTGTGCTGTTCGGTAGGAACGGGCGGAACATTGGCCGGAATTATAAACGGATTACCTAATAAAAGCATCCTTGGCTTTTCTGCTTTAAAAGGAGGTGAGTTTTTACAATCAGATGTTGAGCACTTGTTAACCTCTGAGCAATCCTCCGACTGGAAAATCATTACCGGCTACCCTTTTGGAGGCTATGGAAAAACAACCCCCGCATTAGAAGAATTCAAAAATGATTTTGAAAGAAAAAATAATATTCCGCTGGACCCGGTGTATACCGTAAAGATGATTGCAGGTGTTTTTGATCTGGTTCAAAAGGGGTTCTTTAAAACGGGCAGCACTGTTTTGGCATTGCATACCGGAGGACTTCAGGGAAAAATCATTACCCGAACAAATCCTGAAAAACTTCGGTAAGCTTACCGAACGATTTAACGGTGATCTTTAATTTCTTTAAATCAACGGATCGCTGGCTGTAGCGCGAAATGTATATCTCTGTGAAGCCAAGCTTCTCCGCTTCCGAAATGCGTTGGTCTACTCGGTTTACCGCACGAAGCTCTCCGCCTAACCCTATTTCCGCTGCAAAACAAACTTTTTCCGATACCGCCAGCTCCTCAAAAGAGGAGACAATGGATACACAAACCGCCAGATCAATGGCCGGATCTTCCACCTTAATGCCACCGGCCATGTTTACAAACACATCCTGAACCCCTAACCGGAATCCGCACCGCTTCTCCAGCACGGCCAGCAGCATGTTCAATCTTTTTTGATCGAACCCGGTAGGCGTTCGCTGAGGCGTACCATAAGATGCCGGACTTACCAGCGATTGAATCTCAATCAACAGCGGCCTGTTGCCTTCAATGGTTGCACCGATGGTTGCACCGCTTACCGGGCTGTCTTTCTGAGAAATTAAAATTTCAGACGGGTTGGATACTTCCCGTAATCCAGAAGCCAGCATTTCATAAATGCCAATCTCTGAGGTTGATCCAAACCTGTTCTTGGTTGTCCGGAGAATCCGGTAGGCGAGATGCCGGTCGCCTTCAAACTGGAGGACGGTGTCAACCATGTGTTCAAGCACTTTCGGGCCGGCCAGCATGCCGTCTTTGGTTATGTGTCCCACCAGAAAAACGGGTGTATCTGTTTCTTTCGCAAATTTCATCAGCTCGGCAGCACATTGCCGCACCTGGGCAATGCTTCCGGCAACAGAGTCAAGCAGCGAGGAACTTAAGGTTTGAATTGAGTCAACAATAACAACATCAGGTTGTAATGATTCTATCGATGAAAAAATATTCTTCGTATTGGTCTCTGTTAGAATGTAACATGAATCATTACCGGCAGATGTCATTCGTTCGGCCCGCATCTTTATTTGCTGATCGCTTTCTTCTCCTGACACATACAGCACTTTCGCCCCGGCAAGCGTTAACGCAAGCTGCAGCATCAGGGTTGATTTTCCGATACCGGGTTCGCCTCCTATTAAAATCAACGATCCCGGGACAATCCCGCCTCCCAATACGCGGTTCAGTTCCTCATCGTGCGTTATAATGCGAAGCTCGTTAGCGGCTTCGACTTGCGAGATTTGTTTAGCCTTGCTTCGTTCAGCTTTTGTTTGCTGACGCCACTCGGTTTTGGTGTTTTCTTCCTTTTGAATAACTTCTTCAACAAAAGAATTCCACGTACCGCACGAAGGACATTTTCCAAGCCACTTAGGGGACTCATGTCCGCATTGCTGACAGAAAAAAGTTGATTTTGCTTTAGCCACTAATATAAAATTTTGTACTAAAGTACAAGTAAGTTAAGACTACTTGTGTCTGAAAATTAAATGAGTCTTTGATGGGGAAGCTAAGCCAAAGCCCCTAAGGATTTTCAATTAACGGCAACAACAACGCAGAAGTGATATAAAAAATCATTCTACACTTAACAAACAATTATCTAACTTTGCCTGCAAATCCTAATTTCTAAACCTATTCTGCATGAAAACAACGGTGGCTGCCGTGGCCTTCACCCTAATCTGCTCTATTGCATTCTCTCAAAAAGAGCCAATTAAATTTGGCGACATCCCGCTGGAAGATCTTCAAATGAAAAGCTACGATAAAGATACCACAGCCGAAGCCGTGGTTCTGACCGATTTCGGAGAAACAAACTTTGTATATTCTCCCACCAAAGGCTGGCAGCTAAATTTTGAACGCACTATCCGAATAAAAATTCTGACCAAGGAAGGATATTCCTGGGCTGATTTTAGAATTCCATTGTATAAAAGCGGAAGTGATAGTGAGAAAATCAGCGGACTCAAAGCATACACCTATAACCTCGAAAATGGTAAAGTAGTAGAAACCAAAATGAAAAGTGATGCGGTTTTCGAAGAGCAAAGTTCCGCTAACCTCAAACTGACAAAATTTACACTGCCCAATGTTAAGGAGGGAAGCGTGGTTGATGTCACCTATAAAATATCCTCAGATTTTATTTTTAACTATCAGGATTGGGCGTTTCAGTCAACTATTCCTACCCGCTACAGTGAATACCGCGCATCCTTTCCGGAATTTTTCTTCTATGAAACGCTTATGCAAGGCTATATTCCTTTAGCTATAAACGAGAAAAAACAATTTATTCAAAAATTTACAGTCCCCTATCAATCTGATCCTGGTGCAGGCGGGAAAATTGATAAGGGAACCTATGAGTTAAACTCAAATGGATCCCGTTATCGCTGGGCCGCCCAAAACGTTCCGGCTTTTAAAGAAGAACCCTATTTAACTACCGTTCAGGACTACATTTCCAAAATAAATTTTGAGCTCAACTATGTGAAGTACCCTTCCCAGCCGGTTAAGAACTACATGGGGTCGTGGGCAGACCTCAACAACATGTTCCTTGAAAACCAATACTTTGGGCAACCCGTACGAGGATCGGGTTTTCTTACAAAAACAGCAGAAGGCCTAACAGCCCATACAGCAACAGAGCAGGAGAAGGTTGCGGCTATTTATGCGTACGTTAAGTCTGCTGTTATCTGGGACGGACGTTACCGTCTTTACCTGGACGATAACCTGAAAAATCCAATCAACAATAAAAAAGGAAGTTCCGCAGAGATCAACCTATTACTAGTTTCATTGCTTCAAAAGGCTGGTTTAAAAGCTGATCCCGTATTAATCAGCACACGCAAACACGGATTTATCAGAGAGCAATTTGCGTTATCCTCGCAGTTTAATTCAGTCATCTGTGTCGTAACGGTCGATAACAAGAAAATTCTTCTTGACGCAACCCATCAGTATTTGCCCGCTTCGCTTTTACCCGAGGAGTGCCTCAACGGTAAGGGGTACATCATTTCAAAAGAATCGCCAGGCTGGGTCAACATAACGGCTCCGAAATCTAAAAAATATACATTGGCAGAGATCACGATTGATGAAGGTCAACTCAAAGGAAAAATAAGTACCACAAATGACAATTATGAAGCATTCAGCATTCGCAAATCTTATTATAAAGAGGGTGAAGCAGAGTATTTGAAGCATTGGGGTGAGGCAACAATTGATGTGGTGAAGGCTGAGTTCGAGAATATGGATAAAATTAATCTTTCTGTAAAGGAGAACATAGTTTTCGAGCATCAAGACAAGGTAGAAGAGGCATCAATCCTCTACATAAACCCAATGCTTCACTTTCAGGTAAGGGAGAATCCGTTTAAAACAGAAACACGCGTTTATCCGGTCAATTTTGGAAGAAGCACAGAACAAACTTTTGTCTGCCGGATAACCATTCCTGAAAATTACCAGGTAGACGAGATGCCACAAAACAAAATTACAGCGCTTCCTGATAACGGTGGCAAGTTCTTGTATAGCGCTCAGGTTATCGGAAACGCAGTAACCATTACTTCAGTTGTTGCTATTAATCAGCCCTTGTTTATTCAGGATGAATATCCAGCCCTGCGGGAATTCTTTAACCTGATTGTGGCTAAGCATGCCGAACAGGTTGTGCTGAAGAAAAAATAAGCGTTTGGAACATATTGAACTAATACTATTCTTGAACACTATTCATTACCTGAAATAAAATATATCTGTATGCGCATGTTGTGTTGGCTTGTGTTGGCTTTTAATGCATTGAGTGTATTTGCCAACGACCCTAAATTTCCGGTGAGTTCTATTGCGGAAGAACTGAAAAAGAACGCTGACATTGTTGTGCGTCAGGATCAAATGAAGTTTACCATACTTTCCAAAAGCAAGGCAAATCTGCGTGTTTATGAGGTCTTTACAATTTTTAACGATAAAGGAAAGGATCATGCCACGAAGGTGATTGGCTACGACAAACTCAGTAAAGTAGTAAGTTTTAAAGCAACAGCTTACGATGCTTCTGGCAGTATAATAAAAAAGCTTAAGAACAGTGAAATCTATGATCAAAGTGCCTTCGATGGCTTTAGCCTTTATAGCGATAACCGTTTAAAAGCTGCCGTTTTAACACAGGGTTTATATCCGTACACCGTGGAATTTGAGTATGAAATAGAATACAAATATCTTTTCATAATTCCCGGATTTATCCTGCTTCCGGAAGAGCGCATGTCGGTTGAGCATTCTTCATGCGAATTGATATATCCAAAGGATCTTAAACCGCGATTCAGACTTTCCAATATCGAAAAATCGCCCGTTGTTACTACGTTGAAAGACGGGACAGAATCTACGCGCTGGGAATTTGCCAACATTCTGCCAATCAAATTCGAGCCGATGGGGCCACCAAAAAGTGACCTTGTTTCAAGCATTTCTGCTGCACCTTCGCAATTCGAATTCGAGGGTTACTTAGGTACCATGAATTCCTGGGAAGAATTCGGGATTTGGATTAATTCACTCAACAACGGCAGAAATATTCTTCCGGAAGAAACCCGGCAAAAGGTTCTGAAACTTGTGGCCGGTAAAACCACAACCGAAGAAAAAGTAAAGGCCATTTATGAATATATGCAAGGCAGAACCCGCTATGTAAGTATCCAGTTGGGCATTGGGGGATTTCAGCCGTTTGAAGCTTCGGTTGTAGACCGGACAGGTTATGGCGACTGCAAGGCGTTATCGAATTACATGGTTTCCATGCTTGATGTGGCCGGCATTAAAGCTCATTACGCACTCATTCGTGCAGGAAGAGGAGCGGCTGACATGAAGCGCGATTTTCCAAGTTCTCAATTTAACCATGCCGTAGCCGCGGTGCCCAATGGTAAAGACACGCTTTGGTTAGAATGTACAAGCCAGACAAATCCTTTCGGATACATTGGAACATTTACGGGTGATCGGGAAGCTTTAATCATCACCGAATCAGGCGCCCAAATTGTAAAAACAACTTCATATCCCGATCAGGTTAATGTTCAATCCAGGCTGGCTGATGTTTATGTAATAAATACGGGAGATGCTACTGCTAAAGTGAAGACCATTTACTCCGGTCTGCAATATGAAAACAGGAACCTGGATGGTATCTTAAATAATCAATATGACCTTCAAAAGAAGTGGGTCATGAACACGACCGACATTCCAAGCTTTGATGTTAAGTCGTTTAAGTTTGAGAATCAAAAAGATAAAATTCCTTCCGCCACTGTTAGTCTTGATTTATCGCTTAGAAAGTTTGCTACAGTGAGTGGTAAACGATTAATGTTAACTCCCAATCTGATGAACCGAAGCACATTCATCCCGGAAAAATTAGAGGATAGAAAAACTGATATACTCGAAAAATTCGGATATGTGGATCATGACACGATTCGCTATCATATACCCGATGAAATTTACCCGGAAGTTCTTCCGAAAGCTGTTAAAATATCATCACGGTTTGGCGAGTATGAATCCACGTATACGCTCGATCAGGGACTTGTGGTTTATACGCGAAAGTTGACGATAAACAAAGGCAGATTCCCGGCAAGCTCATACCAGGAGCTTACTGACTTTTATAAGTCTATCAACAGGGCCGATAATGCTAAACTGGTCTTTTTGAATAAAACCTGATATTGACCAAGCGGTCCACCTTAAAAAATGAGCGCTCCGGAGGCGCTCTTTTGTTTTGTGCTAACCGATCCTTACTTAACTTACATGCTCAGAAAATGACCACATGTTTTTCCTGAGACTTATATCGCGTGTGCCCTTAGGCTTCCTGTATGTGTTGTCTGATGTTCTTTTTTTCCTGGGATATTATGTCTTCCCGTATCGTAAAAAGCTGGTGCGGAAAAATCTTAGAAATTCATTCCCGGAAAAAACAAAAACAGAGCGCAGAAAAATTGAACGCTTATTTTACAGAAACCTTTGCGATTATGCTGTTGAAACGCTCAAGCTGCTAACCATAAGCCGGGATGAGCTAAGCAAACGGGTTGTTTTTACCAACCCGGAAATCATAACGGCCTGCCGCGAAAGGAACCTCCCCGTTATCAGTCTCGCTTCTCACCAATTTAACTGGGAGTGGCTTTTGGCTGCGGGGAATCTTCATTTCGAAACTGATTTTGTTTATCAACCCATCAATACCAAGCTTACCGATAAATTGCTGTTGGCCTGCCGCACACATTTTGGTGGTTATGCGATAAAGCGCAACGATCTGGGCAGGGAAATGGTGAAACGAAGAAATCTCTGGCGGTTGATTGCGATCGTTTCTGATCAATATCCGGGGCGGAAAAAAGATAAGAGATATATTACCCGGTTTCTCAACCAGGAAACCGCATTCTTTCAGGCTCCTAACCAGCTTGCGTCCTTAACGCAGTACCCCATTGTTTTCAGCGCTATCCGGAAAGTAAGGCGCGGCTTTTATGAAGCAACATTTATTCCGCTGGCCGAACCGCCTTATACAAAGGATGAGGAAAAAGTAATTGACCGGTATATACAGGTAGCGGAAGAAATAATCAAAGAATATCCTGCGGGCTGGCTGTGGTCACATAACCGTTGGAAGAACCGGCACCTTACGCAAGCATCTGCGAAATATCCTCCCGTGTCAACTGCTTCATAATGCTCTCTTCGGTAACGATTAGGTCGTTGGTCAGCTTAAGCTTTTTCTGTTGCAGTTGAAGAATCTTTTCTTCCACCGTATTGCGCGTGATGAACTTATACGTAAAGACTTTTCGCTTTTGACCGATCCGGTGTGCGCGGTCAACCGCCTGTGCTTCAACAGCCGGGTTCCACCACGGATCGAGGATAAACACGTAATCCGCTTCGGTTAAGTTCAGCCCCAGGCCTCCTGCTTTTATGGAAATTAAAAACGCTTTTGTTTTCGGATCCTTATTGAATTTCTCAACCTGCTCCTTCCGGTCGGTGCTTCCGCCATCAAGGTATGCATAGTTGATTTTATTGGCCTTTAAATAGTGCTGAACAAGATTCAGATGTTTCACAAACTGGCTGAACACCAGAACTTTGTGGTCTTCCGCCATGGCATTCTCCAGCATGTGCGTAATGTCTTCCAGCTTGCCCGAGTCGCCTGAATACGAGGGCTCGATCATTTTCGGGTGGTTCGCGAGCTGGCGCAGCTTCGTTAATCCTTCCAGGATCATGAAGCGGCTGTTGCCCATGCCCTCTTTATCAATCAGGTCAAGGATTTTTCCGCGATAGTATGATTTCGTTTCTTCATACTTCTTCTCCTGCTCCGTTGTCATTTCGCAATACTGAATGTATTCAACCTTGGCGGGGAGTTCCGTTGCAACTTGTGACTTATGCCTTCTTAAAACGAACGGCTTAATAACCGCATTTAACTTTTTCGATTTTGTTTCATCTCCCTTCTTTTCAATGGGCACCTGGAACTCCTGACGGAAATAAGACTGCGTACCCAAAATACCGGGGTTGATGAAACTCATTTGCGACCATAAGTCCATCGTGGTGTTCTCCAGCGGTGTTCCCGTCAGCACAAGTTTATGCCTTGACTTCAACTCACGCACAGCTTTGGCAATGTTAGAGGACGGATTTTTGATCACCTGCGATTCGTCCAGGATGATGTAATTGAAATAAAATTTCTGAAACAACTCACAGTCCAGGCGGGTTATACCGTAAGATGTGAGTACAACGTCATATTTTTCGAAACGCTTTACATCCTTATTCCGCAAGGTGCCGGTGTAGTTCAGCACTTTTAAGTCAGGTGTAAACTTGCTGGCTTCCATCTCCCAGTTATAAATCAACGAGGTTGGCATAATCAAAAGGGAAGGCCCCGATTTTGCTTCCTTCTCGGCCAGCAGCATGGTTAACGTTTGCACGGTTTTACCGAGACCCATGTCATCGGCAAGGCAGCCGCCTAATTTGTATTCATTCAGAAACCGGAGCCAGTTATATCCTGCACGCTGATACGGACGAAGCTCCCCTTTAAAACCTTCCGGCAACGGATAACTTTTTATTCCGCTGAACGAATTCAGGGTGCGCAGCTTCTCGCTCAAATGAACTTTGGCCAGGTTGCCTTCTTCAAGTTCTTTTACAAGATTCAAATGATGTTTCTTCAGCACGGGCCGTTCCTTATCGCCATGTGTTTCGCTCAGCGCGAACAGATCGGCATAGCGCGTTAGCCAAGCTTCGGGAATGATCGCGATCTCACCATTCGGAAGCTTAAACTCAACTTTCTTTTTCAGGATAAGTTTGCGCAATTCCTTAAACGGAATTTCAAAGTCTCCGAATTTAATCCGGGCGTGAATATCAAACCAGTCGATATTCTCTTTTACCTCAACTTCAATAATCGCTTTGCCAACAAAATACTTCTTGTCGTTACTCTGCGGCTGGCTGACCTCAAAGCCCAGGTTTAATAAATTAACCCGGTTTTCATTCAACCACGAGAACGCTTCTGATTTAGGAACAGCCGCATTGAAATCTTTCATCGGCAGCCCGAGCTTTTGCAGCGTATGCAGAAAATTCTTTTCGGTATCTGATTTGCGCGTTACGCGATGGAATACATAGTCTTTATCGTGTCGCTCTACGGTTACACTAACCGGTACCCGGTTGCGGCCCTGGAAACGATGCTTTCCATATTTAAAGGAAAGATCAAAAACGATCTTCCCCGATTCATCACTTTTATCTTCAACCGGGTTGCTGTCAAACAAATCTGCTGCCTGCGAACTGCGTGCGGACACTAATTCTGAAAGGGTAAGAATGGGCTTTGGATCATACTCGTTTTTGTTGATCTCAAAACCTTTTGCCTCCACATCATCAAACGATGCAATGAGTGGAGCAACAAACCTGTTGTAGTAAGTTTCTTCCAGGTTCTTCGGGATAACAACAAATTTCTTGCTTAAAAACGGCAGAAGTTTTTTTCCATCCACGTATTTCTCAAAACCATACAATTTTCCGTTCAGCACCATCCAGGCAGGGCTTTTACACACCAAGTAAGCACTGTCGTTAGGCAAGTCAAGCTTTTTTCCCTGATACGTAATGGTGGGATAGTAATTAGTCGCTTCATTACCGCGCATGAAATGAAACTGGATGCTGGCTTTGTCGGCCATCACCTCAATTTTTTTCCAGGTTGGTTCGCCATCGCTTCCCATCTCGAAAAGCATTTTGCCTTTCATAAGTTCAAGCGCTTCTGCCCGCTTAGCTTCGATGTGAATTTCAATCTGCTCCCGCAGCGCTTCGTTGCCTTTTGTTTTATTGTAAACTTTTGAAAAGAACTCGTCTGATTTCATGGGCTTACCCACGAATTTTTTGATCACCGACTCCTGCTCCATCGTGTCGGTTAGCTTGATCAGTTCATAATCACGGTCATCCAGCCCCTTAGAGAATTCACGGGCATTTTTGGAGGAGATATTCTGGTGCTGGAATGTAAGTTTACCCTTCTCATCCAGGTGTACGATATACGATTCGATCAATAGACCCAGGTACTCATGCTGGAACAGCGAGTAGATAATTTGGAACGGCTGGGAGGCAGAGACCTTCATGAGTACGCACTTTTTCCGTCATTTTGTGAGAACGGAACTTCCAAGTTAATAATTTTATGGGACAAAAACCTTGAATTTTGCCCCTTTTCATACGCGATCCTTACAGGTCGGTTGGGGAAAAGGTGCGGGTTGCAACCTGTGCGGGGCGATAGGATACCAGAAATGTGATGACTACCATCGCTAACGTGATGTAGAAGAAGTCTGACAAAACCATTTTAACCGGGTAACCTTCGGTTACCGAATTCTGCATGCCCATGGATACAAGTCCAAAACGCGCCTGGAGAAAGCAAAGGAATGCTCCGCATACGAGACCAACCAGTGTTCCGCCCACGGCAATTAACGCACCTTCGGTTAAGAAAATTTTTCGGATATCCGCGCGATCTGTGCCCATCGCAGTTAACAATGAAATGTCTTTTTTCTTATCGAGTACGAGCATCATCAGGCTAAAGAAGATATTAATGGATGCAATCCCCAACAGCAGCACGCCTCCGCCAAACGCAAACAACTTTTCAATTTTAAGCAACCGGTAAAGATCTTTATGCTGCTCTTCCAGGGTGAGCACGGTAAAGTTCCCGCCAAGCGCTTTCTTCAGGTTGCTCTGCACTGTTGACGCTTTTGCGCCTTCTGCCAGTTTTAGCTCGAGGGATGTTCGTTTGTTCCCGTACTTCATTACGTCCCGCGCAAAATCGAGCGGCACGATTATATAGTTCTCATCGAAGTTTTGAACAATGGAAAAAGCCGAACCTACAATTATATTTCGTTGCGAATAAATCGCTGACGGATCAACCACTCCCGGCTTAATGTCGTTGATATAATAGATTTGCAGCGGATGAAGATCATCACCAACCTGTATCGAAAGTGAATACTGAACACCCCGGCCAACAATCGCATAGGGAGTTTCACCGCTTTTCAGTTTGAGCGTACCCGCTACAATGTTATCATCGATCCGGTGCTGATCCAGAAAATTATCACTTACGCCTTTTAAGGTAATCACCTGGTTCGCTTCGCGATAACGCGCGTAGGCATAATCTTCAATAACTTCCGTAACGATCTCAACGCCTTTTGCTTTTTTTATGTCAGCCAGCAGCGCATCATTCATTTCGAATGACTTTCCGAGGGTTGCTTCAATTTTGATTTGCGGATCAAATGATTGATTCAGGGAGCGAAGCAAATCCTCCAATCCATTAAATACCGAAAGAACCATAATCAACGCTGCCGTGCAACTGGAAACAAGCACCAGCGTTAACCCGGAAATAATGTTGATGAAATTTCTCTTTCGTTTAGAGAACAGGTATCGTTTTGCTATAAAGAACGGGAAGCTCACTATCCGGTGCGTTTATTCTTCCTCGTCCTTTTTCGAAGCTGCCGGAATACTCAGGTTTTTGAGAAGCGAATCCATGCGTTGCGCATTTTCTTCTACTTCATCTATGTAAAAAATCAATTCCGGGATTATCCTGACCTGCTTCCGGATTTTGTCGCCCAGCGCCTTTCGGATTTCGCCTTTTCGACCGTTAATCTTTTCGAGTACAGCCTGCTTATCCTTAGCCAGCATCATGCTGATATAAATTTTGGCAACACCCAGATCAGGACTGACCTTTACATCGGCAACGGTGATAAAGGTGTTATCCAGAATCCCGCGCTTATCGCGCTGAAAGATGTCGCTGATCTCCTTTTGAATCAGCCGGGCGAATTTTAATTGTCGGGTAGAGCCTGCCATTAACTTTTAAAGTTAGAATTTAAAATATTAAAATTAACTTGATGCGCGCTTAAAGTTTCGAAGTGTTAGGGTATTTCAGAATTAATGATCCGTATCGGTTAATCGGCCTCCTGGTCATCATGACACTGTTGTCGTTGCCGCTTTTCATTGATACGCCTGATGTAACCGTTACGGAGCTTAAAAGCTTTGTTGTGGGTGAGCGTGTAAACGGAGGCCATGGCCTTTACCATGGAACAATTGACAGCACCCCGCCACTAACATCCTGGTTTTACGGTTTAATGGATATGGTTTTTGGCCGGTCGTTAACGGCTCGTCATATTTTTGCTTTCCTTATTCTTTTCTTTCAAAGTGCTTTCCTGGGTGCCATTCTGATTGACAAGAAAGTGTTTTCAGAGAATACATACATTCCTTCCTTGCTGTTTTCATTGCTCGCCTTTGTTTCGTTCGATTCATTGGCACTAACGGGCGATTTGCTCGCCTTTGGAATTCTGCTGCTTGCACTCAATAACCTGATTAAAGAAATAGAATTCCGGACACCGCGCGATGAAACTTCCTTTAACCTGGGGATTTTTATCAGCCTCGCTTCGATGTTCAGCTTCTCGTACGCCATTTACCTTCCCGGTGCAATCATCATCCTGTTGATTTTTACCCGAAGCTCTGTCCGCAAGTACTTGTTGCTGGTTTTTGGATTTGTGCTCCCGCACCTGGTGTTGATTTGTATTTTTAACCTGAACGGTCATGCGCAGGAGCTATGGCAAAACTATTATGTACATAATCTCAGCTTCCCATCGCACGACCTGATGTCAACGTCATCCCTGTTGCTGCTTTGTACAATGCCGTTCATTTACCTGTTTGTTTCCTTGTTTATCCTGAACCGCGATGCAAGGCTCACCAAGTACCAGTCACAAATTTTTCAAATAATGTTCCTGTGGTTTGTGGTGGCGTTCCTGCAATTTTTTATTGCGTCCGATTTCCGGCCGCAGAGTCTCATTACGGTTCTTCCGCCTGTCAGTTTTTTCCTAACGCACTTTCTGCTGCTTATCCGGAGAAAAAAGTTTGCCGAAATGAATACGCTGATTTTGCTCACGGGTATTGTAACACTCGCTTATCTCACGCGATACAATCAAATCCCGCAAATCAGTTACGCTGACCTGATGGTAAAGGAAAGCACAACGCCTGTTAAGGATAAAAAAATTCTCGTGCTAAGCGATCAACAATCGGCCTTTAAGCATAACACGCTGGGTTCAATTTTTTATGACTGGGATTTATCTTCCCCGGTTTTCAGAAATCCGGATTATTATGAAACCCTGTTGTTGGTTCACCGGGCGTTCGAAAAAGAAAAGCCTGAAGTAATTATCGATCCCGAAAATTTAATGGCCGGATTTTTTGTCAGGCTTCCGCAACTGAAAGCTCAGTACGTAAAAACACCGGAAGGGTATGGCTTAAAACCGATCAGCAACTGATCTTGTTCACCTTCATGCTGGCCTTCCGCACAGGATAGAGGCATGTATGAGTCAATGTTGAACCGTTTCGCGGTTCATGAGCAGCAATATTTATAGCTTGTTATTTATGTTCAATCCCTTCGGGATTGCAGTCTCACTCAAACTGTAACCTGACTTCAGCAGAGGGTCAGCATTTAAAAAACAAATAGAACACGAAAGGCCATAACTAACCCGAACCCCACAGGGGTTCAATATCAATAAAACAGTAAAGAGGTAAAACTAAAACAACCCTGAAGGGGTTGAATAAGAGATGTGAATATCTTAATAGGTCATTGAAATTCCACACTGCATAACTTCAAAACGGAAGCTTCAGTACGTAAATCCCCCGGAAGCTACAGCTTAAAACCGATCAGCAACTGATCTTGTTCACCCTGCGCTCATGCCGGCCGCCTTCGAAGCTTGAATGTAAAAAGCGGTCAAGAATTTTTTCTGCGAGCTCAGACGTTACGTACCGCGCAGGGATGCAAAGCACATTGGCATTATTATGCTGACGGGCAAGTGCAGCAAGTTCTTCATTCCAGCAGATGGCTGCCCGGATGTGCTGATGCTTATTCGCGGTGATCGCGACACCATTCGCGCTGCCGCATATCAAAAGACCTAATTCAAATTCCTTTTTTTCAACAGCCTCAGCAACCGGATGTGCAAAATCCGGGTAGTCGGCTGACTCGGTATTGTAGGTGCCAAAGTCTTTTGTTTTGTACCCGTTCTTTTCAAGCCACTTCTTCAGGACTTCCTTGTATTCAAATCCCGCGTGGTCGGCTCCTATTGCTAATGTTGGCATCATGCTTGGTTTTCCTGTTCTTCTAATTTGCGCTTTTTGCGCAGAACAACTGCTGAAGTAAAGATACTGATCTCATAGAGAAAATACAGCGGCAAAGAAATGATTGCCAGGCTGAACGGGTCGGCCGAAGGTGTTACAACAGCGCCCAGGACAATGATCACCACAACCGCGTGCCTGCGGTATTGACGCATCAAGTTTGGTGTTACCATTCCGATCTTGGTCAGGAAGTAAACCACAACGGGAAATTGAAATAACAATCCGCAGCCCAGGACAAGGCTGGCCACAGTTGAAACATACGATGTAATGTCAAATTCATTTACAATCATGCTGCTCACCTGGTAGGTCGACAAAAACCAGATCGTCATTGGGCTCAGGATAAAGTACCCAAAGGAAATACCCACCAGAAAAAGGCTTGAAATCGCGAAAACTGCACCTTTTGAGAATTTACGCTCTTTGGTTTCAAGGCCTGGCCGAACAAAGCTCCACAATTCCCAAATAACATACGGAAACGCAACTACAAGCCCAACCATAAACGATGCGGTGATCGACATCATGAACTGGCCGGTCATGTTACGGCTTTGAACCTTAAACGGTAAATCTTCAACAACGCAAAGAGCTTCTTTTGCCCCGGTCAGATCTCCGAGCATGCACATCCATTTAAAGAAGACAAAGTCTATTTGAGCCGGGGCAAATACGATGTAATCAAAAATCTCTTCAATGTAGGCAAAGGCCAAAATCATCAGCACTACAATCGCCAGCACAGCCCGGATTACATGCCACCGCAATTCCTCGAGATGATCGAGGAATGTCATTTCTTTTTCACTGCTCATCGGCTCCGTTCAATACTTACAAATACAATGGGAATTTTTTCATTAAGGCATTCACCTTTCTTTTAACTGCCTTTAGATTGCTGTCATCAGTTGGAGCTTTCAGGGCTTCATCAATCAGGTCAACAACTTTCAGTACATCCTTTTCCTTCAGGCCGCGCGTAGTAATGGCCGGTGAGCCGATGCGCATGCCCGAAGTAACAAACGGTGACTGCGTATCAAAGGGAACCATGTTTTTATTGATGGTGATGTCCGCTTTGATCAATGATTCTTCGGCAATTTTTCCGGTAAGGTTTTTAGAGCGCAGATCAATGAGCATTAAGTGATTGTCGGTTCCTCCTGAAATAATCTTATAGCCTTTCGCAGTAAATGCATCCGACATAGCTTTTGCATTCTTGGCAACTTGTACGATATAGTCGAGGTACTCGTCAGACAGTGCTTCCTGGAAGGCAACCGCTTTAGCAGCGATTACATGCTCAAGCGGACCGCCTTGTGTTCCGGGGAATACACCAGAATCCAACAATGAGCTTATCTTCCGGATCTCACCCTTTGGAGTTTTCAGTCCCCACGGGTTATCGAAATTTTTTCCGACCATGATCAAACCGCCACGCGGCCCGCGCAATGTTTTATGTGTTGTTGTAGTTACGATGTGGCAGTGCTCCATCGGATCGTTCAACAACCCGCGCGCGATCAATCCCGCAGGATGTGAAATATCTGCCATTAATAAGGCACCTACAGCATCGGCTGCTTCTCTTAATTTTTTGTAATCCCAATCACGGCTGTAAGCAGATGCCCCGCAAATGATCAGCTTTGGTTTTTCGCGCTTTGCTGTTTCAATTACTTTATCAAAGTCAATTGTTCCGGTTTTTTCCTCAACCCCGTAGAATGTTGGCTGGTAAAGCTTACCCGAAAAGTTTACCGGAGATCCATGCGTTAAATGGCCGCCATGCGAAAGATCGAAACCTAATATCTTATCCCCAGGCTTTAACACAGCCAGCATAACCGCAGCATTCGCCTGGGCACCGGAGTGCGGCTGAACGTTAGCCCATTCGGCCCCGAAAAGTTCTTTTGCCCGGTCAATGGCTAATTGTTCAATTTCATCCACCACTTCACAGCCGCCATAATAACGCTTGCCGGGAAGACCTTCCGCATATTTATTGGTGAGCACTGTACCCTGGGCTTTCATAACCTGTAGCGAAGTGAAGTTCTCGGAGGCGATCAGCTCGATGCCGTGTTCCTGGCGCTGCTTTTCCTTTTCGATGAGGTCAAAAATGACTTTATCTCTTTTCATGGAGTGGTGAGATTATAAATGAAGGCCAAAAATAATCAGGATTTGATCAGGATTTACAGGATTTGAAGATTTACCGGATTTTTTAGCGGTTGCCTTTAAGCTTGTCTTTCATTCCGCAATGACAAAACCAACCCGCAGGTGAAAAATGTAGCCTTTGGTAGGTACTGTTGTAGATTAAATTCTCACAGATCAGCCCCCGCTGTTTCCTCCGCTATTAGTTTAGAGTTACTGATCCAGCCCTTCCGTTTAAAAATTGAACGCCTCGAACCCTGGTTAATTAATCCTGAGATCATCCCGCAGCTCATTGGCATCGTCTGCTGTTTTTACAAATCCTTTTTCGAGCAGAATTTCCCCGCAGCGTTTTAAGGCACCTTCAAGCCCTTCTACAATTTTGTCTCTCCGGATATAATCGGTAAGGTTAATTACAATCTTGTCCCATTCCTTCTGCTCCACTACTTTACTGATCCCGCTATCGGCCATAACAATTACCTCATGCTCCAGAAAGGAAATGAAAATCATAATGCCGGTGCGCTGGCGCGTATTGAAAACTTCTTCTTCGAGGAACGCATTTTCGGCCCGCTGCCGCGTGGCATGGTCTTTATGTTTTTGCTCAAGTAAAAGACGTTTGAGGGGATCAATGTAATGTGCGGCTAATGCACCTAACGCACCGATAATACCAACCGCAAAAAAGATAAGCATGGGATCATGAACAGCGAGCGAAGGGACGTACCGGTCGAATATGATAATTAACACAAAGCCAAGCGCGGCTGAAAAAACACCTGCTTTATAATTCGCTATTGTATAGTGGCCGCTTTTCGAAACAATCACCGGAACAATCTCACCGGAGATCTTACTTTCAGCTTCGTTAACCGCTGCCTTTACCCGGTTCAGATCGTTTTCCGAAAATTTCGAGCGAAGATTCATGACCGGCTGGTTTTAGACTTACGAAAGATAGTTTATTAACCGCAGAGGCGCAAAGAACGCAAAGCAGGTAAGCAGATCGGCTTTCCGTGTACCTCTGCTTCTTTGCGGTTAAAAATTTTCCTGACTACTTCAGTTCTCTCAAATACAACTGAATCGTATTCTCCAATCCAAAATAGAGCGCATCCGAAATCAAGGCATGCCCGATGGATACTTCATCCAGGTCCGGAATCGACTGCTTTAGAAATTTAAGGTTGTGAAGATCAAGATCGTGCCCTGCATTAATACCCAGCCCGTTTTTTTTGGCTGCACGTGCTGTCGTTATATAATCTTTTACGGCTGCTTCACGATTTTTATGATAGCTGCTTGCGTACGGCTCCGTATATAACTCAATTCTATCAGCACCGGCTTTTGCCGCGCCCTCGGCCATGGCTTCAACCGGATCGACAAAAACAGAGACCCGGACATTGCTGCGTTTCAGTTCCTTAATAACTTCTTTTAAAAAGTCGGCATGCTTTACCGTGTCCCACCCGGCATTAGACGTAATGGCATCCGGCTTATCGGGAACAAGCGTTGCCTGCGCGGGCTTTGCTTCGCGGATTAACTGTATGTATCGTTCATCGGGATATCCTTCAATATTAAATTCGGTTGTTACAATGTCTTTTAATTGCATCACATCGCTGAAGCGGATATGGCGTTCATCGGGCCGCGGATGGACGGTGATTCCCTGCGCGCCAAAGCGCTCACAATCCAGGGCGGTTTTGATTACATCCGGGTTGTTCCCGCCCCGGGCGTTGCGGAGCGTAGCAATTTTGTTAATATTTACCGATAGCCGTGTCACCGTTTTGTTAATTTCGCACATCAAACTTAACGATTCCACGCTTAACCAAATCCATTACTTATGAGCCTGAAGCAAAAAATAGATGCCGATATAAAAACCGCCATGCTGGCTAAGAACAAGGAAGAGCTTGAAGCATTGCGCAGCATTAAATCCATGATCCTCCTCGCTGAAACGGAGAAGGGCGTTGTAGCAGAAATAACTTCGGACACCGAAAGCAAACTGCTGATGAAGGCCGCGAAGCAGCGCAGGGAATCGGCTGACATTTTCCAGCAACAGAACCGGACTGACCTGGCGGAACGGGAATTGTTTCAGCTTAATGTTATCAATCGCTACTTACCTAAACAGCTTTCACCTGAAGAACTTACAGCCGAATTGAAAAAGATTATTGCCGAAGTTGGCGCCAGCGGGCCGCAGGACGTTGGCAAAGTAATGGGCACCGCTACAAAAAAACTTGCCGGCTTAGCCGAAGGAAAAGCAATCTCTGAAACGGTTAAAAAACTTCTCGCCTCTTGAGCAAGGTCGACATTGTACTTATCATTATTCTGATTGTTGGTGCAGTAGCCGGATACAAAAAAGGTTTTCTGTCTGAGCTGTTTACCTTGCTTGGCATTATTCTCGGTGTGCTGGCCGGCTTTAAGCTGATGGGTGCAGCCATGCTGATGCTTGACGAGCATTACGACATCAATGAACATGTATTGCCCTACGTTGCTTTCGGTGTTGTGTTTCTCATCGTAGTGATTGGTGTTACCCTACTGGGGAAAGTTTTTAAATCTTCGTTGGAAAAAACTGTACTCGGCAGTGTTGATAAACTCTTGGGTGGCCTGCTGGGCATTTTAAAAACAGCGTTTATGTTAAGTGTCTTGATTTGGATCACAAGCTCACTGAATATTCACGCTCCGGAAAAATTTACGGAAGATGCCTGGCTTTATCCAACCGTTGCCCGGTTTGCACCGGCTGTAACCGGTTGGATCGGGGAGATTTTCCCTGTTTTCAGTGACCTTTTCGGGCAGGGAGCCTGAAAACTTTTTTACAAGGGTCTTTGTTTGATATTTTTTTCCTTACTTATCGGATATAGATCCAGCGTGTATGGCATTGACAGTTAAAGAAGAAACCGGATTTAAATTCATTGACGAAGGAAAGGGTGAAGTTGTGCTGCTGCTGCACGGTTTATTCGGTGCGCTCAGCAACTGGGAAGGTGTTGTAAACCGTTTTTCTCAAAACTACCGCGTTGTTATTCCCATGCTTCCGATTTATGATATGCCCATTCGGGAAGCCGGCCTTGAAGGTCTTCGCAAGTTCCTCGAAGAATTCGTTGCCATGAAAAAGCTTGACAACATGATGATCATGGGAAACAGCCTGGGCGGCCACATTGCATTGGTCTATACCCTCAAGAATCCCGACAAGGTAAAGAAGCTGATTCTTACCGGAAGTTCGGGCCTGTTTGAAGACGGCATGGGCGGGTCTTATCCGAAGCGCGGCAATTACGAATATATACGAGAGCGCGTTGCGTACACATTCTATGATCCCACCGTTGCAACAAAGGAACTGGTAGATGAAGTGTTTGAAACAACCAACAGCATTCCGAAGTGTCTGCGAATTGTAGCCATTGCAAAATCCGCGCAGCGGCATAACATGGCCAACGATATTCCGAATATAAAAGCGCCAACACTTTTGGTGTGGGGATTGAATGACACGATAACACCCCCGGCTGTAGCCCACGAGTTTAACCGGTTAATTCCGAATTCAACGTTGCGGTTTGTGGACAAATGCTGCCATGCCCCCATGATGGAACATCCCGAAAAATTTAATACGCTGGTTGAAAACTTTTTGGCTGCGTAGAGTAGTAAGATTATAAAGGAGCGAACGTGATAGCAGAAGATTTAATAAACCACATGATTCCGCCTCTCAAGGCAACAGACGATGCGCACAAAGCAATTGTATGGATGGAAGAATTCCGGTGCAACCAAATGCCGGTGGTGGACAATGGCAAGCTGCTTGGATTCATCTCAGAAGAAATTATCCTGGAAGGAAACGATGTAGAGAAACGCCTCAAAGATTTTGACCTGATCGGCAAGGCGTGTTATGTGCACATGAATTCCCACTTCTACGACATCCTTAAAGTTGCAGCCGATAACAAGCTTCAGATGGTTGCCGTGATCACGGAAGAGGACATTTATAATGGTGTGATCACCATGCAGGACACATTAAGTTCCTTTGCCCAGACAGCGGCCGTACAAACTCCGGGCGGTATTCTTGTGCTCTCCATGAATCATAATGATTACTCACTGGCGGAAGTAAGCCGGCTGATTGAAGAGAATCATGCACGCGTGCTCAGCAGCCTGGTAAAAGAAGATCCGCTTGATCCGGGCAAGATCCGGTTAACCCTTAAGCTGGATCAGCTTGATTTAACACGCATCGTTGCAACACTTGAACGCTTCAATTATAAGGTCATCGGCCGCTACCAGGAAACTCAGGCCGGGGGTTCTGATAAAGACCGGATCGATATGCTGTTGCGCTACCTCGATATCTGACCCTCAGAAATAATATTTCCGCATTTGCCCGATCATGCTTAACTTTAAGAGTAAGCCTGTAGTGGCTATCGTTAAAACCCGTTTGAGCGCGAAATGAAAATAGGTGTCCACGGAAAGGAATTTAACCGGCAGTCAATTCCGCTTATTGAAAAAATCTTCCAGACCCTTACGGCCCATAAGGTTGAATTATTCGTTTCAGCTAAATTTGAAAAGTACCTTAAGGCTTCTGTTTTCGGGAAATTCAAGTGGAAGACCTATTCCGAAAGCCATAATCTTCAAAAGCTGGATGTTTTCCTGAGCATTGGCGGTGACGGAACCCTGTTGGAGTCAATCACTCATATTGGCCCCAATCAAACCCCGATTTTAGGAATAAACACGGGCAGGCTCGGATTTCTGGCCACTACCAGCAAAGAAGAAATTGAAGCCGCACTTACCAAAGTGATTAAAGGTGCCTTTACGCTCGATAAACGGGCGCTTTTAAGGCTGGAATCGAATAAAAAGCTTTTCGGCAAACTCAATTTCGCCTTAAATGACTTTACGATTGTCAAAAAAGATTCTTCTTCCATGATCACGGTTCACACCTACATTGACGGAGAATTTTTGAATTCCTACTGGGCAGACGGCCTGATTGTTTCGACCCCAACCGGGTCTACCGGGTATTCGCTTAGCTGCGGTGGCCCGTTGGTTTTCCCTGGCTCCGGCAATTTCGTCCTTACCCCGGTAAGCCCCCATAACCTTACGGTAAGGCCCATTGTTGTTTCAGACGATGCCGTGCTCACCTTTGAAGTGGAGGGCCGCAGTAAGAAATTCCTGGTATCTATGGATTCCCGGATTGCGGTAGTGGACGAATCGGTAAAGCTTAAGGTGATAAAAGAGCGCTTTAAGGCTAATTTAATCAGCCTGGAGGGGCAGCATTATTTTAAAACCCTGAGGCAAAAGCTAAATTGGGGTCTGGATATAAGAAATTGATTTTTTGTTACATTTGTAGTCCGTTGATTTTGAAACACTTATAGCGATGAAAAAAGTTGTAGCCCTGGTATTGATAACTGCATTTTTGGCAGCCTTCTCGCAAGAAGCCTATAGCCAGATTAATCGCAACAAAATCAAGAAGAATAACAGGAACATTGCCAGTTTCCGGGGCAACAAAAATTCTTTCAAAAGAAACGTTTATAATGCAATTGGTCTTTCTGTAAATGCTTTTAACTATTACGGTGACCTTTCGCCCTCTGCAAAGGCGCTAAGTACAGATATGGGCTATACCCGCCCGGCTTTTGGGGGTTCTTTTGTTCACCGCTTCGGCCCGCGTTACCAGCTCGTGGCCAGCTTTATGGCTGGCGGAATTAAAGGTTCCGATAACAAATCACAAGATCCAAATGATAATGATGCCGCGTTCCGTTATGTTCGAAATCTTTCGTTCAGAAACAGAATTCAGGAACTCTCCGCTGTTGGCCAGATAGATTTATTTGAAAACCAGGCTACCTATATCAGCCGGGTTAAATGGACACCCTACCTTTTTGCCGGAATCGCTGTATTTCACCATAATCCCCAGGCGCAGGTTCCGAAAACAGATCTCAACGGAAATTCTTATTCAAACGCAGGCGAGTGGGTTGATTTGAAGGACCTTAAAACCGAAGGACAAGATTATAAATTAATCCAGGCTGCTATACCATTCGGGATTGGCGCACGTTTTAGACTTAACGAGCTGATGGATATTGCCGCAGAATTTGGATTCCGGTACACCTTTACAGACTATCTGGATGACGTGAGCAGCTATTACGTTGATCTTAGAACGCTTGATAGTGAGCTTGCACGATCCATGTCGTATCGTTCCAATGAAATTGCGCCAGGAGTAAGTGATAAAGTGGATGCTATTATTGCTAATCGGTATTATGGGTATGAGGCAGACCTTGGATTTACTACCGTAGCCGGATATGGACATGTTAATAATGATGAAGCACAGACAAAAAATATCCGGGGTAAAAGTGACAAGGATTTGTACATGGTTAGCACCATTCGTCTTACCTACATCATCAACCGAAACTATCACCGGGCCAAATTCAGATAATGCTTAAAAAATTTCTGATCGGTGCGGCATTTTTTTGCATTGCCACAACGGTAGTTGCACAACGGTCAGAGCTTGGATTTGGCATCGGAACATTCAACTATACCGGTGATCTTGTTAAAAATTACAACTTCAGGTACTCCCGGCCGGCCGCCACAGTTCTTTACCGGTCCAACATTAATAAGATTGTAAGCTTTCGCGCTGCCTTAACGGGCGGTAAGGTAGAAGCCTACGAAAAGCCTATTGATGCGTTTGCCGCTGAACGCAACGCCTCCTTTGATATTTTCCTGTTGGAGGGATCGCTCGGGTTTGAATACCATTTCCTAAACTGGAAGGATAACAAAGTGCCGATGCGCTTCACGCCCTATCTTTTTGGCGGACTCGGCCTCTTTGGCATTTCGGGAAATGATACCAAGCCGGCCGAATACAGCAACGTTCAAATGGCCATTCCATTCGGGGGAGGCTTCAAATACATTGTTAACCCGCGCTGGTATGTAGCCCTCGAATTCGGCATTCGCAAAACTTTTTTTGATTACCTCGACAACGTTTCTGCTTTCAAAGATCAGTCGCAGAAGAATTATCAGTACGGGAACCCCAACGACAACGATACTTACTATTTTTTGGGCATCACCTTAACCCGTACATTCTACGATATTCCCTGCCCTACAAATCCTTATAAATAAGGCACTTAAGATAAACCGCTTTTACCCGAAAATACGCTATTTTTGCCGCCCTTGGCTTCATTTAAAGAACATATCGATTTCAATAATC
The DNA here is from genome assembly GCA_964538575.1 of uncultured Roseivirgaceae bacterium. Taxonomy (GTDB): domain Bacteria; phylum Bacteroidota; class Bacteroidia; order Cytophagales; family Cyclobacteriaceae; genus UBA2336. Next base: position 24,729 of record CAZIGG010000001.1, read on the forward strand.
TGCCCCGGCACATTGCCGTTATCATGGATGGTAACGGGAGGTGGGCGAAAAAGAAAGGCGCGATGCGGATTTTTGGCCATCGCAATGCTGTACAGGCTGTTCGGGACGTAACCGAAGGCTGCGGGGAGATCGGTATAAAATACCTGACCTTATATGCATTTTCAACCGAAAACTGGGGCCGGCCAAAAGAAGAGGTTGAGGGCCTGATGGAACTGCTGGTAAACACACTCAAGCAGGAAATAAAGACCCTGATGGAGAACCAGGTAAAACTAATTACCATCGGTGATACATCTAATCTTCCGGAGGATTGCCAGAAAAATCTGGAGTGGGCTGTGGCCACAACCAAAAACAACAGCGGCCTTACGCTAATCCTGGCCTTAAGCTACAGTGGACGCTGGGAAATAACCCGCGCGGTGAAGGCCATTGCAGAAAAGGTGAAGTCAGGAAAATTAAATGACAGCGACATAAACGAAGAAATGATCAGCCAGCATTTGCAAACCGCAGGGGTTCCCGATCCTGAACTGCTCATCCGCACCAGCGGAGAGATGCGGGTGAGCAATTTTTTACTTTGGCAAATCGCCTATTCAGAATTATACATTACCCCAGCCTTGTGGCCTGACTTTCGCAAAGAAAACCTGTACGAAGCAATCTGGTCGTACCAGCAACGTGAGCGTAGGTTTGGCAAAACGAGTGAACAATTGAATCCGGTTAGTTGATGAGAAATTTAGTTCTAATTGCCCTGTTACTTTTTGTCGTCTTTGATTCTGTTGGCCAAATCAATAGGAGAAATCGCGAACGCGCAAGTGCCAGTGCCGACAATAATTTAAATTATGCTAATCCGGGAGAATATGTGATTGCGGGTATCGAAGTAACCGGACTTAATGTGCTGGATAAAAATTCAATGATCGCACTGACCGGTTTACGGGTTGGTGATAAAATAAAAATACCCGGAGATGCTGTTACAACAGCCATTCGCAGGTTGTGGAAACAGGGACTGGTAGGAGATGTAGGAATTAGTGTTCAGAAAATAGAGGGGGATAACGTTTGGCTTGTAATCAAATTAGCGGAGCGGCCCCGGTTAACCAATTTTTACTTTATTGGAATAAGTAAAGGACAGGAATCTTCCCTGAAAGAAGACCTTACCCTCATTCGCGGAAAAATCGTAAACGATGCCATGCTGCGAAACACTGAACTGGCCGTTAAAAAATTCTTTGTTAAAAAGGGATACCTCAATACCGAAGTAAAAATCATTCAGGAACTGGATACGATTTCAACCGATGGTATCCGGCTGCGGATCGTGGTGAATCCGAAATCAAAAGTTAAGATCCATAAAATTTCAGTTGACGGAAATGACGGCATCACGGAAGCGAAAATTAAAAGCAAGATGAAGGGTACGCATGAATATGCGCGCATGTCGCTGCACCGTACCCTGCTGGGCGAACTCATTACACTTAAACCAAAAGAATTTTTCGGATCCAATTACCCGGTAACCTGGCGGGAGGTTGGCGAATTTTTCAACGATAATATTAAGCTGAACGTTTTCAAAGGGTCGAAATTCATTCAGGCCGATTACGATGATGACAAGAAAAAAATCGTTTCATACCTTAATTCCAAAGGCTATCGCGATGCCGATGTAGAGTATGACACGATCTATAATTTTGACAACCGCTCCATCAATATCACCCTTAACCTTCATGAAGGGCCAAAGTATTATTTTCGAAACATAACCTGGGTTGGAAACTACATTCACTCTGACCAGACGCTTAACGGAATTTTGGCTGTTAAAAAGGGTGATGTATACAACCGTGAGCAAATCGATAACAAGCTCACGTTTAATCCAAAAGGGCCGGATATCAGCGGTCTGTACATGGATGACGGATATTTGTTCTTCCGCGTAACACCGGTTGAAGTTGCTGTAGAGGGCGATTCAATTGACATTGAAATGCGGGTAAGCGAGGGTGCGCAGGCAACACTCAATGAAATTACCATTACCGGAAACGACCGGACAAACGATCACGTGATCAGGCGCGAGCTCCGCACTGTTCCCGGACAAAAGTTCAGGCGATCCGATATAATTTATACACAGCAACGACTTGGACAACTGGGCTATTTTAATGCGCAGAACATCAGTCCAAACATTGTTCCTAACATGGCTAACGCAACAGCGGATATTGAATGGCAGGTAGAAGAGCAATCGAATGATCAGATTGAGCTTTCCGGTGGCTGGGGCGGATACTTCGGGTTTGTAGGAACACTCGGACTTACGTTCAATAACTTCTCGTTGCGAAACGTTCCGAAAATAAAAGAGTGGAGGCCCTTACCGGTGGGGGATGGCCAGCGTTTGTCTTTAAAAATTACAGCCAACGGAAGAAGCTTCCAGAACTATGGAATTTCATTTACAGAGCCCTGGCTGGGGGGAAGAAAACCTCAGTCCCTAACCGTCAGTGCAAACAAATCCATTTCACGCTATTCTACCAATGGGCAATACAACAATCTCACGTCAGCCCTGAAAGTTGATAACATCTCTGTTGGTTTCGGGCGTGTGTTAAAATGGCCGGATGATTTCTTTACGCTTATGAACACGCTTTCGTATACCGTATATACGGTAAAGAATGTAAACGAAAATACGTACGGTCTGGGATGTTCCAATTGTTCATCCTATGGCTTCAAGCTTAATACAACCATAGCACGAAACAGTATTGATGACCCGATGTATCCCAAGAGCGGATCAACCATATCATTAAGCGTTGATCTGACACCACCGTATTCGGCATGGAGAAATCTTAACTATGAAACCGCTACAACAGAAGAGAAAAATAAGTATGTTGAATATCACAAGTGGATGTTTGACTCAAAATTCTATATTCCGCTTGATCGGAGTGCACCGCATAAACTTGTACTGGAGGCAAAGGCACACTTTGGATTTATCGGTGCGTACTCAAAGGAACTTGGCGTAGGCCCGTTTGAGAGATTCTTCCTGGGTGGTGACGGGCTCGCGGGTGGGGTTGGCTCTTTTGTGCTCGGACAGGATGTTATTGGCTTGCGGGGATATCAGAATAACCAGATCACACCGCCTTATAGCGTATTGGAGGGAACGGTGCGGGGGGGTATCGTGTATGAGAAATTCGGGCTTGAATTACGTTACCCGATTACCAGCAGCCAGGCGGCCACGATTTATGGTTTTGCCTTTACAGAAGCCGGAAACAACTGGTATACTTATGAAGACTTCAATCCGTTTGAGATGTATAAATCAGCCGGAGTCGGGGCCAGAATTTTTATGCCTGCATTTGGTTTGATTGGAATTAACTGGGCTTACGGCTTTGATCCATTCCCGCTGGGCAGTGGCGGTCCGAGAAGCGGCCCTCAATTCCACTTTACAATTGGACAGCAAATCAGATAAAATATGAGGTTTTACCTTATTACAGTTTTTTTTGTCATTTTCGGCCTGAATTTTGTCAACGCTCAGAGGTTCGGGTACATTGACACGGATTTTATCCTGAACAAAATGCCCGAATACAAGAAGGCGCAGGAGGAAATAAACCGCTTATCCGGCCTTTGGGAAAAGGAAATCCTGGAAATGGCAAAGGGTATTGAGGCGCAGTACAGTACGCTGCAGGCAGAACAGGTTTTGTTAACCGATGCCATGAAAAAAGAGCGGCTGGATGCGATCAAAAAGAAAGAGGCAGACCTGAAAGAGTATCAGAAAAAGGTGTTCGGATTCGAAGGCCTGCTGTTTCTCAAAAAACAAGAGCTGATCAAGCCCGTTCAGGATAAGATTTGGGATGCGGTAGATAAAGTGGCCAAGAAAAACAGCTTAGCCATTGTGTTTGATAAGTCAGGTGAGCTGGTAATGATCTATACCGATCCGCGCTACGATTACACCGACTTTGTTTTGGATGAGCTTGGGCTGGGCGATCCCAATGATGTTGTAAAAAATTAATTGAGTTATAAATTTAATCGTGATGAAAAAACTAATGTTAGTATTCGCATTTGCATTGATAACGGCTGTTTCAATGGCACAAACACCTGCACCTGTAAAAATAGGCTATGCTGATGTTGAATACATCTTCTCCCAGATGCCTGAAGCTAAAACAATTGAAAACGAACTGCAGACGCTCCGGACTCAGCTAAAAAAGCAGTACGATAATAAAATGGCTGAGTTCCAGAAAAAGCTTAAAGAATACCAGGAATACGGTAGTACAGTAGCCGATGCCGTGCGTCAGAATTCGGAAAGAGAACTCCAGCAGATGCAAGCAAACATTCAGAAGTTTGAAGAGGATTCACAAGCCGAACTTCAGAAAAGAAATGCCACCCTGTTAGGGCCTATTCAGGATAAAGTAGGGAAAGCGATTGAAGACGTTGCTAAAGAAAACGGATACTCATTGATCCTGAGCAACCAGATCAGCGGTCTGGATGTTATTTTATATGGCGATGAGAAGCTTGATGTTTCTGACCTGGTGCTAAAGAAGATGGGCGTTACCCCTCCGCCACAAACACCTGCAGCAAACAACACAACACCTAAGAAGCCGTAATTGATAACCAAAATATTGGTGAAACCCCGTCCGTAAAAAAGACGGGGTTTTTTGTTTATTTAGAATAATGATTCAACCAGCGTTTCTTCAAAAAGGTGACTCAGTGTGCATCCTGGCACCCGGAAGAAAGCTTGCCATTCAAAGCATTGAAACTTCTGTTGCCGTTATCCAATCCTGGGGATTGAATGTAATGTTGGGTCAAAACCTTTTAAGCGGGAAGCATAGTTATCTGTCCGGTACGGATGCTGAACGGCAAAGTGATTTTCAGAAAGCGCTCGATGATTCTTCCGTTAAAGCGATTATTTGCGCCCGGGGCGGTTACGGAACAACACGCATTCTCGATCAGTTGAATTTTTTAACATTCTTGAAATCCCCGAAATGGATTTGCGGCTTCAGCGATGTTACTGCATTACACCTGAAGCTTCAGTCATTAAATATTCAAAGCATTCACGCAACAATGCCTGTGCAGTTCCCCAAAGCAGAATTTGCTGATTCGGTGGAGAGTCTTCGCAGGATGCTTTTTGGAACAACCACACCGTTGACTGCTAAGCCATCAACCAACAACCGAACCGGTGTAGCTGAAGGTAAATTAGTTGGAGGGAATCTTTCCCTGCTTGCCGATTCGTTAGGTACATCAACTGAAATACAAACCGAAAGCAAAATTCTTGTGATTGAAGAAATTGGTGAGTACACCTATCGGCTCGATAGAATGCTGGTGCAGTTTAAGCGTGCCGGCAAGCTGAAAAACCTCGCAGGGCTTGTGGTAGGCCACATGACCGACATAAAAGAAAGTGAATTGCCTTTTGGAGAATCGGCTGAACAGATCATCCGCAATCACACACATGAATTTGAGTATCCGGTTGGGTTTAATTTTCCGACCGGACATGAACATCCGAACCTGCCGTGGATTGAGGGAGCAGCCGGGAAGCTTACGGTTACAAACAATGCATCAACCTTAAGCTTTTAGGACGGAAGCTTTTCGGAATACTTCGGAATAAGCGTTTTGAATTTTTCACGAAGCTCATGCAGCAACGACTTGCCGGAACGATTGGTGATTTTTCTTCCGTCAATTTCAGTAACCGGGGTTAGCTCACCCATTGTACCCGTGCCGAAAACCTCATCGGCCGTATAAAATTCCGTCAACGAAAGATTTCGTTCTTCTATTGAAATATTATTCGCTTTGCAAAGCTCAATGACGAGGCTTCGCGTAATTCCATGCAAACAGGCATCCGCGTGGGGAGTACAGACAACATTATCCTTTATCATAAAAAGATTAATGTCGTTAAGTTCAGCCACAAATCCCTGGTGGTCGAGCATTAACGCAGCATCAACTCCCGCAACGTTTGCCTGGATCTTCGCAAGAATGTTATTCAGCAAATTATTATGATGGATTTTTGAATCGAGAAACTGGGGGTTATTTCTTCGCATCGAAGAGGTAATCACCCTGATTCCCGTGTTGTTATCATACACCAGGGGTTTCCATTCCGCCAGCACAATCAGGCAGGAGCCCTTTGTATTCACCCGCGGGTCCATACCTGAAGTAACCTTCTCACCGCGCGTGAGCGTCAGCCGGATGTGCGTCTCATCCTTCATGCCGTTTGCTTTCAGTGTATCAAAAATTGCTTTCTTCACTGAATCTTTGGACGGGATATCCGTAAAGGCCAACGCGTGCGCGGACGCCTGAAGCCGGTCCAAATGTTTATCTAAGCAAAAAATCCCGCCATCATAAACCCGCAATCCTTCCCACACCGCATCTCCGCCCTGAACAGAACTATCGAACACGGAAACCTTTGCTTCATTTCGCGGAAGCAGCTTGCCGCCAACATGGATAATGATATTTTCGTTTTTCGGGTTGTATTTCTGCAGCATACCTAAGGTCTTATGGCGTATTGTAAAAGCTTTTTATAGTAAACATCCGCGTGCTCAGCAAGAGGCTTAAGCTGATCGGGCAAGGCACGTTCGCTGGTTGGCTGTTTTTCAAAACCGGATGATTTGTGAACATTCGCATACCAGTGAGGCGCCCAAACTCCGTCATACGGTTTTGGCCCGGGCTGCCAGGCCAGCATTTGTTTTTCAAATGTAATTCCGGCACGGTCACAAACCTGCCTGAGCACGGATTCCGGATTTTCGAGCAGCAGGCCAGCGTCAAGAACAATGCTCTTCGGATCGTTAAGTTCGTCAAACAGTTTCCATTCATATTCAATGCCGATGTCGCGCATAACAGGTTTTTCAATTACCTGGGCGTAGCTGGCAATTATTTGTCTGGGATTTCGGATCAGGAATATGTTGATGCAGTCTGAAAGAAAATCAATGTTGCTCATCACTTCAAGGTGATGTGCCATGTTCTTTATAAAAGAAACTGGTTTTCCATGCTTTCTGAAAACTTCTGCCTTAACTTTTTCTTCACTGGAAGATTGGGCTTTCAGAACCTCCTCTTTTCCCGGATGATGAACATCGGTTTTGGAAAAGTACATCGCATAGAAGGGCTCATCAATTACACGTGTATCACTCCGCTGCGCAAAGGAATACATCAGTGCGGTTGAAATGTTACGCGGACCGGAAATCAGGTGCAGGTATTTCACTGTTTACAAGTTTAGGGTAAGCTACAATTTTTAATTAACCAGGGAAACAAGATATTGAACGCTTGTGACACGCATTACATTCCGGAAATTAATCCGGAAGCAATTTTTTAAGGGTTTTCCAGACAAGCTCTGGTTCATACCCCTTCTGAATTAAGGATTTTGAAATTTTATCGCGTGCAATAAATGCGTTTTCATCCTCCAGTTCTGAAGTCTTCTCCGTAATAAGCTTCTCTAACGTTTGTTGATAATCACCCTCCTCAATTTCCTTCAGGCCGATGCGGATGCAGTTTTTTGAAAGCCCTTTGCTTTCAAGCGCATGAATAATTTTAATACGCCCCCAATGCTTGATCCGGAATTTTCCGCCTGCAAATAGTTTTGCGTACCGCTCTTCGTTGAGAAATCCCTCCGTAATTAAATACGTAAGCAGCTCATCTGCATCGGATGAATTTAATCCTAATTCGTAAAGCTTGTTTTTTACTTCCTGGTGGGAACGTTCCTGGTAAGCGCAATAGCGCAATGCTTTTTGCTTTGCCTGTTCAGGTGTTAGTGACTTACCCTTTCGCTGCACGCTTATTTTACCAGTCCTTTATTTTTCAAAACGCTGATCACAAATTTGCGCTCGTTATCGGTATTGAAGATCTTAAAGGGCAGGTAGATCAGTTGCGCTTTATTGATATACAATACAATGTAATCCTTGCCAACGGCTGCGCTTTTTATCTGATCCCACTTCATGGGCATACCCTCGCGCGGGTTGATCTTCATCACGATCTGCTGGCTGCTGATCTCGTACGAGAACTTTTCAAATAACATCTTCCCCTGCTCAAGCTGCGTTACTCCGTAAAACTGGATCCACCAGAATAAAATATATAACCCTAATCCGACAACCGCAGCGATGAACCACCAAATTGTATGTGCACCCGGGATCATATATCCCAGGCACAACAGAAATGCTGCTAAGGCAGCAATCCATCCCTGTTTTTTCAACACCGCCTGTAAGGCGAGTTTTATATAAATCTTCTTTTCGAGCTTGTAATTCTTTGTTTTAGCAATCATAAAATATCAACAATCAATTCTTTTTTAAAATGCCTTCAGGCTTAAGTCCATACTTTTTACAGAATGGGTTAACGCGCCTGCCGAAATAAAATCAACCCCCGATTCCGCAATGCTTCGGATCGTTTCTTCGGTAATTCCTCCGCTGGCCTCGGTTTTGTATTTTCCGTCAATCAGGGTCACCGCTTTTCTCATGTCTTCAACCGGCATATTGTCCAGCATGATCACATCAACGCCTCCTACCCTGATTACTTCCTTTACCTCTTCCAGGTTTCGGGTTTCGATCTCTATCCGGAGATTTTTTTTCGTGGCGCGAAGATACTCTTTTGTTTGGATGATTGCTTTCTCAATTCCGCCTGCCATGTCGATGTGATTATCCTTGAGCATAATCATATCAAACAGCCCGATCCGGTGGTTCGCCCCGCCCCCGATCAGCACGGCCCATTTCTCCGGCAGCCGGAAATTGGGTGTTGTTTTGCGGGTGTCCAGGAGCTTTGCTTTCGTGCCCCTGATCAATCCCGAAAGGTAATGCGTAAGCGTAGCGATGGCGCTCATGCGCTGCATGCAATTCAGCACAAGCCGTTCGCATGTTAAAATTGACCGCGATAATCCTTCAACAACAAATGCAACGTCACCCGGCTTAACAGTACTTCCGTCCCGGATGCTGATGGCAATCGCTAATGTTGGATCAAAATGCTTAAAGATTAATTCAGCCAGTTCAACACCGGCAAGAATTCCTTCCTGTTTAACCAGCAACCTGGCTTTGCTCCTGGCGGAAGCCGGTATAGAGGCCAGCGTTGAATGATCGCCATCGCCTACATCTTCAGCAAAGGCATCGGTAATAAACTGATGTAAAAACGGGTCGGTTATGTATGAAGGTCGCACACCGCAAAAATGATCAGGATTTCCGGAATTTTGAGATCAGGCGCTTTTTTTGTGCGGCCTGCACTATTGTTTTACAAAGGAAATTTCCTGGATAAGCTGATCCTTATTAGTTGTTTTGATTTTCATCCAAACCCGGTATTTATCCGGACCGCTTATGTATTCCCCGATGGCAAAAGGCTGGCCGCCCTTGGAGGAGCCCTGATGAATGATATTAAAGTCTGCCGGTGGGTGCGCTTTAAAGAAATCGCGCAGTACAAACTCAGCTTGTGCTTTACTGTAGTTTTGAGGCTTGCCATCGATGGTTACGTCAATGGTTTGGTTCAGGTGCTTTGATAACTCTTTCGCGCTGCCTGCTTTAATAGCCTCCCGGATCTGGTCTATAACCTCGTTTTTCTGCGCTAAAGCCGGATTTACGGCCAAAAAACCAGCACAGAGCATCACCCCAAAAAAGAATCTTTTTCTCCTCATAGCGCTGAGATATACCCAAAAGTATGCCATACAAAGATGATTAGGAAATTGTCTTAAATATTAAGGTTCGGGCTTAATTTCTGAATTTAATTGAGTTCCTATGTATGCCAATCGGTGGTTAAAGTAACCCGTTAATCCTTCAATAGTGGTTATATTTGCGCCCTAATTCTTTGTGTTATGAATAAAAAAGTGCTGTTGATGATCTTGGACGGCTGGGGCGTAGCGGTGAACAAAAAGGTTTCTGCTATTGACCATGCCAAAACTCCGTTTATAAACTCGCTTTATCCTAAGTATGCCAACAGTAAGCTTGAAGCTTCAGGACTGGCTGTCGGATTACCCGCTGGTCAGATGGGCAACTCAGAAGTCGGGCACATGAACATCGGTGCCGGAAGGGTTATCTACCAGGACCTGGTTAAGGTCAACAAAGCGATTGACGAAAAAGAGCTTGATAAGAACCCGGTTTTGCTCGATGCCTTTGACTACGCTAAAAAGAACAACAAAAATTTTCACCTGATCGGACTTGTCTCGGATGGTGGTGTTCACGCACATCTTCATCATTTAAAAGGTATTTGTACGATTGCTCATAATACTGGAATTAAGAACCTGTTTATTCATGCGTTTACCGATGGCCGGGATACCGATCCAAAAGGAGGATTAAATTATTTAAAAGATCTCCAGGCACACCTTACCAAAACTACCGGCAAGATCGCCAGCATTGTGGGGCGTTACTTTGCGATGGATCGGGACAAACGCTGGGAACGTGTAAAGCTCGCGTATGACTTATTGGTTCACGGAACAGGCGAAGCCGCAACGGACGTATCGGCTGCAATTCAAAAGTCGTACGATAATAATGTTACGGATGAGTTCATCAAGCCGGTGGTGATAGTTGAAAACAGTAAGCCGGTTACGACCATTAAGGAAGGCGATGTTGTGCTATGCTTCAACTTCCGTACCGACAGGGGACGCGAAATTACGCAGGTACTCACCCAGCAGGATTTTCCCGAGCAAAATATGAAGGCGTTGAACCTGTACTATGTAACGCTTACAAATTATGATGACACGTTTAAGAATGTGAAGGTTATTTTCGATAAAGATAACCTGAACAACACACTCGGTGAAGTTTTAGCAAAGGCCGGCAAAAAGCAAATCCGTATTGCGGAAACTGAAAAGTATCCGCACGTAACGTTTTTCTTTTCAGGCGGAAGGGAACAGGAGTTTGAAGGGGAAACACGCATTCTTTGTCCGTCACCCAAAGTTGCAACGTACGACCTTAAGCCGGAGATGAGCGCCAATGATTTAAAAGATAAACTCATTCCGGAGCTTGATAAAAAATACGCGGACTTTATCTGTTTGAATTTTGCCAACCCCGACATGGTCGGGCACACCGGTGTTTTTGAAGCTGTTGTTAAGGCGTGTGAAACGGTTGACTACTGCGCGGGTAAAGTAACAGAAGCTGCGTTACGGAATGGTTACTACATCATCATCATTGCCGACCACGGAAATGCTGATTTTATGATTAATGAAGACGGCACACCCAACACAGCGCACACAACAAGCCTCGTGCCCTGCATACTGGTGGATGATACATTCAACGGAAAATTAAAGAACGGTAAATTGGGTGACCTTGCTCCGACCATTCTCACCCTGATTGGAATTCCGGTTCCGGCTGAAATGACAGGCGAAATACTTATTACTCAATAAATTCAGGCTGGCGTGAAGCAGGTAGCATTTATTTTACTGATTGTTGTTACGCTATCATCCTGCGAAACAAAGCGCAGCCATATAAAATACTACTATCAGCTTGACAGTGTGTTGAACGAACAGGTTCAATACCTCACACAATCCCGTGCTACACTTTCGAAAAAAGCATCTATTGATGGAAAAGAAGAGCGTACCTCTTTTGTTCCAAAAGATACTACCCGCTGGAAATATGAGTTTGATGTTTTTGCCGGGCTGAATGATATCAACAAACCGGCAAATGTTGGCAAATACCGTACAGTGCCCGGTATAAAAGATGTGAACAGCAACCTGCTCATTTATACAATTGAAAGCACCGAACAACTGCCGGTGGTTTTTCTGAAAGTTTATTACCTGGATAACCTGGCCAACATCCGCAGAATTGAGGGCCTTTACCGGGAAGAAAGTTCCTTACTGAAAAGTTCCCGGCATTTATCCATGGAATTTCAGAACATCAACAATAAAATCGTGCTTACATCCTACTCTATAACCGGAGGGCAGAAAATGCTTCTCGGAGATTCTGTTCAGTTCTCCGTAAACGGAATGATTACACTCCCTTAAACATGGCGAAGCGCTCAGGCGAACCTTTACGCAAAGAAGATAAAAGAAAACTCGATAAAGCCGGATTGAAAAAGCTGGCCGGGATTTTCCGGTTTATGCTGCCGTACAAAGGCTTATTTATTCTGGGCTTTGCAGCCCTGGGACTTTCCACATTCACGATCATGGCATTTCCCAAGCTTGCGGGGGAGCTGGTTGATGTTGCTACCGGCAATTCAAAATATTTCTCCACCATCGGCCAGGTTGTTATCACGCTCGTGATCGTTCTGTTCATTCAAAGCATTTTCTCGTTCATTCGCGTTTATACATTTTCAAATGTCAGCGAGCGCGGAATGGCCGATGTTCGCAAAGCGGTTTATCAGAAAATTCTATGGCTGCCCATGAGCTTTTTTGATTCAAGAAGAACGGGTGAATTGATGAGCCGGCTTACTTCTGATGTCGGAACGCTTCAGGATACCTTTAGCTTTACCATGGCTGAATTCTTTCGGCAGATTTTATCCCTAATTTTTGGAACGGTAATTATTTTCTACCTCACTCCTTCACTGGCGTTGTTTATGCTGCTTACCTTCCCGGTGATTGTTGTCGCAGCGTTGTTTTTTGGAACCTACATCCGAAAGCTGTCGCGAAAAACGCAGGACAAGCTTGCCGAAGCAAACGTGATCGTTGAAGAATCCTTTCAATCCGTTTTTGTGGTGAAGGCTTTTACCAACGAACTGTTCCAGATTAATAAATATACCAAAGCCTTACAGGAAGTTGTGACGATCGCCATCCGGTCTTCCCTGTACAGAAGTTTGTTTGTATCGTTTGTGATTTTCGTTTTATTTGGCGGTATCGTAGCCATTGGCTGGCATGGCGCGAATCTCGTTCAGGCAAATGAACTTCAGCCCGGTGAGCTTTTTTCATTTGTATTTTATACGGCCATCATCGGATTTTCCATTGCCGGCCTGGGCGACATCTACGCACAGTTGCAGCGTGCGATCGGGGCATCAGAACGAGTCCTGGATATTTTAGAAATGGAGGATGAAGCCGAGGCTGTACAGGATCACCGGCTGCATGTAAGCGGTGAAATTGTTTTTAACAATGTTTCGTTCTCCTATCCTTCCCGTTCCGATTTTCCGGTGCTGAAAGACCTTGAGTTTAAAATCAAGGCGGGTGAGAAGATTGCCTTGGTTGGCAAAAGCGGTTCCGGTAAGTCAACCATCATTAATCTGATCATGCGTTTTTACCCGGTGTCAGACGGCCGGGTGATGGTGGACGGAAATGACATTGAATCCTATCACCTTACCGGATATCGCCACAACATTGGTGTTGTTCCGCAGGAAGTGATTTTGTTTGGCGGGACAATTGAAGAAAACATTGCATACGGGAAACCCGGTGCATCGCCTGAAGAAATCAAAGATGCGGCACGCAAGGCCAATGCATTGGATTTTATTGAAAGTTTCCCGGAAGGATTTAAAACACTTGTAGGTGAGCGGGGCGTTAAACTCTCAGGCGGGCAGCGCCAGCGTATCGCCATTGCACGCGCCATCCTGAAAGACCCTGTAATCCTTATCCTGGATGAAGCCACAAGTTCGCTGGATGCACAGTCGGAAGTGCTGGTACAGCAAGCTCTTGAAAAATTAATGGAGGGCCGGACCACGATTGTTATTGCGCATCGCCTGAGCACGATAAAAAAAGTGGATCGTATTTTTGTGATCAATGACGGCCGTCTTGCAGAAATGGGTTCGCATGCTGAACTTACACAGGTAAATAACGGTATATACAGTACGCTGCTTAAGCTGCAGCTTCATGAATCATGAACAGTTCATTCCAGATTCTGAAAGATTTTAAGCTTCGGTCAACCCCTAGCCGGGCCGCTATTTTACAGGCCTTTTTAACGCACAATTATGCGCTATCACACAATGATGTTGAAAAGGAAGTGCCGGCATCGTTTGACCGCGTAACCGTTTACCGCACTTTAAAAACCTTTCTTGACAAGGGGCTTATCCATAAAGTGCTGGATGACGCGGGCGGTATGAAATATGCGCTCTGCAATGAAGCCTGCAGCACCGCAAATCATCATCACGATCATGTTCATTTTAAATGCACACAATGCGGTCAAACCAACTGCTTACAAGTCGAAATTCCGGGAATAAAGCTTCCTAAAGGGTACCAGGCAAGGGAGGTAAATCTGCTCATTCAGGGTGTTTGCGGTAATTGTGAATAAATTTTTGCCACTGCGGTTTCCTTTTACAGTAATCCCCTATAAATCACGCGTGTAAGTTTTTGAGATTAAATTAAATTAGTACTTTTGAAGGCTATAGGCAGCGAAAATCTTCAAAAAACCATTGATTTGGCTGCTCCCCTAAATGCTGAACTAAGATCCCGTTGCTGAGAACATTCGATATACTCCTTATTTCCCTTTTCAGTGGTGATCGGCAAGAGACTATTCTCTTTGGTGTTTTCCTTGCTATTATTGTTATTTTTCTGGTGGCTGACCTGGGGTTGTTTCATAAGCAAGCTCATAAAATCACAACCAAGTCAGCGCTTTATCAGTCCATTTTCTGGGTGTCCATCAGCACGCTGTTCGGCTTGCTGATTTACTTTAACGGCCCGTACGTCCACCTGGAAGCGGGCGTTCCCACAAACTTATCCGGATTGGATGCGGCCGTATTGTACTTTTCAACGTATCTGACCGAATATGCACTCTCCGTTGATAACATTTTCGTTATCCTTCTTATTCTGAAGTACTTTAAAGTAGATGAAACGTACTATCATAAGATACTATTCTGGGGGATTCTCGGAGCAATCGTTTTCCGTGCAATTTTTATTTTTGTCGGGGCAATTCTGATTCATAAGTTCCACTGGATTCTTTACATCTTTGGTGTATTCCTGATTTACTCCGGTATCCGGATTTACTTCGGAGATGGTGATGAAAAGATCGAGCCGGAAAAAAATCCAATCCTGAAAATCTGCCGCAAGTATCTGCCTATTTCCGCAACGGACAGGGGGGGTCAGTTCTTTTTCAAAGAAAATGGCAAGTTGTTCTTTACTCCGCTGTTTCTGGTCATCATTCTTATCGAAACAACTGATTTGATTTTTGCGGTTGATTCCATTCCGGCTGCTTTCGCCATTACGCAAAACGAATTCCTGATTTATACGTCCAATATTTTTGCCGTAATGGGGTTACGCGCCATGTTCTTCCTGCTGGCGGGCATCATTGATAAATTTTATTTGCTGCAAAAAGGACTTTCCATTATCCTCTTCTTCATTGGTGCAAAAATGCTGCTGGAGATCTTCCACATTGAATTGAATGTATTCCTGTCCTTCACAGTAATCATCGCAACACTTACCCTATCAATCATATTCTCCGTTCTTATTCCGCGTAAGGAAAAGGCAGAAGCAGAAGAGAAGTAAATTCTTAAAGTTCTTCTGTAAACAGATTCTTAGGGAGAATCTTCATCAGTATCGGCAAGGTTAAAAATCGCTGCGGCAGCGAAATAATTACAAAGGTCGGAATTGTCTTAAGCATTAAAATCAGCGCGTGGCGCATTCGCTCGCTTTCTTCCGGTGTAAGTTCTTCCATACGTGCCTTTTTTAGCAGCGTTCGTACATCTTCGCTGTCCTGAATTTCTTTTAACAACCTGCTTTTGTTCTTCTCTGCAATTTTTGAAATCCGGCTGATGAAATGCTCGCTTACGCGCTGATAGTCTTGCTTATCCTGCAGGTAATCTAATTGCTCCCAATGCTCCAGTACAAATCCTTCGATGGCAATCAGGCTGTTATCCAGGTCATCTTCTGAAAAGCCCAAATACTCACAAAACTGTTTCATGAACTCATGTTCCGCTTGTTCAACTTTCTTATCAGCCCAGGTGGTCAGGATGGCAATTTCGAGAAAGAACTTTTTAAGTATCCACGAATTCTCTGACGGAAGGTTGATTGACTCTATTTCTATACCCTTATCGAAAATAGCCATTGCTTCCTTGCGCTTCTCTGCGCTCATATCGGTGCTTTGAATAAAATATTCCAGCAGCCTGCGTTCTTCAGGATCAACAAAGTTATCTGAATGCGCGGCCGCAGCAATAACTTTTACAATGGAAAACCGGAGCTCTTCGCGCTCGTAGCGAAAGAAGTCTGCGACAATCTTATCCGCATTGGTGTGAATCCATTGACCGAAAATAAACACATCCAGAAACAACAGGCTGTTGTGAAAAAAGTACGTCCAGAAGTTGCCCTGGAAATTGGTTGTCCGGTCAATCCTTTTATCCAGTATTTTTTCAGCCAGTTCAAGGGCTGAACGTTTTTTGCCAAACAGGCTTTTGCCGGGCGTTGCCAGTTCAGGGAAAATATTGTTATAAAAATTACCAATGTTTTCGATGGTTTTCAGAAACACCTGTGAGAGCTCTTCCGGAGTTTTAACGGGCTTATCATAAAACAAAAGCGAGCTGCTGATCAGGCTTTCCGCGAGCAAAATTTTCATTTTATCTTTTTCGCTCCAACTTTCTGTATGAAGGTGATCGAGGTGGCCGACATTCTGTCCATACATCAGGCCTGTGGGTTGAATGATGCTGTATAACGAATGTTCCGGATGGGAACCGCGCTTCTTTAGCATAAGGTCTTTGAGAAGATCTTTCCTTAACTCGAGGTATTCTTTTAGCCAACCTTTTTCGTCTGGCTTCATAAAGTTAGAACGGGTAAGCGGTCAAATTAGCCATTTTTAAACAATCCGAAAATTTTACTTCAGCGCTTCACGCCAGCCCTTCTTCTCCAGCGATTTAGCGGAGGTTTCAACGTTAATCTTTAAATCCTTTTTAAACTGATCCAGCTTTTTAGCAATGCTCTTATCGGTTGTCCCGATGATTTGAGCCGCTAAAATTCCAGCATTGCGCGCGCCATTAAGGGCAACGGTTGCGACCGGAACACCGGAAGGCATCTGCAAGATCGAAAGCACGGAATCCCAGCCATCAATCGAGTTCGATGATTTAACAGGCACGCCAATAACCGGTAACGAGGTTATGGAGGCTACCATGCCCGGAAGGTGCGCTGCGCCTCCGGCTCCGGCCACGATCACTTTAATTCCTTTTGCGCGGGCAGCGGTTGCATACTCCACCATGCGAAGGGGCGTACGGTGTGCGGATACAACCGTTATTTCAAAC
Source organism: uncultured Roseivirgaceae bacterium (assembly GCA_964538575.1). Lineage (GTDB taxonomy): Bacteria > Bacteroidota > Bacteroidia > Cytophagales > Cyclobacteriaceae > UBA2336. The sequence goes on from CAZIGG010000001.1 coordinate 41,676, forward strand.
GGAACATTTAGTTCTTCAAGCACTTCGGCTGCTTCTTTCATGATCTTCAGATCCGATTGACTGCCCATGATAATTCCTACTACTGATTTTCTCATGCGATTACTTTAAGCGTATGTTTTACAAAATTGGCTTTCTGTTTCAGGCTTTCGATATCCGGATCAACAATTGTTACATGACCCATTTTACGGAAAGGTTTTGTTTGTGCTTTGCCGTATAGGTGTACATGAACTCCCTTTACATTCATTACTTCTTCAAACCCCTCATACCGGGCAGGCCCTGAAAACCCCGGTTCGCCAAGCAAATTTACCATAGCGCTGGGCACCAGAAGATCTGTTTTCCCTAACGGCAATCCTGTAATGGCGCGCAAGTGTTGTTCATATTGCGATGTTACGTTTGCCTCAATTGTCTGATGGCCGCTGTTATGCGGACGCGGTGCGATTTCATTTACCAGCACCTCACCTGTTTTTGTCACAAACATTTCAACGGCCAGCAAGCCCACCATTTCCAACTTTTCAATCACTGATTTCGCGATTACATCCGCTTGTTGAGAAATGGCTTTTGATACTTGTGCCGGAGCAAATAAATATTCAACCAGGTTATGTTCTGGATGAAAAACCATTTCTACAGCAGGAAAAGTTTCAATTTCGCCCTTCTCACTCCTGGCTGCGATAACTGAAATTTCCTTTTCAAAATCGATAAGGTCTTCCAGTAAGCCGGGCTTATCAAAAGCTTTTTGCAAATCTTCTTTTACGCGGAGCACCTGAACCCCTCTGCCGTCATATCCCTCCTTGCCAAGCTTATTCACCACCGGGAATTTCGCCAATCGCACAACATCTTCCTTGTTTTCGGTGAGCACAAAATTTGCGGTTGGAATATTGTTGTTTTTATAAAAAGACTTTTGCACACGCTTATCCTGAATCATCTCAATAATTTCAGGTTGTGGAAAAACTTTTTTGCCCTTTTTTACAAGCTCTTTTAAGGCCTGCGTGTTTACGTTCTCTATTTCGATGGTGATGATGTCACATCGCTCACCAAATTTCATTACCGTATCAAAGTCGGTGAGTTTACCGTGATAAAATTCGGCCAGGCTCCTGCAGGGAGCGTGTTCATCGGGGTCAAGAATTGCAAAATTAAAGTTGAAGTCGATCCCGCTTTGAATGAGCATGCGCCCGAGCTGGCCTCCGCCCAAAATTCCGAGTTTAAAATCCTGGTTAAATGTTTTTGCCACGCTGCAAGTTAATGGTTTGGCAAAGATATTTTGCTGGTAATGTCCGGCTAACCAATCTTCATCTTTTTTTAAAAACTAAAACCGCGACACTTTGACGCGTGGCATATCAGAATGTCTCCGTGACCCACATAAAAATTTTTATCTCCCTCCCTTGAAAAGCTGTAATACATTCTCAGCACCGTGTTGTTTGGAAATTTTGAATCATTGGAAACATCGAACGAATAGGCCTGATCATTTCCTACCTGACTGCCGGAGAAAAGCACTTTCATTTTCTCGTTTACAATAACGTACTCAAAAAGGCAGGGGCCACCAATAACCTGTGCCTGGAAGTGTAACACGTTCTTAACGGGGTTGGGATATGCCCCATAAATGTAAATATCTGCATCCGCTGTTCCGGTTAGGTCATGATCGGGTGTAGTTGCCAAAAGGTCCAGTACACGTTTACTCAATTCTCCGTCATTTTGCCAATCGTTGAGGTCCCGTTTACCAATTACTCCCACATCCTGATTGCTTAAATCTCTTAGCAGTATACCTTCAAACCTGGTTCCTTCCTCATCCGAACACCCAAGTGTAAGCGAGAAAATAATCAGAATTGCTTTTATTGAAATTTTATTCATGGTTGAATTCTTTCGTAAAGGAGAAAGGATAACTATTTGACCAGCGTAACGCTCTGTATTTTATCGCCAACTTCAATCTGATGTACAACATCCATTCCTGATTCCGTAACGGCAAAAATACTATACCGGCCGTCCAGATGGGGCGTAGGCGAGTGGGTAATAAACCATTGCGTGCCTTCCGTATCCTTTCCGGCTGAAGCCATTCCTACCGAGCCTTCGGTATACTGACGGTCCGTAAATTCAGACCGGATTGAATAATCTTCGCTGCCCCAGCCATCACCCCGGTTACAACCTCCCTGGATAACAAAGTTGGGTACCACGCGATGAAAGTTTTTTGCATCAAAGTATTTGCTGTTAACAAGCTGTACAAAGTTTGCAACAGAGCCGGGCGCCTCTTCAACCAGAAGCCTTAGTACAATATCCCCTTTACCTGTTTTAATGAGAACCTTCTGATTTTTCGGGATTGTTTTAACCAGCTCCCAGTCAATCGGGTGGTTGAATTCGTTCTTTACAGGATCAGCTTCTTTCTTCCCTTCAAAATAGGCGATGGCTGCTTCCAGGGGTTGCAGTGCTTCGTTGTCTTTTGGTAACGAGAGTTTTTTCTTAGCCTCGTATAAAAAGGTATAATCGGTGATCACCTCTTTATATCCCAGCCTGGGGTCTCGTAATGCATCTGTAACGGTTCCGATGACTGCTGCATCGCCTGTCTGAATTGCGCGGATGTACACTTCTGCATATTGTTTTTTAATTGACACATCAAACGATGGGTTTCTGTTTATTGCCACCAATGCTGCTGCTGCTGAAGATTTAATTACCGGTATGGCTGACTGCTGCAACTCCTCTTCTATAAACTTCCACGCTTCTTTCGATTCGCCCAGTGCCGCAAGGAGGGCAGCTCTGCCGTAAGGATCACGCTCTGACTTATAAAGTTCTATAATATATGAAACAAGTTCAGCGCTGTCGGTACCGGCCAAAGATGCCTGATACAAATTGCCGCGTACCCTGATTTTAGTTGTAGCCTTCGCAAGGGATGCGATCTCACTGGCTTCTGCCTCTGTTGCAATCGCAAGAATTACTTCAGAAGCTGCTATGGCTACATTTATGTTTGAATCATTTAAAGCCTCGTATAAATCCGGTTTTACATCCGCAACTGGGAAAGCTTGTAAAGATCTTGCCGCACTAATTCTAACCCGATAGTCACCATCTGTTTTCAGAATTTTCTTAAGCGCCTCTATCGATGCGGGTGATTTTACTTTCCGCAACGCACTCGTTACAGATGCACGAACCCAGGGCGATTGGTCATGCTGCGCGGATTCGATTAGTTGGGTCTCAGCCAGAGGGGCTTGCCGTGCGCCCCGCATAAAGAAATTTGCGGCCGCAAGTCGCGTTTGAAGGCCATAGGCAGGCTTTAAAAATTCAATCGACTTAATCGTAATTGCTGAGTCCGTTTTATTGCCCAATCGGTAATAAGCCCAGGCCAGGCCTTCCTGCACGAGCGAATCTGTTGAAGCAATAACAAGCTGATCGATATCACCGCCATTAAAAGTCTTTCCGCACGATTCCAAAATTTCTCTCAGCACGACAGGATTTCTTTCCTCCTGAAGCGCTCTCCATAAAATTGCGGCTGAAAGCTTTACTTGTATCTGGCCTAAGGCAATTGCTGCATTTTTTCTTACTCCCGGGTCAGCATCAAACCGTAACAGGTCACGGAGCTTTTCAATCGCAAACGTATCCTGAATGGAGGCAAATGCCAGGGCCGCTTCTTTTCGGTATGCAGGATTTTTATGCTTAAAATAAGTATATAGGCTGTCAGACAACCTGCGGTCTTGAAAGTCGGCAATCTTTACAAGTTCCTGGTCAGCAAATTTATTTACACCGTTGGTGGTGCATGCGGAGAGCGTGCAAACAATGATCAGTAATCCAATACTGTTTTTCATGCTGCTTAAACTGATGAGCCCGTGGCTTTAGCGACTACGTCATCAAACTCGATACCCGTAACTTTAATGCAATACAGCAGGAGACGAACTTCTTTAACATGAACCCTTCCGTCCACTTCGGACATCTTGTAAAGGATTACAAAGGCTCTCAATTTTTCTTCATCCGTACACAAATTTATGTATTCAATGCCCGTCTGGTAAATATCACGGCCTTTCATATCCGAAATAGCTTTTTTAAATTCATCAAACGTGCTGTCGGCAATCCCTTCTTTAGTTTTTAAAGCGATCAGGGCACGGGTTTCATTTTCATCAATCACACCATCCGCACTCATCAGCAAATGAACCAGGTACAGTAAGCCTAACTGGTAGTTTTTGTTCATCGGAAAAATTTAAGTCCCTTAAATATAAAGAAAGGTTCGGACGATGTGTCAGGAAAGTACCTGAAACACAACAAATGACGAAATATACGCAAGAGCCGACATGTAGATTAATTGGAGAATCGGCCATTTCCAGCCATTCGTTTCACGGTAAACAATGGCCAGCGTGCTCATGCACTGCATGGCAAAGGTATAGAACACGAGCAGGGAAAAGGCAACGGGTGCGGTAAAGCGCGGCCCACCGGTTTCCGGGTTAATCTCTTCCCGCATTCTGTTTTTAATGGTGGTTTGGTCGCCATCGGTTCCGATGCTGTAAATCGTAGCCATTGTTCCGACAAAAACTTCACGGGCCGCGAATGAAGTGATTAAGGCTATTCCTATTTTCCAGTCAAAGCCCAGCGGTTTAATCACGGGTTCAACAGCCTTACCAATAATTCCCGCGTACGAGTGCTCAAGCTTATAAGCAGCAATGCGATTTTCTAATCCTTCTTCTGTGAGTCTCACGTCTGCCGATTCATTCAAAACATGTTCACGTGCACGTTCCAGTTCGTCTCCCGGCCCATAGCTTGCCAATACCCAAAGTACAATGGAGATGGCTAAGATAACTTTGCCCGCTTCCAGTACAAAGGCTTTTGTTTTTTCAATAATCGTAAACCCCACGTTCGACCATTTTGGCCAGCGATAGGCGGGAAGTTCCATAAGCAGGTAGCTTCGTTCTTTTACCCGCACTAAATATTTCATAACAAGCGCGGTTAGCATGGCCGCGGCAAACCCCAACAGGTACAATCCCATCAGGGCAAGGCCCTGCAGATTAAATGTGCCCAGTATGAGCGTATCCGGTACAACGAGCGCAATCAGAATTGTAAACACGGGTAACCGTGCAGAGCAACTCATCAACGGGGTTACAAAAATTGTAATGGTTCTTTCTTTCCAGTTATCAATCGTTCGGGCGGCCATGATTGCGGGTATGGCACACGCTACCCCCGACATAAGCGGCACCACGCTTTTTCCGTTCAATCCAAACTTGCGCATGATCTTGTCCATCAGAAAAACAACCCGCGACATGTAGCCTGACTCTTCCAGCATGGCAATGAATGCAAAAAGAATAGCAATCTGCGGAACAAAAATCACGATCCCTCCTATTCCGGGTATAATCCCTTCCGTTAACAACCGCGTAAGCACTCCCTCAGGAAGAGTGTCGCTCAGGTAATTGCTCAATGCTGCAAAAGTACCGTCAATAAAATCCATGGGCACTGTGGCCCACGCAAAAATGGATTGAAAAATCAGGAAAAGGATCGCAAAGAAAATTGCGTAGCCCCAAACCTTATGCGTAAGGATAAAGTCAAGCGTTGAAGTATATTTTTTCCACGAGAGTTCAGCGGTTTGTAATGTAACACGGTCAAGCAAGGTTTGAATGAACGCGTACCGCTGAATTGTTTCCGCTCCCTGAAACTTTCCGGGAAAAAAATCATGCTGCCGGCTTACGTCTTCAATAAACAATTGATCGTTTTTACTCAGGAATTTTAGCGATCCGGGCTGTTGCAAAAACTGGTAAGCCTCGTAGTTGTTATCCAGCGAAAACTTTTCACGAACGGTTTTAACAGCGCCTTTAACATCATCATACACGGTGAAGATATTTTTTGCCGGGAGTTCAAGGGGTTTACTCAGCACCTTCTTCAGGTCATCCAGCCCCGTACCTTTTCGTGCATTGATAGGAATTACCGGAACGCCAAGTTCTCTGGATAACGCACTAAGATCGTAGCTGATGCCCGCCTTCGTAACCAGGTCCATCATGTTCAGGGCAAGCACGGTAGGCAATCCTAAATCAATGATCTGTGTTAGCAGGAGCAAGCTTCGCTTAAGATTAGTTGCATCCGCTGTGACTACTATCTTATCCGGGCAAAGCGGGGAGGCATGGTCCAGCAGAATCTCGGAAACAATACGCTCATCCAGGCTGCGCGGATACAGGCTGTAAATTCCGGGAAGGTCAATGATCTCTGCGGTGGTTCCATCCGGCAGGGTTGAAAATCCTGACCGCTTCTCAACCGTTACCCCCGGGAAGTTTCCAATCTTTTGATTGAGCCCGGTAAGATGATTAAACATCGAGGACTTACCCGAGTTCGGGTTGCCGACCAATGCAATCTTCAACCGGGAATCTGACATTAATTAAGAATTGAAATCGTAGCAGCCTCTTCGAGGCGCAGGGAAAGTTCATAACCCAATACACTGATGCAAACGGGGTCGCCCAGCGGGGCTGAAAAATTGAATCGAATAGGCGCTCCCGGCAAACAGCCCATCTCCAGCAGCTTGACAGACAAAACCTCATCGGTGAAACCGGAAATAATCCCAACCTCGCCTGGCTTCATCTGTGATACATTTTTGACTGTTTCCCGCACTTATTTAGATTAATTTCAAACAAAGATATGTGCTAAGGGGCTGGAATGCAATGTTAGGAACCGTAGCTTTCGGTATGAAAAAGAAGGTTTCGAAAAAGGAAAAGATAAAAACGGCAGAAAAAAAACAGCCTCCGGAACCAGAGGCTGAAAAAGGTAATGCTTTCGATTTTGGCGGCTTGCCTGACCGGAACCTTAAAAAGAATCTGGGGTGTGGATAACTATTCTACTAACGAAGATTTAACAAAACTCTTTAATCGTTCGTCATCGATAACCAGGTTATAGCTTCCGCGCTTGAAATCTGCGGATGTCCCCAATGATTCCAGTCCTCCTCTTCGCGCAGTTATTCCTTTTCTTGAGCCGCTGCCGCCTGTGATGTGATCAATCGCCAGGCTTAACAGGATTTCATCTTCATCGCCAATCGGCATAAGGTCAAGACTGTTGTCGAGATTGATAATGTTCGGTGTAAATCCATCGCTATAATTCGATTCATTAGCGCTGTTGAATGATTTAACAACAATGGGCTGCATGCCCCACGTGTTTTTCGGATCACTGTCTTCATAAATGGAAATCGATCCTACATTCTTACCTACTGTCTCGTCACCTATGAGGAATACATCCATGTGCGGCTTCAGGCCGTTAATTAAAAGTTCGCTTGCGGATGCCGTGCGTGAGCTAGTCAATACATATACGCGGCTACTATTAAGTAGTGACCCCACGTTGCCTGTTTTTGTTATAAATTTTTTAATCAGAAAATCAGGTCCATAGTTAGGGTCATTAATTAAGGCCGACTGTAGTTCATTGTTATACTGTCTGCGGGTAAACGTAACGGTGTTATCAATGTTATCCCCGATAAGGCTTGCCAGATTAATGGTTGCTGCTTCTGCGCCACCGCTGTTGTAGCGTAAATCAACTACCAGATCAGTAATGCCTGCACTTTTAAATTCGCTGAAGATCGCATCCATTTCAGTGATATATTGGTTGCTGGCTGCCGTTGGGCCCGTTGCAAAGAAATTATATACATAGTATCCTATTTTATGGCCATCGCCTGTATCGATAATCTTGCTCATAAAATTCGGGTTCTCGGCAAACACCGATGTATTGAGTGATAATGTGCCTTTATCAACCATGCCGGTACCGGTTGGCCTCGAATATTTAATCGTATGCGTCTCACCGATCTCACCCAGCAAGTCCCGATAGTTGGAGGTCGTCATGCGTTCACCGTTTATGTGTGTAATTACATCACCCCGCATCAGATCCTTACCTTCTGTTTCAACCAGAGAACCTGCTTTAATGTACATCACCTGAGCGATAATATTCTCGCTGCCTTCACTTTCCAGGTACAATTTAAACTCGTATCCCGCTTCTTTATTTACACCCTGCAATGAATTCAGCAATTCAATATAATTCTCCTGTATCCAGGAAAAGCGATCTTCTTCAGACAGAAGGGAGTTAAAGAATTTATCCGGGGTTTTTGACTTATTGGGAGAGGATGGCAGGTCAGTATTCCATAAATAGTATAACTCCATGTTGTCATAAATCCAGTTATTGACATATTTATTTCCTGCATCCGAATTATCATCATCGCTACACGCAGGGAAAGCAATCAACACTACAACAGCTATTCCTGCCAGGGCCTTTTTTAAATTCATCATCACACCACTTTTCATCTCCTGTATTTTTATAGGTATACTTTACGTTCGTAATAAACTAAATACTTTCAGTAACAAAAACTCTTTTTACACGCTCGCTGGTGTTGGTTAAGATTTCATAAGGAATTGTATCGATTTTAGCGGCCAGCTCATCCACACTCAATCCCGGCCCGAAAATAATTACCTCATCCCCTTCCCTTGCTTCAATGCCCGTTAAATCGATCATGGTCATATCCATGCAAACATTACCGACTACGGGTGCCCGCTTTCCATGCACAAGTACTTCTCCCGCTCCCCCGCTAAAAGCCCTGCTGTACCCATCCGCGTAGCCAATGGCAATGGTACCGATGCGCATCTCTTTTATGGCTTTTCCGCGTCTGCCGTAACCAATGGTTTCTCCAGCTTTTACGGTTTTAACCTGCGAAATTAAGGTTTTTAACGTGTTTACGGGCTTTAAAGCATGTTTCTCAGCTGTAGGATCAACTCCGTACAGGCCCACACCAAGCCTCACCATGTCAAACTGAAACTCGGGGAATCTTAAAATTCCGGGCGTGTTGAGTACGTGCAGCATGGGGGTATATCCAATAGCTTTAGAAATTAACGCTGAGGTCTGCTTAAACGACTTTACCTGGTTGCGCGAAAAGTCGTCAAGGGCGGCCTCATCCGATCCGGATAAATGCGTAAAAATTGAGGCTACCCGAACGCTGGGATTCGCCTGCAAGATCCGGATCAGCTCTGGCACATCGGATTCCTCAAAACCGAGACGATGCATGCCCGTATCAATCTTAATATGAATATTCCACGCGCGGCCGTTTAGAAACACGATGAATGCATTTAGTATATTAACACTGTACAGTTCAGGCTCGAGGTTAAAACTGATCATCGCCTGAAAGCCTTCTTCCGCTGGGTTCATCACCATCACCGGTGTGTTAATGTTGTTCTTTCTCAATTCAACACCTTCATCGGCATAAGCGACACCCAGGTAATCCACTTTATGATATTGTAACACATTAGCCACTTCAATACTGCCGCTTCCATACGCTAATGCTTTTACCATTACCATTACTTTCGTTGCAGGGCTAAGCTTTGATTTGAAATAATTAAGATTATGAACAAGCGCACTGAGATCAACCTCCATAACGGTACCATGAACCTTGCGCTGTAGTCGTTTTACGATTCGTTCAAATTCAAACATTCTTGCTCCTTTGATCAGAATTATTTCATGGTTAAAAAAATCAGGGTTAAAGGCATTCAGAAATTCCCCGGTTGAATCATAAAAATGCGCATCGGTTTTGATTTTGCTTTTGTGTTTCGACAGAACCTTTCCGATTCCAATGAATTTAGTCACACCGCTACCATTAACCAGTTGCGCAACCTTATCGGTTAGCTGGTTTTCATCCATTCCGGATTGCAAAATGTCGGATAAGATTAGTGTCTTTTTATCCTTTTGATTTTGATTCACCAACAGCTCTAAACTGAGCTGTAAACCGCCCAAATCATTGTTATAGGCATCATCAATCAGCTGATTTTGGTTGATCCCCTCCTTCAGCTCAAGCCGCATCGGTACGGATCGGAGTGACTTGAGGTCTTGCGCAATGGAATCAATATCTGTACCCAGGTAAAGTAAAATTGTCAGGCAGTGAAGGGCATTTTCGACAGATGCCGGATCTGAAAAAGGAAGGGATATCTTAAAATTTTGGTTTTTCCAGGCAACTAAAAAACCATCCTCGTTCTTCGCGATCTTTACGTCAGCAGTCGGGGAGAACCCCCAACTAAATAGCGGAATACCGGAAGCCTTTACATAACTAAACAGCTTACCATGATCAGCACAACAAATTAGTGTATCAGCGTGTTTGAATAATTTAATTTTCTCTTCAATCTTCTGCTCATCCGACTTAAAACTTTCATCGTGCGCAGTGCCCAGTGTGGTAAAAACCCCCAGGGTTGGTTTAATGATTCGTTCAAGCTTTTCCATCTCACCCGGTTGCGAGATACCCGCCTCAAAAATGCCCATCGTATGATAGGACTGTATCTGCCAAACGGATAACGGAACACCGGTTTGTGAATTATAGCTCCCCGGATTTTTTACAATTGTATGGTGTTTGGCGAGCAATTGATATAGCCATTCTTTAACAATCGTTTTCCCGTTGCTGCCGGTTATGCCAATAACCGGTATTGAAAATTTACCGCGGTGATGCGCAGCAATTTTCTGCAATGCATCAACGGATGAGCTGACCCGGATGAAATTTGCTTCGGGATACGCATTGATGGGAATAGTATCTTCAACAATAAATTGACGAACACCACTTTTATAAAGTGAATTGATATACGTGTGACCATCGCTATGCTTACCCTTCACCGCAAAAAAAACTGATCCCTCATTTACTATAGCCTTACGGCTATCCATAATAAGATCCTGCACGGGTCTGTCAACAAATAATTGCAACACCGTTCCGTGAGTAATGTCTTTCAGTTGGGAAAACAGCAGCATATCAAAAAAGGCGTGAACCGTTTGGAACTGATCTTTCAATGGAACTTAGTACAATCCGGTTCTCTTCATCCGGGAAACCTGTTACCAGGACTTCTGAAATAAAATTGCCGATTTGTTTCGGTTCAAAATTTACAACGCATATTACCTGGCGTCCAATAAGATTTTCCGAATCATAAAGTGCCGCGATCTGGGCGCTCGACTTTTTTATCCCCAGGTCTCCCAAATCAATCCAAAGTTTAACAGCCGGTTTTTTGGCTTCCGTAAAAGTTTCGGCCTTGGTAATGGTGCCCGCCCGCAAGTCTATTTTTGTGAAATCTGTCCAGGAAATAGTCATATTTAGATAAATAAAGCAGAAAATATTACTTCAGGACTCAAATATGAGGCATTATGGCCTATCTTTAATTCCCCAAACGAAATTCTGACCTTCTGTGTAACTATAATGGTTAATTTTGCGTTTGGCAATATTACCTGATGAAACTTAAATCCAGTCATACCGCATTATTGACGGCAGTGTTTTTTACACTGGTGTTGCCCGCTAATGTGTTTGCCCAGGAAGATAAAATCAGTTTTGACGCTGAAATCCCTGCAAAAGAGATCACGAAGCAAGATCAGGAAACTCCTTCAGGCTCTGAAAATCCGGAAACCCGCATCAATAAGAACTCCACCCCAACAACTCAGGAACCTACAGTAATCCGGGATTCTGAACTGAAAAATGCTAAACCCGCTGTTAAAACAGTGGAAAAAGCCACAAAAGAGGACGAAAAAGTCCAAAAAAAGGAAGATGACCCGCTTTCCTTTAACTTCCTGTATTACATCATAGAAAAATTCAAGCTTTCTGACATAGTAGAATAAGCCAACATATTTCTGTTGCTGGTTTTTTAATTGAATTTATATATTTGCAACATTGTTGCAAATATGGTGCGTGTTTTAATTGCTGTTCTTTTTCTAGTCTGTAGCGTGCCGGCCTTGTATGGACAGAACTGCAACCTGGTTCTCAGCGGTATTGTTCAGGAAAAAGACGGTAACGTGCTGCCGGGTGCAACACTGCTTCTTTCCGATAAAACTACAGTCACTTCCGCAGATGGAAGATTTGAATTGCGTGGGCTTTGCCCCGGTCATGTTACGTTAACCGTCCGGTACATTGGTTACAACGAATCTCATGTTGAGATAAGTCTCATCGATAATAAGCAGCTTGTTGTTACCCTGATCCCTTCTGAAACTGCATTGGACGCTGTTGAGATCAGCGAAAACATAACACGTTCAGGCCTTACCAACGCAACCTATGGCTTGTCGAAAGAAGAGCTTGAACATTTCAGCGGAAAGTCGCTGGGTGAAGCGTTAAAACGTGTACCGGGTGTCAGCGCCCTGCAAACCGGCCCGGCAATTTTTAAACCTGTTATAGACGGATTGCACAGTCAGCGCATTCTCATTCTTAACAATGGCATCCGGCAGGAAGGCCAGCAATGGGGTGTTGAGCATGCCCCGGAGATCGATCCGTTTATCGCATCGGAAATACGGGTTGTTAAAGGTTCGGAAGCTGTACGATACGGCTCTGATGCCATTGGCGGTGTGATAATTGTTGATACACCTCCCATGCACCAGGCGCAAAAGTTTGGCGGTGAATTAAACGCTGGAATTTTTTCCAACAACCGGATGGGTGTTTTCTCAGGCTTGCTGGAAGGCGGCTTCAAAAAATTTGAAAACACCAGTTGGCGCATACAAAGCTCGGTTAAAAAGGGTGGTGATTATTCCGCGCCTGATTATGTGCTGTCCAATACGGGAGTTGAAGAATTAAATTTTTCAGGCGCCCTGGGATGGAAAGAGGATGATCGCGGAGCAGAAGTTTACTTCAGCAGCTTTAATACAGAAATTGGAATACTGCGTGCCGCGCATACCGGCAGTCTGGACGATCTCGACAGCGCTATTCGCAACGAGCGGCCTTTGTATATTGAAGACTTTACCTATGCTATTAACCCTCCGAGTCAAAAAATTAATCATCAGTTACTGAAAGTAAGCGCCTTTAAAAAAATCTCCGGGGTTGGAACGCTGAACTTCTTATATGGCTGGCAATTAAATCAGCGTAAAGAATTTGACATCCGGAGACAATCGCAAGAAGGTAAGCCTGCATTGTCTCTTAATTTATTCAGCAATGTGCTGGATGTTTTTCTTAATCATACGCTTGCCGGAATGGAGGGAAGCATTGGCGTTAATGGAACCTATAAAGACAATTCGAATGTGCCGGGTACAGATATTCGCCCGTTGATCCCGAATTATAAACAGTTCAACGGGGGGCTGTTCCTGATCGAAAAATTCAGAAAGAACAAGTGGCTGCTGGAGGGCGGGGCAAGATTTGATTATCAATATTTGCAAGTACTCACATTCATCAATAACCAGGATCTCGTTAAGCCAGAATTCAACTTCCTCTACGTTTCCGGTTCACTCGGAGCTTCCTATTACATAAATGAGTTTGCGCGGATAACTTCTCATGCCGGGGTATCCATGCGGCCTCCTCATGTAAGTGAGCTGTACAGTGAAGGGCTTCATCACGGCACGGCTGCCATCGAGCGTGGATTGATGAACCAGGATGGGTTCCAAACCGATCAATCGCTTATCCGAAATGAGGTTTCAACCAAATTCACCAACGGCTTCCAGCTTATCCGGAAAACATTTTCGCTCGAGATTTCGGCATACGTTAATCACATTTCAAACTATGTGTTTCTAAAACCGGTAAGCACAGCGTTAACCATTCGCGGATATTTCCCGGTATTTGATTACGCCCAGACGGAAGCGATTTTAACCGGGATTGACGGACTTATACACTGGGATGTGAGCAAACACGTTGAATATGCGGGTACATTTGCGTACCTGTATGCAAAAGATGTCACCCACAATGATGTGCTTACATTTATTCCTCCCGCACAGATGGAGCATGCCGTAACCTGGCATCTGCTTACAAAAAGGAAGCGGGATTTTTTCTTTACGGTAAGCATGCCGGTTGCTTTTAAGCAAACCCGGGCGCCCATAACCGTTTACCCGGGTGATGTACACGAATATGAAGGCAGTAAGGTTTTTGATTTCGCACCCGCACCTGACGGCTATGTTTTGCTAAACACGGAGGCTGGAATCAAGTTCCCGTTAAAAGATCACACGCTTTCGGTTTCGCTGGGGGGCGAGAACTTACTCAATACTTCATACCGGGTGTACATGAACCGGCTGCGTTATTTTGCCGATGAGCCCGGCACAAATTTTATGCTGCGCGTAAAATACAATTTCCACAGTGACGAATAAGACCGTACTTTTAACTGAACATGACAATGAAAAATCAAACTTTACTTTGCACGCTAAACAGGTTTAGCCTGTCCTTATCTGTTATTTCAGCCTTGCTTTTTGCGGGTTGCAGTGACGACCCTCAGGCTACAAATGAGGAAGAGGTAATCACAACATTTATTGTTACCCTGATACCGGCTGTTAACCCAACGCCCGCAGCAGGTGATACCATCAGGCTTAGCTGGGATGACACCAACCTCGATGCAATTGTTGATGCCAGCGAAGTGATCACAAGCGGCCCCTTACGCGTAAATGAAAAATACAACGCCTCTATTCAACTCCTTAACAAAAGTGTCGATCCGGAGATTGACATTAGTGAAGAGGTTAAAGAGGAGGATGAGGAACATATTTTTTGTTTTACCGTTACGAATGTGAAGATCTCAATAACAAATCCGGATAAAGATAAACACGGATTGCCGGTAGGGTTGACATCCACCTGGACAACCACAACGGCCAGTATCGGAACGGTAACCATAATTCTGCGGCATCAGCCCGGAGTTAAAACAGGAGATTGCCCCGGGGCGGGCGAAACCGATGCCAGTATTACATTTAATGTTGAAGTTGCAAACCCTTAACAGCGTTTTTCTATAATTCCTTTTTTACCAGGAATTGCCCGAGGTCTTTCAGGTTAAGAATGCCTTCGTAGTAGGCTTTACCAAAGATCACGGCAAATACGCCCATATCGTTCAGGCGCTTGATGTCGTCAACACCGCGAATGCCTCCGCTGGCCAGCACGCAAATTTCCGGGAACTTGTCGATAATGTTCTTGTAAAATTCAAAGGCGGGGCCTTCCAGCACACCATCGCGCGATACGTCTGTACTTTTAACATACTTCAATCCGCGGGAGTAAAAATACTCAAGGTGTTCGAACAACGTAAGTTCGGATTTACTTTGCCAGCCGCGAAACAAAAGATTCATTGACTTCATGTCCGTCACGTCCGCACCAAGCGTAATTTTTTCCCGGCCATAGGAGACAATCCACGAAGCAAAGAGTTCAGCGTTTGTTACGGCAATGCTCGATGCTGTTATAAAATCGGCTCCCGATTCATAGGCCTTGCTAATGTCGCCATCGTTGGAGATACCGCCCGTAAAATCAATTTTCAAGTCTGTATGTCCGGCAATCGCCTCAACAACGTGATAATTAACCGGACTTCCGCGTTCTGCGCCATCCAAATCCACGAGATGGATTACATCGATGCCGTGGTCTTCAAAACGCTTAGCCAGGTCCAGCGGGTTTTCATCATACGCTTTTTCGCTGGTGGGGTCACCTTTGCGCATTTTAACAACTCTGCCCTTGCGGATGGCTATGGATGGAATTACCTGTATCATTTCACTCGTTCGGATCGCTAAAATACCACAACCCGCTGAAACATCATCAGTTTTTCTGAATTTACTGTCGCCAGGCGGCAGGACTTTTGCAAAGCAGCACATAAAATATCCTTACCTTTAACTACCACGTGAAAACAGAAAACGTATGAATCGACTGAGCGTAATCGTTTGTTTACTGCTGATTTCTCAAACAGCTTTTTCACAGGCCAAAATCCGCAGGCTACCAAACTCGATTAATAATCCGGCTATAAATGTTTTTGCCCCGTTCATCAGCCTGGACGGTTCATCGATACTGTTCACCTCGGACTACGCGAATGATAATGGGGCGCTCGTGTATTACAGCCAGCGGGAGAGTGGCGATTGGAAACAGCCTGTTGAACTTCCCAAACATCTCAATACAAAGTTAAATCTACTCAAGGGCTATTCGTTAAGTCCGGATGGCAAAACGCTTTACATTACATCCGCAAAATCAGGCGGAGTAGGAGGGTTCGATATTTGGGCCAGTGAACGTACAGGCACTACGTGGTCACCGCTTAAGAATCTTTTTCTTCCCATAAACACCCGGGGAAATGAGGGGTGCGCGACTTTCACCCCGGATGGTAACACAATCTACTTTATGCGTTGCGATAAGATGGATATGGAGAAGGCCGACAAGTGTAAAATATTTATGGCTGCAAAAAAGCCAGGCACTGAACAATGGGGCGAACCTGTTGAGCTTCCGGCAAACATCAACACCGGTAATTCACAAACGCCACGCATTGCCGCGGATGGTGAAACACTGATTTTCTCATCCGACAAAATAACGCCCAATAAAGGCGGAATGGATTTGTATGTTACCAAACTTAAGGATGGAGCCTGGTCTGACCCCTTACCGATTGATGCCGCGAATACACAAAAAGACGACCAGTACATAAGCATGCAGGCGAACGGACGATATGTTTTAAAAGAAGCGCCCGGAAAATATAAAAGTGAAATAGTGGAGTATCTTCTGCCGGACGACCTGCGCCCCAGGGGAATAATGAGGGTTGAAGGATTTATTAAAGATGCTGGCGGCAAGGCCACACCGGCATACCTTTCCGTATTTGATCTTTATAATAACAAGCGCATTCTTAGTGCCCGGCCGGAAAGTGACGGCTCATTCTTCTTTTATTTATTAGAAGGTAATGCATATGAACTGTCTATCGATCATGAGCAGGGAACCTATACGTATTTCTCAAAACAATACGACCTGATGCACGATGATGCACTGCGAACCGATAAGATCAATGTTGTGCTGAAACCTGTTGCAGCCGGAGATGAGCTTGTACTGGATGGCCTTCGCTTCATACCGAATAAGCTCGAACTCGATAATAATGCAGAGTCGGAATTGAGAAGACTTACCCGCCTGATGAAAAACACACCGTTTGATTTTGAATTACAAGTATTGTTATCCGGATACCTGGAGGATTCCGTTCAAACATCACCCGGCCTGACTGAAGTTATTGTTGATTCAACCCATGTTGTGCTGCAAAAGGTTGACTCGCTTGGTCAGCTTTCAACCCAGGATAGCCTGATCGTTAAAACCCGGTATCATAACGATCGAACGCAAAAAGAAGCAAACGTTATTATTGATAAGCTGGTAGCTTCGGGCATTGACCCCGGCCGACTAACAATGTTTGTTAATGCCCGGCAGGAAGACATTATTGAAAACCGGAAAACCGTGATTAAGATCATTGCCCGGCCAAAGCGCAACTAATGCGAGAAGGGAACGGCAACAACGGTGTTGTCCCACAACAAAACCATTTCGGTTTGTTCGCCCACTTTTTCGAATACAATGGTGAACTGTTCAAAGATCCGGTCTTGTATCACAGCATGAACAGGAACGCTTAAAACATCAAGCGAAGGATTTCGGTCGGCCTCACCTTTGTGGTTGATGCCCCACTGCCCATGCTGAGAATTAAAAATAACAGTCCATACAGTACTGTCCGGGATAGTCCACAATGTATACTTACCGGGAGCAAGGGTTTCCCCTTCAATTATAATGGACTTATTGGTTTCAAATGTCGTTGCTTCGTTGGCTCCGGTTCGCCAAACCTTGCCGTAGGGCACAAGCTCACCAAAGATTTTGCGGCCTCTTTTTGAAGGACGGTTATACAATACTTTTAATTTGAGATTGCCTTCGGAATAGCTCACCTCTTCTTCCGGACTTAGCGATTTTTCATTTCTGCGTTGAATGCGTTGAACCAGCAGAAGCACCGCAATCAGGGCTACACCTACAGCCAAAAAGACTAAAAAACGTTTCATTGCTCGCTTCTAAATTCTGGTTTACTCCTTCAACAGAACGCAAAACATACGATAATTTCGAATGTTTTCTATAGAAAGTAGCGGAATCGTCCTATTTTTGGCATTCTAACGCTACCGCTTATGTTCGATGCATCCTGGACTCCATTTTACGTGGTAATTGCCCTGTTTGTTTTGGCGATTGTTTCACCGTGGATTTTCCCCAATAAAATGGTCAGCAAAAACAAGCACGATAACAAGTTTTAAACCGGCTTTTAGCCCCCACATGAACATCTGCGTTTTTTGTGGATCTTCTTCCGGAAACAATCCCATTTATGCCCGTGCTGCAAAGGAGCTTGGCTACAGGCTTGCAAAGGGTAAGCACACATTAATTTATGGAGGCGGCAACGTTGGCCTGATGGGCATAGTTGCCGATGCCGTGCTTGAAAATAACGGGGAAGTGATCGGCATTATCCCGAAATTTTTAATGGACCGGGAAGTGGGGCATGCGGGCCTTACCTCGCTTGAGGTTGTAACCAGCATGCATGAGCGGAAAAAAAGAATGGCCGATCTTTCTGATGCATTTGTTGCCATTCCTGGCGGCTGGGGAACACTCGAAGAACTTGCTGAAATTCTAACCTGGAAACAGCTTGGATTACTGACACAGCCTGTTGCGGTGCTTAATATTAACGGGTTCTTTGACCCCCTGCTGGCACAAATGAAATCTATGGTGGATGAAGGGTTTCTTCACGAAGAAAATTTCAAATCAATCAAAAGCAGCGATTCCCCGGCAGAAATGTTATCTGCGTTAATACCGTAACCGGGGGTATACTTCTTTACGTTAAATTTGTTTTAACTTGAAGTGGACTACCATGAGAAATCTGCTGCTTGTTTTCCTTGTTTTTTCTCTTGCAACGGCTCAGGCTCAAACGTTAGGGTTTACCTTTCCTGAAGGCCGGAAGCGGGCAGATATTCCCATTCAGATTCATAATAATCTCGTTGTTGTATCGGTGATCATTAACGGAACGCTTCCGCTGAAATTCATTGTCGATACCGGAGTGCGCACCGCTATCCTGACGCAGAAAATGTTTTCTGATATTCTAGAATTAAAGTACACCAGAAAGTATACAATAGCCGGGCCCGGAGGAAACAAACTGGTTGATGCATATATTACAAACAACGTTTCGATATCCATGCCCGGATTAAATGGTATGCCCGGCATTGAGGGCAGGGGTCATACGCTCTTGGTGCTCGATCAGGATTTATTAGAATTACGAAATTACCTGGGTGTAGATGTTCATGGCATTCTTGGCTATGAGCTTTTCAGCAGGTTTGTCATCCGGATTGATTATAAAAAGAAAGTTATGACGCTGTACACTCCGGAAAAATTCCGGCCCGGAAGAAAGTATCAGGAGCTGCCCATGGTAATAGAAGATACAAAGCCTTTTATTCTTACTCCCCTTAACATCGATCCTGACAATATTCTTACCGCAAAGCTTTTGGTTGATACCGGAGCAAGCCACAGCCTGATGCTGGAACCAACTTCCGATAAGCGGATTGTTGTTCCTCAAAACAGAGTAAGCACGGTATTGGGAAGAGCGATCGGTGGGGTGATTACCGGAAAGACCGGCAGAATTGAATCCGTTGAGTTCGGAAAATTTACCTTGCAAAAGGTGATCACCAATTTTCCTGATTCCAACAGTTACCTCGATACGCTGAAGCATGCAATTACGTTTCGCAATGGTTCTGTGGGCGGTGAAATTTTAAGTCGATTCACCGTAGTTTTTAATTTCCCGCATGGAAAGCTGTACTTAAAGAAAAATGCAGACTTTAAAAAGTCTTTCTTTCTTAACCTGAGCGGGCTTGAAATGAAAGCGAAGGGATCCAGGCTTGATGTTTACGAGGTGATGGACGTCCGTGATCTGTCACCGGCCATGCAAGCGGGTATTTTACAGGGCGACCTGATCATTTCTGTTAATGGCCTGTTAACAAAGGACCTGAAACTCCATCAGCTCAATGCGTTGCTTAATTCCTCTCCCGGTAAGAAGGTCCGTGTTGAAATTGAACGGAACAAGGTCAGGCAAAGGTTAGAGTTCAGGCTCGAAAGTCAGATTTAACCGCATCTTTCACTAAGATTTATTAGTTTCCATAATTGGTTTCCGGAAAGACAATAATCATAGCCGGTGGCGGGCTTGCCGGCCTTGTTGCAGCCATTCGCCTGGCGCGCAAAGGTTTTGATTGCACACTCATCGAAAAAAAAACTTATCCGTTTCATCGCGTTTGCGGGGAATACATTTCGAATGAAACGGCCGATTTTTTAAAACGGGAAGATCTTTATCCGCAGGAATTCAATCCTCCTCAAATTACACAGTTCCAGTTAAGTTCTGTTAAAGGGAAAAGTACGATTGCGGCTTTAGACCCTGGAGGCTTCGGTATCAGCCGATTTACGTTTGATCATTACTTGTTTGGCCTTGGACAAAAAGCCGGGGTCAATTTCCTGTTGAACACAGAAATTGAATCGATACAACACGTTGAAGAAAACTTTACAGTTAACACCGCTGAAAAAGATTTTTCTGCCCCGATTGTTATTGGCGCCTTTGGTAAGCGGTCTAAACTTGATGTTCAGCTCGCGCGGGGATTTATTAAAAAACGTTCACCATACGTTGGTGTTAAATACCACGCGAAAACAAATCATCCGGACGCGATCATAGCCCTGCATAATTTCCGGGGCGGATATTGCGGGGTAAGCAATGTGGAGGATGGAAAGACCAATATCTGCTACCTCAGCCATCGCGACAAACTGAAACAGTTTGGCAGCATTGATGCATTAGAAAAAAATGTTTTGTTTGAAAACCCGCATCTCAAAAAGATTTTTAACGAGGCCGATTTCCTTTTTCAAAAGCCTGAAGTCATTAACGAAATTTCTTTTGAAACGAAAGAGCCCGTTTGGAATCACATTCTTATGACTGGCGATGCGGCCGGCATGATCACCCCGCTTTGCGGAAACGGCATGGCGATGGCAATTCACTCTGCCAGGATTTTAAGTGACCTGATTATTGAACATGCGAACAGCAAAGGTTTTTCGCATCAAAAACTTGAACAAGCGTATGCAAGCTCCTGGCGGAAAACATTTTCAAAACGACTTTGGATTGGCCGCCAAATTCAAAACAACTTGTTCGGAACGGAGTGGGGCTCAACGCTTGCGGTTAATCTTGCGTTGCATTCAAAACCCGTTGCCAGCTTACTCATCAAACTAACCCATGGAAAAACTTTTTAGCTCGTCATTAACCTGGAAAGAGCGCCTGCAGCACCTGGCTGCTGTCCAGAAAAAAATAAATGAAGAATGCATTCAGGCATGTCGCTGAAATATAATTCAGTCCCATGGCATAGCCGTAGCTGGCAGCGGATTCATCTTTAAGAACCTTAGAAAACCAAAACAAAAAGTATAATAACACAGGCGCCAGCGCAATAAAGAACGCGATTGCGTACTTCAGCTTATGGAATTCAATAAAATAAAAAGTGAACTGAACTGCGGCTATAATGAATACCAATGCGGTGAAATAAAAGGTGCCGCGAATCCCAAGCTTCACACTTAATGTCTGGTCGCCTCGTTTTAAATCTTCTTCGTGCTGATAGACCTGCGTCATCGGGTAGTTTGCCCACAGTACAACAGTAGTCAGCAGCGATGGAATCAAAACATGCGCATGAAAACATCTACTCAGCGAAAAATCATTCAATCCAACGTAGCACATAATAAACGTAAACGCGCCCTGAAAAAGCCCGGCCGCAATCCATCCAACAACAGGATACTTTTTTAACCGGACTATCGGATGACTGTACGCCTTCGAAACCAGGCCGTAAATAAAAAGCATCACAGCAAAGACAGGATTGATGATAAAATACCCCAGCAGCAGCGCGATTGCATCAAAAGTCAATGATAAATAATAAAGCCCTTTGTTGACTTTGGGCGGATTTTTAAGGCCCCCGATGCTTTTTTCATCTTTATCGAAATAACTGTTGAACCCGTTGGAGGCCGGGTATAAAAACAGATGGAGGATAATGAACACCCAGAGTAATCGCGGCTCACTGATGTTGGGAGAAACGGCAACGGCAAACAAAAAAACCGGTAACAGGAAATAGGAGAACGGAATGCGCAGGTGGAGCCAGGAAGAGCGTGAAAACATTGTAGCGAACAAATCTGATCTAAATTAAGATATTTTGAGTTATACTTGGACTGCATGAGCTATCTGACCTCTATTGGAATTGCTGTACCTGAAAATCGATTTGAACAATCGGAGATTGGAAAATTCATGACGCGCGCCATGCAGCTTGATTATGAGAACAACCGCAAACTCAATGCTATTTTCAGGTCAAGCGGTATTTCGCACCGGTATTCCGTGTTAACGGATTATGGTAAAGAGAAAGATTTCAGCTTTTATCCGAACACAGAAAATTTTGAGCCGTTTCCTTCAACGGGTTTGCGGTTACAGGAATATCAGAAGTGTGCACCCGATTTGTGCATTGCCGCTATCAAGGATTGTCTTGCAAAACAACCAGGCATTGACATCCGCACGATTACCCATTTAATAGTAGTAAGCTGTACGGGTATGTATGCGCCCGGTCTGGATATCGATTTAGTTGAAAAGCTTGGACTTCGCCATGATATACAGCGCATCAGCATTAATTTCATGGGGTGCTATGCCGCCTTCAACGGAATTAAGGTCGGAGATGCTTTTTGCAAAGCTGATCCGCAAGCCAGCGTACTCATTGTATGTGTAGAGCTTTGCAGCATTCATTTTCAAAAACAAGCTACAGAAGATAACATGCTGGCTAATGCACTGTTTGCCGATGGTGCTGCTGCTATTTTAATGCAGGGTAATCCAACGGTAGGGGTTAATCTTGTACCTGAAGCATTCCACAACTCGCTCTCTTTTTCAAAAGATCCGCAAATGGCCTGGAGTGTGGGCAATCTTGGTTTTGAAATGAAGCTGACTTCTTATATACCCGAAATCATTCAAGGCGGGATTAAAAAGCTTACGGATGAAATGCTCAGTAAGATTAAAAGGAATTTCAGTACGATTAAACATTTTGCGGTTCATCCGGGCGGGAAAAAAATTCTGGAAGTAATTGAGAAAGAACTTGGCCTGTCGAAAAATGACAACCGGCATGCGTATGCTGTTTTAAATAAGTATGGCAACATGTCTTCACCTACAGTTCTGTTTGTTTTATGCTCCCTTCTTAAGGAGTCAACCCTACAGCATGAAGGCGAATCCATTTTGAGTTTTGCTTTCGGGCCAGGGCTTACAATGGAGAGTATTTTGTTCAAAATTCAATATGCCTGATTTTTCGCAACGTTCCGAAACCGCAGAGATCATGGACGACCTGAATTGTTCAGGTCCTATGGTTGATCAGACCCTGGCCGAGCTTGAATTCATCAATACATGGCTCGGAGGGAATGCCGTTACACTTAGCGGGCTGAATAAAGTTTTAAAGAACTGCGCTTCTCCTTCACTAAAAATTGCTGACCTCGGCTGCGGAGGAGGTGATATGCTCATGTTAATTAAGGACCGGCTTGCAAAGAAGGGCCGTAAAGCCACACTTACCGGGATAGATGCAAATCCAAACATTGTTGCGTATGCAAAAAAGAATACTGCTTCTCACGATAATATAAATTTTAAAACCCTTGATGTGCTTTCGGATGAATTCAGACCGGAGAGCTTTGATATTGTTTTTGCCACACTTTTTTTTCATCACTTCACCCGGGATCAGTTAATCGGTCTTTTCACCCATCTTAACAGCACAACGCGATGCGGAATTGTAATCAATGATCTTCACCGGCATCCGCTGGCCTACTATTCGATTAAATTTCTGACAACCACCTTTTCGAAATCGCCTATGGTGGTTAATGATGCCCCGCTTTCTGTTCACCGCGGGTTTACCCGAACCGAGCTTAAAGAAATCTTAAACGCGGCCGGGATAACCTCCTATTCTTTAAAATGGAAATGGGCTTTCCGCTGGCAATTGATAATTTTAACAGGAAAATAGTCTGGCATAATTTTTCGTAATTTCGATGCATTAACCTCCATAAAATATGAAATCAATTATCAGCGTTTGCATTGTTCTGGTGGCATTAGTTGCCGTTGCCTGTTCCTCCGGTGTGTTGGGTAAAAAAGTGCGCGAGCCTTTCCAGGGAAACGCATACGAATCCAATAATCGCTGGTGGCGCGGAACCGGAAAAGGTGCCAGCTCGCAGGATAACATTGCACGGGGCAAAGCTGATCTGGATGCCAAAGCGCAACTGGCCGGTCAGGTGAACACTACGATGAAGCAGGTTGCCGACCAGTATCTTGGCCAAACGGAAAACCAAAACGCGGCCGATGTAGCCGATAAGTTTCAAAGCCTGGTTCGGCAGATCATGAATACCAACATTTCCGATTTGCGGAAAATAGGGGAGAAGAAATTTTATAACGAAGAGAAAAAAGAATATACCGTTTTCATCGCCTATGAAATAAAAAAGAATGCGATGCTTCGTTTTATGAAAAAACAGGCAAAGGTTGACCAAACCATTGATGAACGCCAGCGCAAGGTGATCGAAGAAATTATTGACGAGGAAATTAAAAAAGCCGATGCGGCTGATAAGGA
>CAZIGG010000001.1:66027-72999 GCA_964538575.1 uncultured Roseivirgaceae bacterium
ATGTCTTCTACGCTTAAGCACATCGCCATTTCCGGCAACATCGGCTCCGGCAAAACCACGCTGGCCGAAAAACTGGCTAAACATTACAACTGGATTCCCTTGTTCGAATCAGTCGAGAACAATCCTTACCTCCGCGATTTTTACGAAGACATGAGCCGGTGGGCCTTTCATTTACAAGTCTATTTCCTGAACAGCCGTTTCCGGCAAATCAATGAGATCCGGAATAACGATAAAACGATTGTTCAGGATCGCACGATCTACGAAGATGCGCACATTTTTGCCGCTAACCTTCGCAAAAGCGGTCATATCAGCGAGCGCGATTATCAGAGTTATTTCGATGTGTTCAATTCAATGATTGAATTTGTAAAGCCGCCCGACTTGCTTATTTATTTGAAAGCGGACATTCCGAAACTTGTGAAGCAGATTGAAAAGCGCGGCCGCGATTTTGAATATGCCATTCGCATTGATTACCTGAAAAATCTTAACGAACATTACGAAACCTGGATCAGCAATTACACGCAGGGCAAATTGCTGATCATTGATGTGAACAAGCTTGATTTTGTTGAACGTGTTGAAGATTTCGCATACGTGATCAGCCAGGTCGACTATGAGCTGAACAACCTGTTTAGCTAACAGGCTTTGTTTCCTTCAGCATGGCGAGGATATCCTCCACATATTCGCGTGAATTTGAAAGGCGCGGCACTTTATTTTGCCCGCCCAATTTACCCCGCTTCTTCATCCAGTCATAAAATGTACCTTCCCCAACCGGATGAATGATGGGTTTTACAAGTGCGATATCTTTTGCGCGCTTGGCATCGTAATCCGAATTAATGCTTCGCAGGGTTGCGTCTAATGTATCAACAAATTTTTTTGCACTGGCGGGCTTTTTAGTGAACTCAATAATCCATTCGTGCCCGCCTCGTTTCCCCTCTTCGAGGTAAACCGGGGCGGCTGTAAAATTGCTCATCACGGCACCGGTTTCTTCGCATGCTTTGGTGATAGCGGTCTCAGCATTTTCAACAATCACCTCTTCTCCAAATGCATTCATGAAATGCTTGGTTCTGCCTGTTATTTTAATCCGGTAGGGCGAAACAGATGTAAATTTTACCGTATCGCCAATGTTATATCGCCACAGGCCGGCATTGGTGCTGATGATCATTGCATAATTTTTCCCCGTCTGCACATCGCTCAGGCGGCAGGCCTTTGGGTTTTCGGCTTCAAGCTCTTCTACCGGAATGAATTCATAAAAAATTCCGTAGTCAAGCATCAGCAATAATTCCTCCGAGTTGCGCTGATCCTGAATTCCAAAGAAACCTTCGCTTGCATTGTAGGTTTCCCAATAGTTCATGCTCTTCTTGGGAATCAGTTTCTTGAAAAGGTTACGGTATGGCCCAAAGGCAACTGCGCCATGAAAGAATACTTCAAGGTTTGGCCAGACTTCCGTTATATTTTTCTTCCCCTGCGCCTCCACAATTTTCTGGATCAGTAAAATTGTCCAGGTGGGCACACCGGCAATGCTGGTAACATTTACATCGGCCGTTTCGTACGCCATCTTTTTGATCTTATCCTCCCAATTGTTCATCAGGGCGGTATCCAAACTTGGGGTTCGGATAAACTCCGCCCACTCGGGAAGGTTTTGCATGATCACCGCGGAGACATCACCATAGTAAGACGTGGCTGATGAATCATACTCGTTAAGCTGATAACTGCCGCCAACCCCCAGTCCCTTGCCATCGAATATTTTCGTTTCCGGATGGGTGTTTACATAGATCGAAAGCATGTCTTTGCCGCCCTTAAAGTGACAATCCTCCAGTGCTTCGGTTGAAACAGGAATAAATTTGCTGCGCGCATTCGTGGTGCCGGATGATTTCGAGAACCATTTTATTTCTGAAGGCCACAGGATGTTCTGCTCACCGCGCATCAGCCGTTCGATGTACGGAAACATATCTTCATAGGAAGAAACCGGAACGCGCCCTGAAAATTGTTCGTAGCTGCTAATCGAATCGAAATTGTATTTCCTGCCAAATTCTGTTCCTTTCGCAGATTGAAGCAGTTTTTTCAACAGTTCATCCTGAACCTCATAGGGGTATTTCATGAACAGCTCGATCTGGTGGATCCGCTTCTTCATTACCCAGGTGAGGATGGAATTGATTAAACCCATATTGAACGAACATCCAAAATACGAATTCCAATCAACAAACCGGCTTGCGTGTACCTTTTATAGGGAATTCTCCGTGGCAGACTTTGACCTGCGCAATTCAAAGTTTTGGCCGAGGTAAACTTTGCGTACCTGCGGGTCGCTGGCCAGCTCATGTGCCGTGCCCGATTTGAATAATTTTCCATCGACCATTAAATACGCACGATCGGTGATGGATAGTGTTTCATCAACATTGTGATCTGTGATGAGAATACCGATGTTCTTCTTTTTCAGGCGGGAAATGATAGTTTGAATTTCTTCCACCGCAATCGGGTCAACTCCGGCAAAGGGTTCATCCAGTAAAACAAATTTCGGGTCAACAGCGAGGGCCCGGGCGATCTCGGTTCTTCTCCGTTCGCCTCCGGATAAAGACATGCCGAGGTTCTTACGAACTTTTTGCAAGCTGAATTCTTCCAGCAACTGATCAACCTTTTCTTTACGGTACTTGCTGGTAGTATCGCGCATTTCAAGAACGGCTAAAATGTTTTCCTCCACGGTCAGCTTGCGGAATACAGAAGCCTCCTGGGCCAGGTATCCGATACCGAGCTTTGCGCGCTGGTACATGGGCAAGGGAGTGATCTCATCATTCTCCAGGAAAATCTTTCCTTCATTGGGTTTGATCAGCCCCACGGTCATGTAAAAAGTTGTCGTCTTTCCTGCACCATTCGGGCCAAGCAAACCCACAATTTCTCCCTGGTTAACCTCCACGGAAACGTTGTTAACCACCGTGCGGGTTTTATATTTTTTAACAAGATTCTCTGCCCGTAATTTCATGTGTAATAATTGTTTTTTAATGGTCACGGAACTTGCGGACCATTAGATAAGTTCTGTTTATGCTCATTTCATAATACTACTCAAACTTAATGTCTTTCGCCCTCAACTGGATAGACGTATAGCCGTTATAATAATTTTCTTCAATCGTAAAGACCATTCGGAAAGGTGTTTGCATCGCGAGCTGTTCGTAATGTTCGCCCAAATCAAATCCCACCACCTGGAAAGAACTGCCGTTGCCTTCCTGCGATGCTGTAAATTTCACGTGACGGTCTTTAAAATTCGACAACGAATTAGATACATAAACATTCTTCGCTTCAAACACCGGCTTTTGATTTTCGGGGCCGAAAGGTGCCATTTGCTTGAGCACGTTCAGGAACTTTGGTGTAATCGCATCAAATGAAATTTGCGTGTCAATTTCGATGGAAGGCGTTAACATTTCTGAGGTGATCTGCGTTGCCACCACTTCTTCAAACCGCTGCTGAAATGCTGCAAGGTTTTTTTTGTCCATCGTTAAGCCGGCAGCATACTTATGTCCGCCAAACTTCTCGAGCAAATCGCTGCATTTAAGAATCGCCTCATAGAGGTCAAAACCCAACACGCTGCGCGCAGAGCCGGTTATTTTATCGTTTGATTCGGTGAGGATCACAGTCGGGCGATAGTATTTTTCGATACACCGAGCAGCAACTATGCCAATCACACCTTTGTGCCAGGTATTTTTAAATAAAACAGTTGATTTCGCGACCCGAAGCACTTCGTCATTGTGAATCATAGACAACGCTTCTTCAGTAGTGTCAAGATCAAATTGCCTTCGCGTGTCGTTGTTCAGGTTAACACCCTCAGCAAACCGGAAAGCTTCTTCTTCGGTTTGCGCGAGCAACAGTTCAACCGCTGCACTGGCGTGTGCCACACGACCGGCTGCATTAATTCTTGGGCCGAGGGTGAACACAATTCCCGAAACATCAAGATCACCCCTGTTTTGAGACAGTTCCTTAAGTGCTTTCAATCCCGGCAACGGATTTTCATTGAGCTTCTTTAATCCAAAGTATGTCAGGATTCGGTTTTCACCGGTAATCGGAACAATGTCGGATGCAATACTTACCGCAACAAGATCCAGGAAATGGTAAACTTCTTCTTCGTTTCGGTGCTGTCGTGCGAAAGCCTGGATGAGTTTGAATCCGAGTCCGCAGCCGCTCAGTTCTTTATAGGGATAGTTACAATCTTTTCTTTTCGGATCGAGGACTGCAACTGCATTTGGAATTTTTTCATCGGGCAGGTGATGGTCGCAGATAATGAAATCAATTCCTTTATGGTCGGCCAGCACTACCATGTCGGATGCTTTGATGCCGCAGTCCAATGCAATGATTAACGTGTAGCCGTTTTCATCGGCCCACTCAACGCCTGCCTGTGAAACCCCGTAACCTTCTTTGTGGCGATCCGGAATATATACTTCGCAATGCGGATAGAATTGACGCAGGTAACTGTACACCAGCGCAACGGCCGTTGTCCCGTCTACATCGTAATCGCCATATACAAGAATTTTTTCTTCAGCATCAATGGCGCACTTGAGACGATCCACCGCATGCTGCATGTCCTTCATCAGTAAAGGATCGTGAAGCTGATCAAGTGACGGGCGGAAGTAATCTTTTGCAGCTTCAAATGTGGTGGTACCGCGTTGAACGAGAACTGTTGACAGATACGGATTAATATTAATCTCCTTCGAAAGCCTTTCAACAGCTTCGCGGGGAGGAGCTTCCTTATAAATCCATCGTTTTTCCATCACTTCTTTTACACCTGCAAGAATACAAAAAGAGCAGCGATGATGCTGCTCTTCAGGTGACAGTTTATGTCAGTAGCTTATTTTGTGCCTTCTGCAGGTTTGGTTGGCGCTTTATCGCCCACCACGCCTTCAAGCACATCTTTAATTTCTACGCGCTGACCGTCCTTGTAGGGAACGATCCAGGCATCTTTCACGCCCATGTCGCGCATGTATTTCTTAAAGGTATCGGCTTCCCAATAATCACGGAACACTCCGATGGTAAGCTTTTGCTCACCTTTGTCGGTTGCTTCTCCGCCAAAGTTCGGGTTGTTGTCGAAATACTTTTGCAGGTCTTTGTTTTTGAACGCCCCGATCTGAACCTTGAACACAACACCCTTTGAAAAGTCCATCGGGTTGATAACCGGATTTTCCTTCAGTTGTGCAAGCTCGGCTTTAGCAGCCGTCAGCTCCGAACGCAGGCGCGAAAGCTGGTCTTCCAGCTCAGCAATCTTCGCATCTTTATTGCTGATGGTTGCCTGCAGTTGTTTGGTTTGATTGTTCAACGTAACCACGTTGTCGTCCGCTACCTTTTTTTCTTCGGTTAGCGTTTTCAGGGCTTGCGGGTTCTTCTTGAACTCCTTGGCTTTCTTCTTCCACTCCTTTTTTTCTTGCTTGGAGAGCTGGGCAAATGATTCAGTGCCCGCAAAAAGTAAAACCAGACAGAATAGTAGTGTTAGTCTTTTCATGCGTTGTTTTTTTGTTTTTAATGGTCGCATGGAATAGCTGAGCTATTTCATGTATCTGTTTTAGGTTAAATTCTAATTAAAAGTACGAAATATTTCCAAAATCCTAATTTTCAAAGACTCCCGACCATCTTCTCCGGGCGAACCCATTCATCAAACTGTGCCGATGTTACCAGGCCCAGTTCGATTGCCGCTTCACGCAGGGTTTTATTCTCTTTATGCGCTTTCTTGGCGATTTTCGCAGCATTTTCATACCCGATGTGGGTATTCAATGAAGTCACCAGCATTAATGAATTCTCCATGTGCTGCCTGATAATCGCCAGGTTTGGCTCAATACCTTCTGCACATTTATCGTTAAAGGATACACTGGCATCGCCTAACAACCGCGCAGACTGAAGAACATTTGCTGCAATTACCGGCTTGAACACGTTAAGCTCAAAGTGGCCATTCATTCCGCCAATGGAAACAGCAACATCGTTTCCAATGATTTGTGCGCAGACCATTGTTAATGCTTCCGGTTGTGTCGGGTTTACTTTCCCCGGCATAATGGATGAGCCCGGTTCGTTATCCGGAATAATAACCTCACCAATGCCTGAACGCGGACCTGAACTTAACATGCGGATGTCATTGGCAATCTTCATGAAGGCAACAGCCGAGCGTTTCAATGCGCCTGATAATTCAACCATTGCATCGTGGGCAGCAAGAGCTTCAAACTTATTGGGAGCCGTTACAAACGGATAACCCGTTAGCTCAGCAATCTTCTTCGCAACAAGCACATCATAACCTTTTGGTGTATTCAATCCCGTTCCCACGGCCGTTCCGCCAAGGGCAAGCTCGCGCACAACCTCAAGTGAATTTTTAATCGCGCGCATGCTGTTATCAATCTGCTGCACGTAACCTGAAAACTCCTGGCCTAATGTTAACGGAGTTGCATCCATGAAATGGGTGCGGCCGGTCTTTACAATGTTCTTGTATTCTTTCGCTTTTTTGTCAAGCGTATCACGAAGCTTTTTCATTCCCGGCAAGGTGATTTCCATCACTTGCTTGTATGAAGCAATGTGCATAGCGGTCGGGAAGGTATCGTTTGATGACTGAGATTTATTGACATCATCATTCGGATGAAGCACTTTCTTTTCATCGGCCAGGTTGCCTCCGCTGATTACATGTGCACGGTAAGCGATCACTTCATTCGCATTCATGTTGCTTTGTGTGCCAGAGCCTGTTTGCCAGATTACCAGCGGAAACTGATCGTCAAGCTTTCCGGCAATGATCTCATCGCAGGCTTTTGCGATCAGGTCTTTCTTATCCGCAGCAAGTGCACCCAGCTCATGGTTTGCCATAGCCGCAGCTTTTTTCAGATAGCCGAAAGCATAAATGATCTCTTTCGGCATACTGGCCTCCGGACCGATTTTAAAATTATTGCGGGAACGTTCAGTTTGGGCGCCCCAGTATTTATCGGCAGGCACTTTAACCTCGCCCATGGTGTCTTTTTCAATGCGGTA
>CAZIGG010000002.1:0-46442 GCA_964538575.1 uncultured Roseivirgaceae bacterium
ACCGGCCACCTTTTGTTTTTACACGTTGTAATCCGCAGTGATTTTTATAGTTTTGTGCTGACGATTACTGTCAGCATCCTGACTTTGAGCGTCAGGACAGCGTAGTAAAATGGTCTCATGGCCGAGTGGCTAGGCAGAGCTCTGCAAAAGCTCCTACAGCGGTTCGAATCCGCTTGAGACCTCCGAAAGCCCTGAATGATTTATTCAGGGCTTTTTTGTTTAGTGTGATTTCAGTAAGTCAGTTGAATACCCTTATAATATAAAGAGTTGGAAGATCCGGTTTCCCGGCTTAACCTTCATGATTTTCTTTTGTACAAACTACCGGTACTGGTTTTCAAGGCCGCATGATACGCACTATCCAAAAGCGAAGTAAGCCTGTAAGCACAGGTTCTGCGAAAAGGATCAGGTTTCCTTGCTAGCCTTACGGGGCCGTTTCCCGCTTTATTGCAGTAATTCCGCAATTGTTTGCTTAAAATCTTTTTCCGCAAACGTTTGCCCTCTACTTTTGGGCGATTTACCGCCCATAAATGTATTTAAAAGGCTAAACCTTTAAACCTGATAATCCTTTGAGTATGGCTCAGTTGATTAGTTGGGTACGTGGCGCACTACGGTCCCTGTCAAAAAAAGACAGGTTCCTGCTCTTCTCGGAAATCGGGTTCGGCATTTGTGCCCTTCTGTTCTTACTGATTCTGCTCCGGATTTTTCTGTACTAACCTAAAACACCTAAACACATCATTATGAAAAGAGTGTTTCTACTAAAAAACCTAAAACAGGCAGGGATAATATTGTTCCTGCTATTATCAACTGTCATGGCTCAGGCGCAGACAACCCTGACCGGTGTCGTTAAAGACGCCAAGGACCAGCCTATGCCGGGAGTGAACATCAGTATCAAGGGAACCAATAGCGGTGCAACCTCTGATGCGGATGGTAAATTTTCACTGCTTGTGTCTCCCGAGAATGTTCTTGTATTTTCATTTATCGGCTATAAGACCAAGCAAGTCGAAGTTGGAAATCAAACCTCGGTTTCTGTTTCGCTGGAAGAGGATTTACAGGCTCTGGGAGAGGTAATCGTGGTGGGTTATGGAACGCAAAAGAAGAGCGACCTGACCGGTGCGGTATCCTCCCTTTCGGGCGAATCTCTCAGGGGTTCTGTTACGGCAAGTGTGGACCAGGCATTGCAAGGACGTGTCGCGGGTGTGCAGGTTACCCAAAACTCAGGTCAGCCCGGTGGCGTGGTGTCCATCCGGATTCGCGGTACAACATCGCTTACCCAAAGCAGCGAACCGTTATATGTTATCGATGGTATCCAGGTTAGCGGAAGCGGTTCCGGCATTCCGGGTTTTGACTGGCAGGGTGGTTCAGGCGGCCAGCAGGCTGCAGCCAGCAACCCGTTAGCTTCTATCAACCCGGCAGACATTGAGAGTATTGAGGTATTGAAAGATGCTTCCGCTACTGCTATCTATGGGTCGCGCGCTGCGAATGGTGTGGTTTTGATCACAACCAAGCGTGGTAAAAAAGGACAAGCGAAAATAAGCTATAACGGCTACTATGCGCTGCAGGAGGTATACAAAACTTTTGACATGATGGACCTCCGCCAGTATGCAGCGTATAACAATGAAGTAGCGCAGGAGGTATCAACAATCAATTCAAATCCGAATTTTGCTGATCCCAGCCTGTTGGGTCAGGGCACAGACTGGCAGGACGCAGTTTTCCAGGTTGCCCCGATGCAAAGCCACACCCTGACTTTTTCAGGCGGAAGCGATGCGTTGACATATATGGTTTCGGGAGGATACTTTTCGCAGGAAGGTGTTATTATCGGTTCCAAATTTGACCGTTTCAATATCCGTACAAATGTTGATGGCCGGGTGAAGGAAGGCATCAACGTAGGAGCCAATTTTGCTTTTTCGAGAAAGAATGAAACGATCACGCTGTCGGATGGTGGCGATGGTGTTATCTCACAAGCGGCCCAGATGGCTCCCCATATCCCGGTAAAAAACTTTGATGGAACTTATGCCGGTCCAAGTGCGCAGGAATTGTCTTCACAGGTTGGCTCCAACCCGGTAGCGTTGGCGCTGCTCAGGAATAACACGGTGTTGAATACCCGGATTATGAGTAACCTGTATGGTGATGTCGAAATTATTAAAGGACTAAACTTCCGGTCTGAAATTTCACTGGACTACGGTAACAGCCTGAACAAAGCTTTTTTACCTACCTATGAGTGGGGAAGAATAAAGAATGTAACCAGTCAGCTTGCGCAGCGGAATGACATGAGCTTTTTCTGGCAATGGAAAAACTATGCCACGTATTCTAAATCATTCGACAAGCACGACTTTAAATTGATGGCGGGTCTGGAAGCGCAGAAAAACCGGTGGGAAAATATGATCATCTATAAATTTAATGCGCCCAACGATTTTCCCGAAGTCAGCCAGGGAGATGTTAATGAAAATTATCCGCCTACAGGCCAGATCCAGTGGAATACACTGTATTCACAGCTTGCCAGGTTAAACTATAATTATGATGACCGCTATCTGGTGACCGCTACCATCAGGCGAGACGGGTCGTCACGATTTGGACCCAACAATCGCTGGGGTGTATTCCCAATGGTGTCGGCAGCATGGAGAATATCCAATGAAGGCTTTTTCCCGGAGTCTGACGTCTTTACTAATGTTAAATTGAGAGCGGGATGGGGCAAAACAGGTAACCAGGAAATCCAAAACTATGCGTTTGGATCAAGCTTCGTTACCCAGATGTCTTATTTCGGGCCTTCTGTCCGGAATAATGCCTATTCCAATCCGGATGTGCAGTGGGAAGCAACAGCCCAGACCAACATTGGGTTTGATGTGGAATTATACTCAGGACGCATAAACTTCACCGCTGAATTATACAACAAGGTTACAGATAACCTGCTTTTGCAGCTTCCGCTGCCAGCCATATACGGAGATCAGGTACAAGGTCCCATGGTCAATGTAGGTAAGATGGAGAATAAAGGTGTCGAGGTATCCGTGAATAGCGTCAACCTAGATAAGGGCAGGTTCAAATGGACCAGCGATTTCAACCTTTCAGTCAACCGAAACAAAGTAACGGACATGGGCGGGACTCCGATATTCAGAAACCTGTACTGGTATACCGGCTTTGAAACAGCTTCTTTGACAACTGCCGGGTATCCGGTAGGTCAGTTCTATGGTTATGTGATGGAAGGTATCTTTACTTCCAAGCAGGAGATCTTAGATCATGCTGTACAAATACCGAGTGATGAAAATCCCAACCTTAACAAAATTGAACGCACTACGGGTGTATGGTTGGGAGATATTAAATGGAAGGACCTTAATGGCGATGGAAAAATCACCAGCGAAGATCAAAAGGTCATTGGCGATCCAAACCCGGATTTTACGTTTGGATTTAACAATACACTCTCCTATGGTCCTTTCTCACTGGATTTATTTATCATAGGTTCCATTGGTGGTGATATTCTCAATTACTCACGCGCAAGAAATGAGCAGATGACGGGTAATTTTGATAACCAGGCCTTGACTGTACAAAACAGGGCTGTTACCCGTTTTGTAAATGGCGGCACCGATATAAACAATATCGATCACGTTGAGCTGGCCAATCCCGGAACAAGCATGCCCCGGTTTGACAATGGCGCAGAAAACCATAATCACTACATGTCCACACGCTGGATTGAAGATGCTACATATGTAAGACTTCAGAACATGAGGCTAACCTACACATTGCCGGTATCGCTTGCGCAAAAAGCGAGGATGACCAACGCGAGTTTTTTTGTAAACGTGCAGAACGTTGCCACGTTCACAAATTATTCCGGTCTTGATCCGCAGATTGGAGCTTTTAACCAAAGCTCTTTGCAGCAAAATGTAGATATGGGCCGTTATCCGTCCCCTCGTGTATATACATTCGGTGTTAACATAGATTTTTAAATGAAAACAACTATGAAAAAATGCATACTATATTTTCTGGTGACCGTAGCATTATCGCTCAGTTCATGTCAGGAAGATTTTCTTGAATATATCCCCGAGGATCAGCCTACTGTAAACGCATGGTATCACAATGCTGAAGAGATTCGCAAGTCGACCGCCTCATTATACGGCAGGGTCTGGTGGGGAGTCAACGACCAGTTTTCATGGCTCGCGGGCGATGTGATGGCAGGCGATATGCATCACAACTGGGATCAGGAAGGACAGTTCTTCTATATGTCGTTCAATGAGAGCAACCAGTATATCGGCCAGGGATGGCAGGGATTTTATGATGTGATCTCGTTTGCCAACCTGATCATTGATGATATGCCCACAATTGCCAGTGGCTACGGTGTCAGCGAGGATGTTATCAATGCCGGGCTGGGAGAGGCCAGGTTTATGAGAGGCATTGCTTACTTTATGCTGGCCGAGTATTGGGGCGCGGTTCCGATCATTGAAAAGCCGGCAGAAAAGGTTGCCAGCGGAAACCTCCAGCTTCCTAAAAACACTACAGCAAGTCTTTATGAATTCGCGCGCAGGGACCTGGCATTTGCAGCAGAACACCTGCCTCCATCGGATGATCCGGGAAGAGTCACTTCATGGGCTGCTAAAGGCATGCTGGCCAAATTGCATGTTACGTTAGGACAAAGAAGTGTGGGAGGCGACCCAATTGGTTCAGCAACCGACTTTACGACTGCGGCAGCATATGCTGCTGATGTTATTAACAATAGCGGGCTGAGCTTGTTTAGTAATTATGAAGCTATGTTTACAGTCGCGAACGAACATAATCCGGAAATTCTCTTCGCTCCTCAATTAATTAACGGAGGATGGGGATTTGGCAGCAGCCGCCAGGCTCGCTTTGCGCGCAGTACAGAAATTACCGGTGATGCGACAGCCTGGGGATCCGGAAAATGTATGACCGTAAGTTTCCTCAACACAATTCAAGCTAACGCAGGGTCAGGTACGGATAAACGCCAAAGAGCCATCTATAGTCAAAATAATGACTACTATGATTATGTGGCTACTGAAAAAGGAGGTTATACGTACCAGATTGTTTCCCGTGATGCCGAGGGTACACAAGTAGAAGGTGTAACTCCTACACTGACCAGCCTGAAAAAGCATATCATTGGAAACGATAAAGATAACGGAGGGTTTGTGATCACCAACCAGGACTCACCGTTCGATATATTTTACCTACGATTAGCAGATGTTTACCTGCTATATGCCGAAGCGCTCCTGGGAAGCGGAACATCGCTTTCAAGCGGACCCGGATACGAAGCCTACCTGGCTGTACGGGAACGTGCTGGTCTTGATGCTCCTGCGGACGGTAACATGACATATGTAGACCTCTTTAATGAGCGCAGGGTAGAATTTGCATTGGAAGCGCAATCATGGCTGGATGTGAAACGCAGATACTACCGCGATCCAAATGGCACGCTTGACTATCTCAATGGACAGGGACGTACCGACAGGTATTTCAGGATTGATACAAACGATGCGTTGGAAAATGATCCGGCAGGTTACGAACTCGTGCCTGCGGGTATGACTTCACCGAATGGCAACCAGAATACGGATCCCGTAGTAGTCTTTACTGTTGCCAAAATGACCCTCCCGATTCCGGGAAGTGAAGTGGTAACCAATCCTTTACTGGGTCCGGACAAGGAGCCAGTTGAATATGATTTTGACTAAAAATTGAATGAAGATGAAAGTAATAAAAAATATATCGGGAGTACTCATTACCAGTGTGATAATGGGTATACTTATGATTACCACCTCGTGCGAACAAACGGGCGATGGAATGCATCTTGAAACTCCGGAAGGGGCGCCAGTCATTGATTATATCCGGGTCTCTGACCCGCTTAAGGCGGATTCCCTGATCGTGAGCGCGTCTCTTGGAACCGGGATTGTCCTTGTCGGTAAAAATCTGGGCGGTACACGTGAAATATGGTTTAACGACAAACAAGCCATTCTCACACCTACCTGGGTTACTAACCGTACAGTGTTTGTAAGCGTTCCCAATGTTGCACCGTCAGAGATTACAGATATTATGACGCTGGTTGATGCAAACGGGGACGTACTGACCTATCCTTTTGTGGTTTCGATTCCTCCTCCGGAGCTTTATAGTCTGAAAAACGAATGGCCGCAGGAAGGAGAAAATCTGGTCATCAATGGAAATTATTTCTTTGAACCAGTTACCGTTACATTCAGCGGAGGAGCCGTTGGCGAGGTAATATCGGTAAGCCAGACACAGGTAGAAGTTACTGTACCTGCTGGCGCGACAGAGGGACCAATTGCTCTGGCAACAAACTTCGGTGAAGGAACTTCTACCTTCCATGTTTGGGACAGCAGAAATATAATCCTGAATTTTGACGACAAAGTTGGTAATGGATGGCGTATCGGACTTGTAGAAACCGGTGACGGTGAAATCGATGGCAACTACCTCGTAGTGAGAGGAAACATTGCGGCAAACCAGCGTGATGAAGGTCCTGGTGCTCCCGCACAATCACCTTTTGCAATGGAATATTGGGGAGGAAATGATGCTACCCGCGATGGAAATTTCTATCCGTTGTATCCTAATTCTTACCGTGATTATGTGATGAAATTTGAAGCGAAGATTAAGAAATGGTACGGAGGATATCTGAACCTTTGTTTATCTACTCCGGATCATGCAGGCAACAACCAGGAGATTTGGGGAAATGCACTCAACGCCAGGGCAATATGGGGTCCGTGGGCCGAAGAAAATGCAGAGATATCTACAGATGGGCAATGGATAACGGTTGTCGTTCCAATGACTGAGTTTCAATATGCAATGGGTACGAATGATGCTGGAGCTGTTGTCTATACGCCAGGACAAACATTCATTGAGGCCAATGCCGGATCACTCAGCACGTGGATGTTGGGGTCACCGGAGAACAGCGGAAACGAAGTGGAGTTCTATATCGACAACATCAGGTTTGTTGAACCTTAACCAAAACATAGAAAGAGATGAAAAATATAGTTAAGTATAAAATACAAGCGCTTGCCGTCCTGTTTATATTGACAGGTCTGGTGTTTCTATCGGGTTGCGAGGAAGAGGAGGAACCGGGTGAAGTTGTTTTGTTAAGTTTCGGACCCTCAGGTGTTCACCATGGTGATGAAATAATTTTTGTCGGCCAAAATCTGGATAAGGTAACAGCAATTGTCTTTCAACCTTCTGTTGAAGTATCAACGTTCGTTGATCAGACTTCAAGCCGGATAACAGTTGTTGTCCCTCAAGCTGCAGAAGCCGGAAAGGTAATTTTAAAAACGCCTTCGGGGGATATTGAGTCATTGACGATTCTCAACTTCGAAGTTCCTGTTGTAATTTCAAGTATAACGGAAGAAGCTAAGCCCGGCACCAACATTACCATTACCGGTGAAAAGATCAACTGGATTGAGAGAGTAACCTTTACAAGTGATGTGGTGGTGGAGAAGGCTGACTTTGTTAGCCTGTCGGAAACACAAGCAGTGATAACAGTACCTTTTGAGGCTCAAACCGGTTTCCTGATCTTTGCTACCGGGGGAACGGAACCTTTGACTTTTGGCACGGAAGAACAGTTGATTGTAACAGTACCTACAGTAAGTGGAATTGAACCCGCCTCCATAAAGCATACGGAGAACCTGACCATAACCGGTACGGATTTGGATTTAATTACATCAGTTGTTTTTGGGGGAGGCTCCGAGGTTTTAAAAGCCAATTTTGTTAGCCAGTCGGTAACCCAAATCGTTGTTAGTGTTCCGGCAACAACAGTAAAAGGCAAGCTCACGTTACACCAGGCATCGCCCATTACGGTGCAAACGGATGACGAATTAACGATTATCCTTCCGGCCGGAACATCAATCTCACCGGTTCCTGCCGTGCCGGGTACGGACAACATTACCATAACCGGTACAAATCTTGACCTGGTTGCTTCTTTGAACTTACCCACTTCGGGGCAGGTTGCTGCTGCCAGTTTCATTAGTCATTCAGCCACCCAGATAGTTTTGGCTGTACCGGAGGGAACGAAATCGGGGGCCATTTCATATACTACTATACACGGGTACTCGAATAATTTAGGTGTAACGATCGTAGTGCCAAGTGTAGGTCCGCTGCCATTGTCCATGACTTTTTATGACGAAGTGATTTTCTCTGCTACTATCGATGATGACAAGAACCATAGTTGGAGTGGAACTTCCGATGTGGCCAGTGGCGAACAGTTCTATTCGGGTAATGTTTCATGGAAATTTTCAACGACAGAGAGTGGAGGTCTTTCCGCAGGAGGTATGACTCCTACAGACGTTACCAGCCAGGGTTCATTTATTTTTGCCTTGTATGGTGGCAATTTGGGTGGTCAGAGCAGCGTGAATGTGGCAGCCATTCTTAACGACACTTGGGCTAATTACCATGCGGTGCAATTGATACCTGGCACTTGGACAGAATATGAAATACCGTTGAGCGGTTATCCGGCCGTGGATTTAACACAGTTCGTCCGGTTTGCATTTAAAGTAGAAGGAATAAGCAGTTCCACTATTTATGCAGACTATGTAGGTTTTGATGCGACTACAGTATCTGCACCTCTTGGCCTGACAGTGTTTAGTAATTCCCTTGCCAGTGGGCTCAAGATTGGGGATTGGGGCAAAAACTATACAGACTCTACTAACACAGAAGTGTATCGCAGAGGTAAAGATCCGTATTCCATCAAAGTAGATTTCCCTGGCGGATGGAGTGGCGGTGGCCAGATAATGGCATCTGGTGCCAACATATCTTTGGCCGGTATGACCAAGTTTGCCTTCTCGGTATATGGAGGTGAGGGTTCTGAGGGCAAACAGATACAGGTCAACCTTAAAGTGGACGCGGATAATCCGAAAACGGTCACTTTGGAAGAGGGTAAATGGGTGGATGTGGAAATCCCCATTACCGACTTTGCCGACATCACGGAGTTCAAAGAAATCTGGTTCCAGGATAAAGGTGATGCCGTCACAGTTTGGATAGATAACATTGGTTTCAGACCATAAATGATGATATGATTTTAATTCCTTTGGACAGGATAGAATGAAATCATGAATAAGTGCCCCCCGGTTTTTTCCGGGGGCACTTTTTTTCCCTTGTTGTTTTTTAGCCTTACGAATCCGTTCTGTTTATGAACGTTAAGAAATTATTGTCTTCAAAAATGCCTGCATGTATGTGTCATACCCTGTTGGTAATGATGATGAGCAATGTTTATGCGCAGGTGAATAACGATTTGACAGAAAAAACCAACATACTTTACGATAACCTGAAAAAGGTACAGAACACTTCCAGCTTTATGTTCGGGCAGGAGTTCTTCAACAGCTTCCGGTACAGTTCGGGTAGCGCGCATGGAGATGAAACGTATTCGGACAGCAAAACTGTTACCGGATCGCACCCGGCCGTATTGGGTTCGGACTTTCACTACTATCTTGAAAAGAATGCGACCGAACGCGGCTATCATACCGATGCGGTTAAATGGGCTTTCCAGCAGGGCTATGCAATTACGTTCGACTGGCATTTGAGCGCTAAGGGAACAGGTTCTTATAGCTGTTCCGGTTCCCCGGCAGGGCTGGCTAAAAACATTGCCAATGCGGATGACCAAACAGGCGACCGGGCTTGGTACATCGGGGAGTTGGACAAGATTATCAGCATCATTAATAACGACCTTCGCGTAGGCAA
This sequence comes from uncultured Roseivirgaceae bacterium, assembly GCA_964538575.1. Lineage (GTDB taxonomy): Bacteria > Bacteroidota > Bacteroidia > Cytophagales > Cyclobacteriaceae > UBA2336. The sequence goes on from CAZIGG010000002.1 coordinate 9,658, forward strand.
CGACACTATACCCATTGTTTTTCGGCCACTGCATGAGATGAACGGCAACTGGTTCTGGTGGGGGATATGCTCCGGCCTCACCGCAGCGGAATATAAGTTATTGTACCAGCTTACCGTCAGTTATGTAAAAGAAAGAACCAAAAGTGTATTGTTTTGCTGGTCGCCCAATACTCCCTTCAGCAATGATCGTTACCCCGGAGATGAGTACGTTGACATCGTAGGTGTGGATTTGTATGAGGCAACAACAACCAGCCTGCGAACTGAATTGGGAAAAGTGGTTGACTTTGCTGAACAACATAATAAGATAGCCGTCTTCTCCGAAACAGGAGACAGAAACGCAGGCGCAAATTCTCCTTTGTATTGGAAAAACGTTGTTTTACCGGGAATACTGGATGATCCTTCCGGAAAGTCTAAAAAAATAGCCTGGGTTCTCACGTGGATCAATGCCAGTTGGTCAGAACCGTACGTTGCGCATGCCTCCAGTACCGAAGCCGTTAAGCAAAGTTTTATTGATTTTAAAAATTCGGATAATGTAATGTTCGGTGACGAAATAGAGAATCTGTATGAACCATTGCCGGTAGTTGTAGCGGTAGAGGAGCAACAGTCTGATCTTCGTGATGACCTAATAATCTATCCCCAGCCGGCCCGTCAGGAAGTTAATGTCGAGCTGAGGAATTTTTCGAAGCCGGTAAGAATTACAATTATTGATGTAACAGGAAAAATAATGTATGATAAGGAAGTTATGGAGAGCGAACTTATGCTGACGGATAATATATTCCGGCATACAGGAATATACATTATCAAAGCTACCGATGCGCGCAGGACAATTAATCGCAAGCTGATCATAAAATAATGGGAATCCATATGCAGTTGAAAATCAGTAATTATATTTTCAATAACCCTATGAAGATGAAAGGACTTATTCTCTATGCAGCGCTCCTGTTAACAACAGGCAACATACTTTATGCTCAGCAGCCGCTGGACAAGCAAGCGACCGACCAAACCAAGGCGCTGGATGCAAATCTCAAACGAATTGCTCAGCTCGGTGTGATGCTTGGTCACCAGGAAGGGTTAGCCTATGGAGTTGGCTGGAGTGACTCACCCGGACGCTCTGATGTGAAAGAAGTTTGCGGATCGTACCCGGCCGTGCATGGATGGGATGTAGGAAAAGAAGAAACCCCGTATAACATTGATCATGTACCCTTTGAAAACATCCGCAAGTGGATTATTGAAACGTATAAGCGGGGTGGAATCAATACAATTTCATGGCATGTTGATAACACAACATCCGGTGGAAATGCGTGGGATACAACCCGGACTGTAAAACACATCCTGGCGGGCGGCAAGGATCACGAGAAATTTAGGGCGCGCCTTGATAAGGTTGCAGATTTCCTTTTATCGTGTAAAGCAGATGGAGTTTTCATTCCCATGATCTTCAGACCCTACCATGAGCACAATGGTGATTGGTTCTGGTGGGGAAAAGGCAACTGTACCGAAGCTGAATACATAGCCCTGTGGCGATTCACGGTTGATTATCTTAAGAATCAGCGGAACATCCATCATCTCCTGTATTCATTTTCACCTGACCGGAGCCGGCTGGACATGAGTAATCCCAAAGCTTCTTATCTCTACGGATATCCGGGAGATAATTATGTGGACGTGCTGGGCTATGATAATTACATGGATGTCGGGATTACCTGGAATAAGAAAAACAAAGCGGAGCAAACCGCAGACTTGGTAAAAGGGCTTTCTATGCTTTCAGATCTTGCGAAGGAAAAGAATAAGAGCGCGGCCCTTACCGAAACCGGCCTTGAAGGGGTAACGGATCCGGCTTGGTTCACTGAAGTTATCCTCAACCCGCTCAAAGCCAATCCAACTATTCATCTGGCGTACGTATGCCTCTGGCGTAATGCGAACGACAAGCATCATTATGCTCCTTATCCCGGGCATTCATCAGCGGAAGATTTTATAAAATTTTATAAGGATGACGTTACATTTTTTGAGGGTGACATCCGGCATATGTACGAATCCAACAAAGCCCTGACGAAATGAGTTTATCCCCCATTGACATCTCGATTGTCCTTGTGTACCTGGTGGCGGTGATCGTCATCGGATTCATCATGAAGAAGCGGGCCTCAGAAAATATTAAAACCTATTTTTTGGGAGGCAATACGCTTCCCTGGTACATGCTCGGCCTTTCAAACGCATCCGGCATGTTCGACATATCCGGAACTATGTGGATGGTTACATTGCTATTCGTGTATGGAGTGAAAAGCGTTTGGATACCGTGGCTATGGCCTGTCTTCAATCAAATTGTCTTAATGGTCTACCTGTCCGCGTGGCTGAGAAGGTCAAATGTGCTGACGGGAGCGGAGTGGATAAGAACACGTTTTGGAAACGGAAGCGGTGCTACTTTGTCGCACGTTATTGTCGTGGCGTTTGCGCTTCTGAGCGCGCTTGGGTTTCTGAGCTACGGCTTTATCGGTGTGGGAAAATTTATGGAAGCCTTTATTCCCTGGCCAAGTGTTGCGCCCTACCTGTCGGGTTTTCTTGCGCAGGAAAATGCAGCAACTTTTTACGGCATCATCATGGTCGCCATTGTTACTGTATATGTAATCCTGGGCGGGATGATGTCCATTGTCTGGACAGATGTGTTTCAATTTGTGATCATGACCGTTTGCTGCTTTGCCATCGGGATTATTGCCATGCAGCACGTAGACCGCGAAACGTTATTGAGCCTGGTTCCAACAGGGTGGAATGAATTATTCTTTGGCTGGAAACTAAACCTCGACTGGTCAGCAATCATGCCTGCGGTAAATGATAAGATCGATTCGGATGGTTTTTCACTCTTCACTGTATTTTTTATGATGATGCTGTTCAAAGGCATTTTTGCAAGCATGGCGGGCCCTGCGCCAAACTATGATATGCAAAAGATTCTGGCCACTAAATCTCCATCGGAAGCAGCGAAGATGAGCGGTTTTGTATCGGTGGTATTGTTGTTTCCGCGGTATCTCATGATTACGGGCTTTACCGTATTGGCGCTTGTCTTCCTGCGGGAAGAATTTTTAGCCGAAGGGAACAGCTTTGATTTTGAAAGAGTGCTTCCCCTGGCCATTAACGAGTTTATTCCCATCGGGCTTAAAGGCTTGCTGATTGCCGGGTTACTGGCAGCATTTAAATCTACGTTCGCTTCAACTGTGAACGCAGCGCCTGCGTACCTGATCAATGACATCTATCTTAAGTACATCAATCCGGATGCTAACCGCAAACAACTGATCAACTACAGCTATCTCATTTCCCTGGTGATGGTGGTGATCAGCGTGCTGATCGGATTATACGTGATGAGCATCAATACGGTTATTCAATGGATCGTATCGGCCCTGTACGGAGGCTACATTGCTTCCAATGTGCTGAAGTGGCACTGGTGGCGCTTTAATGGCCATGGATATTTTTGGGGAATGGCGGCAGGTATTATGGCATCCATGATCTTTCCGTTTGTATTCCCGGGCGTGCTTCCGCTGTATTATTTTCCACTTACCTTCCTGGTGTCCATTATTGGCTGCCTTGCAGGAACGTATGCCGCACCGCCTGCTGAAGAGACCGTATTAAAACATTTCTACCGGACTGTTCGTCCGTGGGGATTCTGGAAACCGGTGCACGATTCGGTTGTACAGGAAGATCCAGCGTTTGAGCGTAACAAAAACTTTTCACGCGATATGTTCAACGTGGTAGTTGGCATTGCCTGGCAGGTTTGCCTCACGGTTATACCGATCTATATTATTATCCGCGAGCAAATGTCATTGCTCGGCAGCATCGGCATCCTGCTGGTAACAACCTACATACTGAAGAAGAACTGGTATGATAAGCTAAAAGATGAAGATCAGCTTGTAAATGCAACCGGAGGCACAAGTGATCACAAATGAATGAATAAAATTGATTGATTCAGATACAAGTAAGCGTAACGTATGCAACCCATAAAAGCAGATCATAAAAAGAAAATTATTGCATTATTCAACCAATATGAAGACTTGTTATCACGGAAGAACAAGCCTGTAGCAGAGAGCAATGGTATCTTCCAGCGTTATCAATATCCTGTTCTTACAGCAGCCCATGCACCGGTCTTCTGGCGGTATGACCTGAACCCTCAGCGAAACCCGCTGCTCATGGAACGGATCGGTATTAACGCGGCTTTTAATTCAGGAGCTATTGAGTGGAAAGGAAAAATAGTGTTGGTGGTGCGGGTGGAAGGTACAGACCGTAAATCCTTTTTTGCTCTGGCAGAAAGCGATAATGGCATTGATAATTTTCGTTTCCGGGATTATCCTGTTTTACTTCCTGAAACCGCTGTTCCGGATACCAATGTGTATGACATGCGTCTTGTACAGCATGAAGACGGCTGGATATACGGACTGTTCTGTACGGAACGAAGAGATCCATCCGCTAAAGACTTTGACCAAACGGCAGCTGTAGCGCAATGCGGTATTGTTCGCACAAAGAATCTTGAGCAATGGGAAAGACTGCCGGACCTGGTTACCGCCAGCGGACAACAGCGCAATGTTGTGCTGCATCCGGAATTCATCGGTGGAAAATATGCGCTCTATACACGGCCGCAGGATGGATTTATTGATGCGGGAAAAGGTGGCGGCATTGGGTGGGGTTTTTGCGATACAATGGAGAACGCTGTTGTTAACTCCGAGAAAATAGTGGAGCCGAAAATTTATCACACCATCAATGAGGTGAAGAACGGACAGGGCCCCGCTCCGCTGAAAACAGAAAAAGGCTGGCTGCACCTGGCGCATGGCGTGCGCAATACGGCAGCAGGGTTGAGGTATGTGCTGTATCTTTTCATGACCGACCTGGCCGATCCTTCCGTTGTTATTCATAAACCTGCCGGCTACCTGATCGCACCGGAAGGCGAGGAACGCGTAGGAGATGTTTCCAATGTAGTCTTTTCAAACGGGTGGGTGAGGCGCGATGAACGTGTCTTTATTTACTACGCATCATCGGATACACGCATGCATGTAGCGACTACAACAATCGAACAGCTTGTTGATTATTGTATCAATACCCCCGAAGATGGTTATCGTTCAGGGCTCAGTGTTCAGCAACGCATTCGCCTGATTGATGCTAATTTAAAATGGATGAAAGAAAACCTGAATGGCTAACGTAAAGCTCATATCGGAAATTGAAACCCTGCGGGAGGAAGTTGTGGCTGAGCTTACAGACAATATTCTTCCGTACTGGATGAACCAAATGATAGATGATTCCCATGGCGGATTTTTAGGAAGACGCAATGGGTATGATGAGATCGTACCGCAGGCCGATAAAGGTGTGATTCTCAACACCCGAATTCTCTGGACGTTCTCACACGCACAACGAATTCTCAATTCCTTCGGAGATAGAGCACAGTATGCGCAAACAGCTTCGCGCGCCTATGATTACTTGGTGCAGCATTTTATCGATACCGAAAACGGTGGCCTCTACTGGATGGTCAACTTTATGGGAAAACCTGTTTACACGAAAAAGCAGGTGTATGCCCAGGCGTTCGGAATTTATGCGTTTGCCGAATACTACCAGGCTACCGGTCATAAGCCCGCATTGGACCATGCTATTGATTTATTCAAGCTTCTGGAAGCCCACAGCTTTGATAAGACCTTTGGAGGATACTTCGAGGCTTTTGACCGGGATTGGAAATTACTGGAAGACCAGCGGCTTAGTGATAAGGATGCCAACGAAAGCAAAACGATGAATACGCATCTTCATGTTCTGGAGGCGTACACTAACCTGTACCGTTGCTGGAAAAATCCTCAGCTCGGCAGACAACTGAAAAACCTGCTGATGGTTTTCGCTGACAAAATCCTGGATAAGCAAAACCACCTGGGCTTGTTTTTTGACGAACAGTGGAATCGTAAATCTTCCACGATTTCTTTTGGTCATGACATTGAGGCAAGCTGGCTGCTATATGAAACAGCGCAGGTGCTGAACGATAAGATCGTAACGGAAAAATTCAAAGCAATTGCTCTCCGGATTGTGCAGGCTGTTGAACAAACCGGAATAAATGTGAATGGCGCTGTGATCAACGAAGTGCATGCGGATGGTTCGCGTGATACCGATATCCACTGGTGGCCGCAGGCAGAAGCGCTTGTTGGATTTGTAAATGCATGGGAAATTTCCGGAGACGAAGCTTATTTAAGTAAGGCTTATACGCTATGGTCTTTTATTAAAGCTCATTTAATTGATGCAGACCACGGTGAGTGGCACTGGCGATTGAAAGAAAACAATACGATCGTCCGCTCCGAAGACAAAGCCGGTGCCTGGAAATGCCCGTACCATAATGGCCGTGCATGCATGGAGCTGACAGAACGACTGAAAAGCAGAATTTTAATACAATGAAAAAATTTCTATCTGTACTTTTTTTATTACTCTCTTTTGTGCTGCATGCACAGCAGGGATTTGTAACAATTGATAATGGCCGGTTCATCCTTGACGGCAAGCCTTATTATTTCATCGGGGCCAATATGTGGTATGGCTGTTACCTGGGCTCAAGTAAAGTAGCGGCAGGACGGGAGCGGCTTATTCGTGAACTTGATTTTCTTAAAAAGCAAGGCATAACCAACCTGCGCGTACTGGGAGCCTCTGAATTTTCGGAATTCGGAAATCATTTTCCTTTTACCATACAAACTTCACCTTCTCAATATGATGAAGACCTGCTGCAGGGCCTGGATTTCCTGTTGTCTGAAATGAGAAAACGCGGCATGAAAGCGGTTATCTATCTTAATAATTACTGGAATTGGTCCGGTGGAATGGGACAATACGTTACCTGGCTTGATCCCGAGCTGGCTTCATCTGTTCCGTATAATCCTGAACGTAAATGGGAACGTGAAATGACGCTTTCGTCATACTTCTATTCGCATGAAGCAGCGCAGGAACATTTTCGCCATTATATTCAGAACCTCATCAACAGAAGCAATACGTTTACACACGTGGCTTACAAAGACGATCCTACGATTATGGCCTGGCAGTTATGCAATGAGCCAAGACCGGGAATGGACGGAGAACAAGGCGAGCGGAATATTAATGACTTTATAAAGTGGATTGATCAGACTGCAGGATACATCCAGAAGCTGGATACCAATCACCTGGTTTCATCCGGCAACGAAGGAAAGGTTGGTACCATTCAAAACCTCCAATACTATGAACTAAGCCACGCCAGCAAGAATATCGATTATCTCACCGTACACATCTGGGCTAAAAACTGGGGCTGGTTTGATAACGATAAACCTAAGGAAACCTTTAAGGTTGCAAAGAAGAATGCGCTCGATCACCTGCAGCTTCATATCGATCTTGCATCGAAGATGAACAAACCGATCGTCATGGAAGAGTTTGGGATAGACCGCGATGATAAGCAATGCACACCGGGCAGCCATACCCGCATGCGCGATGAATATTTTGCAGCGCTCTTTGAACGGATGTATCAGCAGGCACAGCAGGGGAAGCCGGTTGCTGGCGCTAATTTCTGGGCGTGGGGCGGAGAAGGTATACCCATGGCTAATGTACAGGATGAGATCAAAGCAATGTCCTATGTAGGTGATCCTTTTGTAGAACCTCAGGGCTTAAATTCTGTTTTTTCAAAAGATAAAAGCACGTTACAGGTAATAAAAAAGTATAACCGCCTGTTTAATTCTCTTAAAGACAAGAAATAAGATAAGGATTTGAAAGCGATGCCGGATGTTGTAACTTCGAAAACTGTGATTAGACGACTCGTTTCTATGCGTACGCTATTGCTTGTGCTGTTTTTGACAGGGAAGGCTTCTGTGGCCCTGGCGCAACCGGGGGATCTGCGGAGCAAACGCATTTTTTTTGACCAGCTTACAGAGAATCAAAGCCTGTCGCAGAGCTCAATCAATTGTGTTATACAGGATCGTGAAGGTTTCCTGTGGATTGGCACATGGTCCGGACTGATGCGTTATGATGGATATAAGACCACTGTTTTTCACAGTGAAAATAAACCGGGAAAAATTCAAAGCAACAAGATATTAACCATCTATGAAGACCGGGACGGCTATTTGTGGATCGGTACGCACATGGGCGGACTCTTCCGGTACGATAAGCACCGTAACGAGTTCGATCATTATTCGCATCGGGAGAATGATCCGCAAAGCCTGAGCAGCAACAACGTCTGGTCTATCGAGGAAGACCGTCAGGGAAACCTGTGGATCGGAACAGAAAAAGGACTTAATATCCTGCGTAAGGGACAGGATAAATTTGAACGGATTGTAAAAGATAATACGCCATCCTTAAGCTATGATTTCATTACGGACATTTACTTATCATCCTCAGGCGAACTTTGGATTGCCACGGAAAAAGGTCTGAACAAACTAAGGGTAACGGGCAAGCCTGGAGCCGAGCGTTATACCTTTGATAACTATACATACACAGTGGATGGACCTAATAAAGAGCTTCATAATTATATCTATCAGATTAGCGAACTGGAAGTAGATGGAAAGCAAACACTCTGGCTCAGCACAAAAAAGGGCCTGAAGAGATTGTCCGAAGATAGATTTGATAATTTTTTAGTGCCTGACAAACCCCTTAGCCACAGCTTTTTCAGAAGCGTACTCGCGGTTGAGGGCAAGAATCCATATATCATAGCCGGATCGGAAATGGGACTTTCAATTTTCAATCCGTCAACGGAGCATTTTGAAACAGTACCGTATGCGGACTATAAGCAGATGAACATCAGCCATAGTTCTGTTACCGCGCTTTATTTTGATAAGGGCGGGGTATTGTGGGTGGGTACCAAGAAAGGCCTGAACAAGTTTGACAGTTATACGAAAGACTTTGAATCTTTTAAAACGAGTCAATTCGATAAATCAAAAACAATTATTACCGGAATCCAGACTTCCGTAAAAGGCGGGTACTGGATATCGACCATTGGCGGAGGCCTGTTTAAGTTCGATGGAAAAAATTCATTTCAGCATTATCAGATAGTCAGCCGCGAGGAAAACGATTTTACGGAATTCATTCAGACACTCTACACCGATCACAAAGGAAATGTATGGGTGGGCACAGCCGGTGCAGGCGTGTATCACTTTAATGAGCAAACCATTTCCAGCGATGGCCTCATCCGGACATTTGACCACTATTATACGAAATCCCCAACGCCTCTGAGCGATGATTATGTGATGTCGCTGGCAAGTGATACGGAAGGAAACATGCTGGTGGGAACCTGGAGCGGAGGACTCAACAGGATCTCCCCGGATAAACGCATAGTAACAATTGATCAGCCTGTGCTTCGTCAGGCTCCCATTGTGGTTCTGCATACCGATCATACAGGCACGGTATGGGTGGGCACACGCGGCAAAGGTTTTTACCGGCTTAAAGAAGCAAACGGCAGGGCGGATACAAAACATTTCCTCAGAGAATCCACGCAGCCGACTGCGGTCAGCAATAATTTTATCAACGCCATTTATGAAGACCATGCGGGGACATTGTGGGTTGGAACCGATGGAGGACTGAATTCCTTTGACCGCAGGACAGAGCAATTTACACAGCACCCCCTTGAAGGAGGTCCCAGTAATGATGTTATTGTCAGCATCCTGGAAGATGAACACGGGAAACTCTGGCTCGCACACTGGAACGGGCTTACGGTCATAGACCCTTCCGACCCGCGGTGGATGCGTAACTACGACCGCAATGATCGTATCATGGGCGGCTTCTTCTACAACAATGTGTGCGTTAAAAATAAGGAGGGGCATTTGCTGTTTGCAGGCTCGGAAGGCTTTAATCGGATCGATACAAAGCGTATTGTGCAAAAGCAGGAAGATTATCCGTTAGCCATCACCCAGTTCGAGTTGTTTGGCAAGCCCGTTACGTTCGGGGAAGATGTGAACGGGCGGATCTTGCTTACCGATCCGCTGAAGCACAACGCCCGCGTTACGCTCAAACATTTCGAAAACTCTATCGCATTTGAATTCGCCTCTCTTGATTATGCGGCCCCTGAAAAGATCCGCTACGCATATATGCTCGAAGGTTTTAACAAGGACTGGAGTTACACGACCAGCGCAAGGCGCTATGCCAACTATACAAACTTAAATTCCGGTACGTATATTTTTAAGGTTAAGGCTACCAGCACCGATGGCGTGTGGAACGACAAGTTCAGCCAGGTGTACGTTACCATCCTGCCGCCCTGGAGGAAAACAAATTGGGCTATTGCACTCTATGTCTTCGCCACGTTTGCAGTGCTCTATGGTTTTCGCAGGCTGATTCTTTTACGGGCCAATCTTATCCACGATATTAAGCTGGAACGCCTGCAGCGGGAAAACATGGAAAAGCTTAACAAGGCAAAGCTTCAGTTCTTCACAAACATATCGCACGAACTGCGTACCCCGCTCACGCTTATCCTGGGGCCTGCACAGAGTTTACTCGATTCGGGTGACATCGGGAAAACATTCCGGGATTATGCGCTCGCCATCAGCAGCAACGCACAGCGATTGCTCCGGCTGGTGAATCAGCTATTGGATTTCCGGAAGGCAGAATCCGGTAATTTGAAACTGGAGGTATCGGAAGGAAATCTTGTGAGATTTATACGGGAAATCAAATTGTCGTTTGATGCACTGGCCGAGCAAATGAAGATACAATTTACCCTTGAATCTTCATCGCCTCTCATCAAGCTATGGTTTGACCGGGATCAGTTTGAAAAGATACTGTTTAACCTCCTGTCCAATGCGTTTAAGAATACTTCTCCCGGAGGAGCAATTACAATTCGTGTGCATGAGTCCGGCAGTGAGGTGTCGCTTATCGTAGAGGATAATGGAAAAGGCATCAAGACTGAACATTTTGAAAATATATTCCAGACATTCTTCAGCCATGATGAAGACAGGTCTCATGCAGGCACCGGTATCGGTCTCGCGTTGACCAAGAGCCTGGTGGACATGCACCATGGCACGATCGATGTAGACAGCAGGGAAGGTGAGTATTCACGCTTCACCATCCGGCTGAAAAAAGGATCTGCTCACTTTCACGCCAGTGAAATTCAACATTTCTCAGATGACATTGAAAGTATGGATCACTATCCGTCCCTGCTGGATACGCAATTACCCCCGGCAGAAGATGAGCCAATTGCTGCGAACGAAGGTCTTGCACATCAGCCCAGGCTTCTGATTGTGGAAGATAACGAAGGCGTCAGGTCCTATATTAAATCAATCTTCCGCACAACATACCAGGTGATGGAAGCGGAAGATGGTAAGCAGGGCTGGCAGGCAGCGTTAGAGCATGAGCCTGATGTAATTATCAGTGATGTAATGATGCCTGGTATGGACGGCATCACGTTATGCAGAAAGCTTAAATCCGATGTTAAAACATCGCATATTCCGGTAATTCTCTTAACTGCCCGTACTTCCCTGATCTTTAAAGTAGAAGGTCTTGAAACAGGCGCTGATGACTATGTTACCAAGCCATTTAATCCGAAGGTACTGGAATTGAAAGTCAGAAACTTTGTGCGGATGCGCGAACGCATGCGTGGGCTTTTTGCCGACAAGAATGTCCTCAACATCGAACCCCGGAGAATAACGCTTACCTCCGCAGATGAAAAGTTTATGGAAAAGACAATGGATAGCGTTGAAAGGAATATGAGCAATGCGGATTACTCGGTTGAAGACATGGGAACGGACGTAGGCATGAGCAAGATGCAGCTCTATCGTAAGCTGAAAGCGCTGACCAACCAGTCTGCCAATGAATTTATAAGAACCATGCGTCTCAAACGTGCAGCACAGTTATTGGAGCAGGACCAGCTGACAGTTGCGGAGGTAACCTACGAAGTGGGGTTTACCGATCTTCCGTATTTCCGCGAATGTTTTAAAAAAATGTTTGGAGTTACCCCTTCTGAATATTCCCGTAAGCCTGCCCGTGAAAATAAACCTGCACAATAAACCCCGACCATTTGAAAAGGAACACTTCGTCAAATGCTGAAAAATATTCTGACTGCACTTTAGCAGGGGAGGTAATGCACCGGTGAGTGATGAAATGTGGAAAGCAATCCGTTCACGATAAACGTAGTACGAAATTATGAGAAAGTTCCAATGCTCTTTTGTTTGTATGCTGATCAGCCTGTTGGCTCATGCTCAGAAATTTGACGGCCTCGCGCAAACCCCGCCTATGGGCTGGAACAGTTGGAATACGTTCAAGACCGATATTGATGAAAAACTTATTAAGGACCTTGCAGATGCCTTTGTCAACGATGGATTAAAAGCGGCCGGCTATGAGTTCATTGTGATAGACGATGGCTGGATGGCTAAGGAAAGGGATAAGGAAGGATACCTGGTGCCTGATCCTCAAAAGTTTCCCAATGGCATCAAATCCGTTGTTGATTATGTCCATGCGCGCGGATTGAAATTCGGGATATACAATTGTGCCGGCTCCAAAACATGTGGCGGCTACCCGGGTTCCAGGGGTCATGAATACCAGGATGCGCTGACCTATGCTTCATGGGGTGTTGATTATTTAAAGTACGATTGGTGCAATACCGAAAAGCTCAATGCCGAAGGCGCCTATATAACCATGCGCGATGCGTTGTATGCCGCCAACCGGCCGGTAGTATTCAGCCTTTGTGAATGGGGCGATAACAATCCATGGTTGTGGGGCAAAGATGTTGGCCATTTGTGGCGCACAACAGGCGACATTTCAAGCTGCTGGGATTGTGAGGATGATCATGGAAGCTGGTCATCGTGGGGTGTGCTTCGCATCGTGAATATGCGAAAAGACATCCGGCAATACAGCGGCCCGGGTCACTGGAATGATCCTGACATGATGGAAGTGGGTAACGGCATGACCGTAAGTGAAGATCGTGCACACTTCTCTCTCTGGTGTATGCTGGCGGCTCCGCTGATGCTGGGCAATGATGTCCGCACCATGAAGAAAGAAACGGCCGAGATTCTCACTAATAAAGAAGTTATTGCGATAGACCAGGATTCCCTGGGTATACAGGCTTTCCGTTATACAACCCTGGACAGCGTGGAGGTATGGGTAAAACCTTTGATACATGACGAATGGGCTATATGCTTTCTCAACCTGAAGCGCTCAGCCGTTTCATTTAAGTTTCCGTGGCAGGAACATTTGATTCAGGATGACTGGGCAAAGCGTGCGCTTGATACCCGTAAAACATCCTACCGGTTGCGCAATCTCTGGACAAAAAAAGATGCCGGAACTACAAAGAAAACGCTTCAGGTAACAATTCCTTCTCATGACGTGGTCATGCTTCGTTTATCCCCTCATTAAATTCAGATAACTTCTCCTAACGCCCTATGAAAATTTTACGATCCTTAACGTTATCCATGCTGCTTACAGTTGTGCTGTGTGCAGTAAGCTGCACTACAAATAATTCTTCAACCGGGACTATATCGGTGCGGGATAGAATAAAAGCAGAACGCAGCAGCGATGCTTCAATCGAAAGTAAAATCGATAAGCTGATGGCAGAGATGACGCTTGAAGAGAAGATCGGCCAGATGACGCAGATTACTAACGCCCAGATCGTGACGAAGTCTAACTGGGGCAGCGGAAGCGATCTGAGCATTGTCATGCAGATTGATACGGCCAAGCTTGGCTCCATGCTCCGTAAGTTTCATGTGGGTTCCTTTTTGAATGGTATCGCAGTGCCACCGCAGGTATGGTACACATTTTACAAAGACCTGCAGGAATATAACCTGAAGGTCTCACGCCTGAAGATACCGGTTATTTACGGAGTTGATCACATGCACGGCCCTAACTACCTGGAAGGCGGTACCGTCTTTCCGCATGCTATTAATACCGCTGCAACGTATAACAATAAATTCCCTGAAGACATGGCGCACGTTACAGCGATAGAAACCGCGGACATCGGCCATCAGTGGATATTCGCACCCGTGTTTGATCTTGCCCGGACTCCGCTTTGGGGCAGGTTCTATGAAACGTTGGGTGAATCACCTTACGTTGCATCAACCATGGGCAGCATCTTTGTAAAAACACTTCAGACAGATACATCGATAGCGCCTTATAAGATCGCAGCAACCGCCAAGCATTTTCTTGCCTATTCAGATCCTAAGTCGGGATGGGACAGAACGCCTGTCGATATTTCTGAGCAGACATTATACGAGATGCATGTGCCGCCATTTAAAGCAGCCATTGACGCTGGTATTGAATCGGTGATGATCAACAGTGGCGAGATTAACGGAGAGCCGGTGCACGCTTCATCCCGTATCCTGACTAAGCTGTTGCGCGATGAGCTTCAGTTTAAGGGAGTAGCTGTAAGCGACTGGGAAGATATTATCCGGCTGTACCGCAACCACAAAGTAGCGGAGAATGAGCGTGAAGCAACGTACCTGGCCATCGAGGCCGGTATTGATATGGCGATGACTCCTTATACTACAGATTTCTGCGATCACCTTGCAGCGCTTGTAAAAGAAGGCCGCATCAGCGAAGAGCGAATCAACCTTTCCGTAGCGCGGATACTGCGCATGAAATTGCGGATCGGCTTGTTCGAAAATCCGCTTCCGCGCAATGACCGCTTCAGCCGCATCGGGACACCGGAGAACAGGGCGCTGGCGCTGGAGGCTGCGCGTGAATCCATTGTATTGATGAAAAATGAAAAAAATGTATTGCCGCTGTCTCCCGATAAGATCAAAAATATTTTAGTAGCGGGGCCAATCGCTAATCTGAAGGCTCCGCTATCCGGAGGATGGACCTTGCGCTGGATCACCAATGACGATTCTCTCTTTCCTGATCATGTTCAAACATTATTCACTGCCCTACAGCAACAGTTCACGCCATCGGCTGTAACGCTTGCTGCCAATGAAGCAGAAATAAAAGCTAAGGCTGCCCGGGCCGATGCGATTGTTGTGGCAATAGGAGAGCTGGCGTATTCAGAAGGCTTCGGCAGCATCACCGATATAAATTTGCCGAAGGATCAAATCGATATTGTTAAGGCAGCACAGGCCACAGGCAAGCCGGTCATTCTTGTGATCATCAGCGGAAGGCCGCGTATTATCACCAGTATATATGAAGGTTGTTCGTCCGTGTTGTTTGCAGGCTGTCCGGGCTTTGAAGGCGGACAGGCTATTGCCGAGGTCATCAGCGGAAAGGTAAATCCAAGCGCGAAAATGAGCTTCAACTACCCGTCAGCGCCCAACCGGCTGCTTCCGCACAATCATAAAATATCAGAAGAACTGCTGGCCCATGAGATACCGAACCCGATAGCATTGCTGGAATTCGGAAAAGGATTAAGCTATACTTCGTTTGAATACAGCAACCTGGTGCTGAGCGACTCTGTTCTGAATTCAGCGGATGATGAAATACAGGCAACAGTTACCGTTACCAATACCGGAACACGCGATGGTAAAGAAGCGGTGCTCTGGTTTCTGTTTGATGAAGTAGCCAGCCTTACGCGCCCGGTGAAAGATCTGAAGTTCTACGAAAAGAAATTGTTGAAAGCGGGAGAATCGGCAGACTACCATTTCACCATTAAACCTATACAGCACCTGACGTTTCCGGATAAGGTGAACACCAGACTCCTGGAAGACGGTTACTTTACCTTAACCGTTGGAACACTGAAGACCCGGTTTAAATTAGATCGTCCATGAAAACACTGCGGCTCCTGATTTTTTGCATGATGTTGCCCGCTGTACTGCTGGCACAACAAGACCTTATCCAGGTAAAAGGGAACCGGTTCGTTTCTAATAAGGGGGACACACTGGTTTTTAGAGGACTTGATACCAGCGATCCGTATAAGCTTAACAAAGACGGTCACTGGAATAAACGTTACTTCGAAGAGATGAAAAGCTGGGGCGCCAACATTGTCCGCTTCCCGGTGCATCCCGTTAACTGGCGATCGATGGGGAAGGAGGCATACATAGCCTTGCTGGATCAGGGTGTTCAATGGTCGGCTGAGCTTGGCTTGTATGTGATCATCGACTGGCACAGCATCGGTAATCTTCGTTCCGAATTGTTTCAGAACCCGATGTACGAAACAACGCGTAAAGAAACATTTGAATTCTGGCAAGCCATGTCCAAACATTACGGAAACAATACCACGGTTGCTTTCTTTGAATTATTCAATGAGCCGACAGAATTCAACGGCACATTAGGCACCTGCACATGGGCGCAATGGAAGGAGCTGATGGAAGAAACGATTACAATTATCAGGGCGCACGGAGCGAAAGCTATTCCGTTGGTGGCAGGCTTTAACTGGGCTTATGATCTTACCGAAGTTGCAAAAAACCCTATTGCGGCAGAAGGTATTGCGTACGTCAGTCATCCCTATCCGATGAAACGTAATAAGCCCTGGGAAGCGCAATGGACAAAGGACTGGGGTTACGTGGCGGCTACCTATCCGCTGTTTCTTACCGAGATCGGATTTTGCGGTAAAGAAGACAGAGGCGCTCACATCCCGGTGATCAGCGATGAATCGTATGGAGAAGCTATCACACAGTATTGTGCCAAGAATAACATATCCTACACCGTTTGGGTATTTGATCCGCAGTGGTCCCCGATGCTGATTGAAGACTGGAGCTTTAAACCTACCCGGCAGGGACGTTATTTCAAAAGTGCGCTTCAGCAACAACCATCTAAATCGAAATAACTTTGTGTTATGAAGAAATTGATTCTTATAATTTATAGCCTGGTTTTTTTGTTAAGCTGTCCCCCTCTTTTCGCGCAGCAGCCCACGCTCTCAAAGTACATAGTGGTTGACCAGTTTGGCTACCTGCCGGAATCAAGAAAGATAGCCGTGATCCGTGATCCGCAGGTTGGATTTGATGCCGCAGAATCTTTTACTCCCGGAAATTCATACTCCCTCGTGAGCACGACCGGTGATTTACCAGTTCTTACTGCCGCTCCTGTTAGCTGGAAAAGCGGAAGCACGGATAACTCTTCGGGTGACAAAGCGTGGTGGTTTGACTTTTCATCGGTTACAACGCCAGGCAAATACTATGTTCTGGATGTTCAGAAACAGGTGAGGTCGTTTGAATTTGAAATTTCTGATGTTGTTTACAATCCTGTATTGCGGCATGCCGTGCGTACTTTCTTTTATCAGCGGGCAGGGCACGCAAAGGCAGCGCAGTATGCAGGTGCAGCCTGGCAGGACGGTGCCAGTCATATAGGACCGTTGCAGGATAAAAATGCCAGACCTTACAACGAACCTAATAATTCAGCGAAAGAAATTGATGTTTCAGGAGGATGGTATGATGCGGGCGACTATAACAAGTACACCAACTGGACTGCCAACTACGTTGTTGACTTCATGCGTGCGTACATAGAAGATCCGGGCGTTTGGACGGATGATTACAATATTCCCGAATCCGGCAACGGAGTCCCCGATCTTTTAGACGAAGCAAAATGGGGAATTGACCACTTATTGCGTATGCAGCAAAGCGATGGAAGCGTATTGAGCATTGTAGGGTTATCACATGCCAGCCCTCCGTCTGCGGCAACAGGGCGAAGCCTTTACGGAACAGCCAGCACTTCCGCTGCATTAAATACGGCTGGCGCTTTTGCGATAGCATCGGGAGTATATGCTTCCATCGGGCAGCATGAATACGCTGACCTGCTGAAAGAAAACGCCATTAAAGCATGGGACTGGGCCGAAGCAAACCCCAATGTGATATTCAAAAATAATGACAGCGCTTCTGGCACATCGGGATTGGGGGCAGGCCAGCAGGAAACGGATAACTATGGCCGGTTGACCGCGAAGATTGAAGCGGCTGTATTTCTTTTTGAAATCACAGGCGACACAAAATACAAGACCTTCATAGATAACAACTACGCAAGCGTAAACATGATGGAATGGAATTTTGCTTTTCCCTTCCAGACAACCAACCAGGAAATGCTTCTCCATTACGCATCACTCCCTTCCGCCACAACTGTTGTCGCCAATCAAATCAAAAACGTTTATAAGAACGCCATGCTCACGGGCAGTGAAAATTTTCCGGCTTACTACGCCCATACCGATCCTTACCTTGCCCACCTGAAAGATTACACATGGGGCAGTAACAGCATCAGGTCAAGCCAGGGATTAATGTACATGGACATCGTCCGTTACGGCATTGACGCTTCCAAAAATGAAGACGCGAAAAATGCCGCAGAGCAATACATCCATTATCTTCATGGCGTAAACCCTCTCAACATGGTGTACCTGTCCAACATGTACGCTTACGGAGGCGATAATTGTGTCAATGAATTTTATCATACATGGTTTGCCCATGGCAGCCCGAAATGGGATAGGGTGGGGGTATCAACCTATGGCCCGCCTCCTGGATTTTTATCCGGAGGCCCCAATCCATCGTATAACTGGGATGGCTGCTGTCCTTCATCGTGCGGCAGCAGCGGCAACAATGCTGTTTGCACGTCTGAAAGCATAACTCCGCCAAAAGGACAACCTAATCAGAAATCGTATAAAGATTTTAACACTTCCTGGCCGCTTAATTCCTGGGAAGTAACAGAAAACAGCGATGGCTACCAGATCAACTATATTCGCCTGCTCTCTAAATTTATTCAGGCGGGGTTAGACTGTAACGGAACACCGGGAGGCACAGCTTCTTTTGATGCATGTCACCGGTGCGCGGGCGGAACTACCGGGATTACTCCCGCTACAGATAATTCGGAATGTGCCGATTTAGTAACGGTTCTTCCGCGTGAAGAACTAAATGTTTTTCAGGTTTATCCAAACCCAACGACCGGCATAATCCAGGTCTCCGGAAAGAATGAAATTCCTTATCATGTAACTGTAACCACAGTCTTGGGGCAAAGAATTTTCTATTCCGAAAGCAACACGGGCACGGTTTCCATTGACCTGGGAGGATATCCGAAAGGTATTTTTATTGTAACCGTTGATCAGGGAAATACCGGGATGTCCAAAAAAGTGGTAAAGTATTAAGGCAGGCAATTCCGCCCGATTATGAAGAAATTAATTTTTATACTCGTTCTTATCGCGGGCATTTCAAGTGATGCAGTGGCTTTATCCCCGCGTTTTTTTGAAGCCGATCATCCATATTTACAATACACCGGCCGCATTGATTTCTCCAATCCGAAGGTGCCGCGTTTCTGGACAGCCGGTGTTTACATCAAGGCAAAATTCAAAGGCACTTTCTGCGAGATTGAAATACGGGATGAAATGTTGTGGGGTAACATGCACAATTACCTGGAGATCAGCATCGATGGAGCGGAGCCGCTGCGCATTCGGACTACCGGTAAAAATAATGTTATCCGCGTAGCGGACGGATTGCCTGCAGGAGAGCACACTATTATAATCAGTAAAGGGACAGAAGCGCTGATCGGCTACATCGAATTCATCGGATTGCGTTGCGAAGAATTGATGCCTTTGCCGGACAAGCCTTTGAGAAAGATTGAATTTATCGGAGACTCAATCACCAGCGGCATGGGCAGCGATACACAAGCCATTCCGTGCGACAGCGGCCAATGGTATGATCAGCACAGCGCATGGTTCAGCTATGGTGCGCTTACCGCGCGCGCGTTAAACGCTCAGTATCACCTTACTTCCGAATCGGGCATCGGCCTTATTCATAACTGCTGCAACAAACCGTTCACGATGCCCAGGGTATTCGATAAGGTCAGCCTCAGCAAGGATTCGATCGTCTGGGATTTCTCCCGGTACCAGCCTGACGTGGTAACGGTTTGCCTGGGGCAGAATGATGGTGTTCAGGATTCCATTCAGTTCACAGTCGCTTATAGTAAATTTGTAAAAGAACTGCGGACGAAATATCCGAAGGCCTATTTAATTTGCCTGATAAGCCCCATGGCCGATGCAACGCTTAAACCGGTGCTGGAGCGATATGCAAAAGCTGTAACGGAAAGCATGAAGGATCAGGGTGAGAAACGTTTCAGCATGTTTTCCTTCAGCAAAGCTTTTACCAATGGCTGCGGACATCACCCGGATGTAAATGATCACCGGATGCTCTCGGTCGAACTTAAAGCATATATAGCCGGGGTTATGAACTGGAATTAGTACAGTATGTAAACAGGTATTGTTTTGTATTTTCTTTCCCTATATCTTAATTAAAAGAACTGTTAACCAGCATGAATATATGAGAAATTTAATCACTCTTTTGGCCTTGATATGCGGGCTGTCAGGTGCGGCAGATGCACAAAAGCTGACCTTAAAGTGGAAGACGGATACGCTCCTCCGGGTTCCGGAATCTGTTCTTTATGATGCGGCAGCCAACAAATTATATGTAGCGAACATCGATGGCGGTGCCTGGGAAAAGGACGGCAAAGGATCGATCGCTGTAGTATCGGTTGATGGAAAAATTGAAAAGGTCGAATGGGTTTCAGGTCTGGACGCCCCAAAAGGCATGGGCATCTACAAGAATAATTTATATGTGGCCGACATTACACATGTGGTGGTCATTGATGTTCCGTCAGGAAAAGTTACGCGTAAAATAGAAATCGAAGGAGTTAAATACCTCAATGATGTTACGGTCAGCAAAAGCGGACAGGTTTATATTTCTGACTCCGGTACCGGAAAAATTTATACACTCAATAATGATAAGGGGGAATTGTATTTTGAAAGTCCTGAGCTTACAGGAACGAACGGCATACTGGCTACTGGAGATGGGTTATACCTGCTCGACTTCCCCAATGGGCAAAACTGGAAACTGAGCAAGGAAAAAAAGCTGACCAGGTTTTGCGTAACAGCTGAAAAAGCAGATGGTGTTGTGCCTGTTGGAAACGGAGATTACCTGGTTTCCAGTTGGCACGGGCAGATATTTTATGTATGGGCTAACGGTGAGGTGAAGAAAATACTGGATACAACAACTGAAAAAATATCTTCAGCAGACATAGAATACGATGCCGTAACTAAAACCCTTTATGTTCCGACATTCTTTAGTAATACGGTGATGGCATATTCATTGGAAAAGTAGAATGCCGGGCTGCATGCTGTTTGTCAGTCTTTTTAATTCAACTTCATTCTGTAAACGAGATATGCTGTATCTTTACTTACATAATTCACCAGTTCCGGCACTCAGCATTAACGATGCGCTTGCTAAGAATGTATCATGCGCCTCATTGAAGTTAAGTTGCCGTGAGCTTTTCTCCATGCTGTTGCCGTGAAATTTATCGCCTATTAGGGATGCGTTTCTCATGCTTCCTTCTCAAAGCCCTTTCGGTCCATTTCAATAAACGTACAGTAAGCAGTAGACCCCATTGAACGAATTTGTTCGTAGCCTGAAGCAGGAAATAGAGTGTATTAAACAGTATCGGTTTTCGTGTCTTCATATTACCGGGAGTAAACAATATGAAACAATCAAAACTGAGTAAGTTACATTTCTAAAATAATGTGTTGCATAAATCACAGATCAGCCGAATTGATCAGGTGGAGTAATTCCCCTGAAATTTGCTGAGCAGTTTCATGCTTTATTAGTTATTGGGTAGCGATAGAAACTTCGAACTGCTGTCGAATAGTTTTTCGGCATATACCTTGAAGCTGGAACTGGCCCTACCTCAGTGTCTTTGTAGGAAGGAATACAGTAAAGGTTGCTCCTGCATTCGGGCTCCCCTTTGCAAAAATAAACCCTTCATGATCATCAACTATCTTTTTGCAAATAGTCAGTCCAATGCCGCTCCCTTCTCCATTCTTCATGTCATGCAGACGTTGAAAAAGTACAAATATTTTTGGATTGAATTTTTCATCGAATCCGATACCGTTGTCCTGCACACTGATAGAAACGTAGCGTCTGTCTTTCAATAGAACTGTGTGCTTCTCATAATCCTCCGGAGTTGCAGGATGGGAGGTAATCGTAATCTTCGGTTTTGTGACAGAAAACTTTAATGCATTGCTGATCAGGTGATGGAAGAGGTACTGTAGTTGGGTTAGATCTCCGTACACGGGCAGTAATGTAAAATTATTTATAACGGCTTGCTTAACAGCGATCATTTCCTTGAAATCCTCCAGTACAAGTTTTACAACACCTGTAAGGTCAACCTGAGTAAATTCTCTGTTATACCGTTTTATATGTATGGAAAAGCTCAACAGGTCGCGCACAAGAGCCGACATTTTGAACGCAGAGTCATTTATCTTATTCGAATATTCCCGTGCATATTCGTTTAAATCGGCTTTTGGTCCCGAAAGCAGCGTTGAGAAGATGTTGATTTTTCGAAGCGGCTCCTGTAAATCGTTATTGGAAATAAAGGCAAGCTGCGCTACCAGGTCGTTTACACTTTCCAGTTGTTCTTTTAGTTTTTGTAATGCGGAATTTGATTGCTTTAACTTCTCATGTGTAATGCGGAGTTCATCATCTTCGTGTTCATCAGTTGTAAGGTTACGGGGTACGGGGCTTTCTTCTTTCGGGGCAAACAACCCTTGCGGAGCGCTCTGAAGTGCATCATTATTAATATCAGGAATGAAAAATTGAGGAGCTTCTCTTCCCGTGAGATCGTGGCGCATATTGATCCTCATGGTATTGACAGATTTAGGTGGATTCATTACCAATTCCTGGTAATGGCAACGTACAGGTTAGTAGCAAATGTAGAATCGAATCCACTGGTAAAATGTTACATCAGAACCTTTAAATGTTACATTCTTTACTGATTTCTAAATCAATTTTAAATCGTTGTCTGAAAAGGGCATTGTGGTATAAATGTTAACTATAAAAGTTGTATATTATACGTATCACAATTAAACTTACTATGAATGCCCAGGCAGAACCCGGCATGAAGTCAATCGCCATGAAACTTTACATAAAATACATGGTTAGCCTGCGTTGCAAAATTGTTGTCAAGGATGAGCTTAAAAAACTCGGACTGCATCATTCTGTGGTTGAACTTGGGATGGTTGAGGTTGACGAAAGCATTACGGACTGGCAGCGCGAAGAATTAGGAAAAAACCTGTTAAAATCGGGATTGGAATTACTGGATGATAAACGAAGTATCCTCATTGAAAAAATAAAAAATGTCATCATTGAAATGATTCATTATTCCGATGAAGTGCCAAAGGTGAATTATTCGGAATACATCAGTGAAAAGCTGAAGTATGACTACACTTATCTTTCAAACATTTTTTCCGAAGTAAAGGGTATTACGATTCAGCATTTTATTATCCTGCATAAGATCGAGCGGGTTAAAGAATTGTTGTTATACGATGAAATTAACCTGACTCAAATATCCTATAAAATGCACTACAGCAGCGTTGCGCATTTATCAAATCAGTTCAAGAAGATAACAGGGCTTTCTCCATCCTATTTTAAAAAGCTTAAACAAAAGCGTGACAACTTAGAAAACGTTTGAGATGCAAGAGCTGGTCTGAATTTTTCAAATCAGCGAATCATGTAAGTAATGCCTTAGCCGATGTAACGATTCAATGCTTCATTTGGTGGAGTTTGGAGGTTGTGCTTTCGGTCCGCACCAGGTGTGGATAATTGACCCGTGCGGACGGAATTGTGTATGTTAGAGCTTTAATATTTCTTACGATCACTTTTTTAACTCATAAATAGACTTTTAATGGAAAATCCTGAAGTAGAAGTAGCAAAAGCATTTATCATTGTTGAAATCCTGGAATATATTCCCAACTCGGTAGTGATTAAAACTATTATCCGAAAGACCACAGGCAATGTGACAGCGGTGTCATTCGATTCCGGGGAGGCGTTGACCGAGAAAATATCCCCCTTTGATACCTTCATTCAGGTTATCGATGGCAAGTCTGAAATCTTAATCGATGGCAAATCTCATTTTTTGGAAACCGGTCAGTCGATTATCATTCCGGCCCATGTTCCGAACACCATTAAAGCTAATGTAAGGTTTAAGATGATCTCCACAATTATTAAAAGTGGTTATGAGGATTGATTCTTTTTAAATTTTTTTGAGATAAGATTTTTTAACCGGCTGCAGACTGAAGCGGTGCCGGCCATTGGAACAATCTTAAATATTCTTGTGCTCATCACTGCATTTTTGGTTTTGGATTTTGACTCGTGCACAGTTTATCCATTTTTCTTTTCAGATTCAGGTAGTAATCCTGCTTCCTCTTGGCAAAAATTTCAGGTGGATTTTTTTCGTTTCTCCCGTTTTTCCTCTTTCGCCTTCTTCTTGGCACCTTTTTCGTCCTCATCTTTCTTGCCGAATACTTTTTGCAGGAATGTTTTCTTTTCCTGTTTCTTCTCGTCTACCGACCCAATGGTAATTTCATTATCAATGGAGGGCTGTAATGCATTGACGAATGCATTCTGGATCACGTTGGCGATCGTGATCCAGATGTTGGCCTTCGGATCATCCAGGTTGCCTTCAAAAGGGATCTTGGTAGCAAACTGATCTTTCGGCTGGTTTTCCAGCACTTCACTTGTTCCGCCTGCCAGTGCCTCCCAAAGTTTCCGGAAGATGTTGTCGCTTTTATCTTCAGGACCATAAACATCCAGCCCTTTTACAATCGGCTTCACATATCCTGTGAAGGCTCCCTTCTTGGCGGCTACTTCGGTATACATTCCAAAAGTTCCCTTGTTTACATCCACATTTGCATAGGCTTTAAAGAAATCATTCAGCAGCACCAGGTTTGTGTTTTTCAGCTCGGCATTCATATCAAACGCAGGCTGGTCGGCCAGCGGATTGAGCTTGAGATTAAAATCCAATGTTCCTTCATAAATATCCGCATCGGCACGCACGCTTGCCGGAAGCAGGACAGTAGAGTCATAGCTGTTTTTAAGATTTAAGGCCAGCACGTTTACATCAGTCATAGTAATGTCTACGTTGGGCGATGAAAACTGATCGATGTATTGAATTGTACCGTGGTTGATTCCGAAACGGTTTATGGATAACGGCATGAAATCATCGAGGAGCTTTTTGAAATCGGTACTGTCGTTGCGCAGATCCTTCGGTTCGACCTTGTCTTTTGAAAATTTGAGTATTGGTTTTTCAAACACAAGCTCGCCAACAATGGAACCGTGGAACAACGCTTTCCATTCGATGGACAGATCAATTGATTCTGCAGAGAAGAAATATGTCTGCTTATTTGTAAGCGTATCAACTTTATTCAAATAAATGCTGTCGATTTTATAAGCTCCCCTGATCAGCGCCAGGTCAATGTCTTTAATGTGCCCGTAGTAGCCATTCATATTGGCGAGGGTTTTATTGGCGTAATGCAGTACAACGTAAGGCAGGATAATCCTGATCACAATGAGTACAGCAAGAACAATCAGGAGGATTTTAACGGGCTTTTTCAGGAAGAATTTTTTCGAACGGGCCATACGGAATTGAGGATTTAAGCACGCTCTGAAAATCTTAGATACGTTTCAATACACATATCGATCAGCGATTTTTTATCCAATTGCTGTTCGGTTACAAAATATGTGAGCGTTCCTTCTTTGTTGTAAAGTGAATAGAGACGGTTCCCTCCGATCTCAACAACTTTTGCTTCGTAGCGTTTTCCTTTGTAATAAACGTATTCCATGATTCATCGTGGTTGTTGACAGCGCAGGTAACAATTCTATGCCAGAAGGGTTTAATGACTCAACTGATCGAATCTCCCGGAAATTGTGACTATCAATCTGCGGTAATCAACATTTGTGAGCATAAAAAATGTGGAATTTTTTGCCCACTAATAAATCTGGTTTTCTTAATTACTTGGGGCATTTTATTGCATTAAATGGTTTTTACAACCCGGTGTAAACGGTTAACAGGCCATTAAAGAAAGAGGAGGGGAAGATGCAGGATCCAAAAAGTGCAGAAGTTCCGTACATGCCCCGGCAAGCGGCTGAACAATTGAATATCGATCTGTTGTTAACCGAGTTTAATGTGGGACTCCGTCATTGGCAAAGACACATTGAATAGGGTCAACTTTTTTAACAGCAATGGTAAAGATTTCCTGATCATCCTGATCATCATCAATTACGAACCAAAGAAGTCGATTGGGAATTGTGTTCATTTAAAATCTTGGTAGAATTCGTTAAAAGTCCGAGATATGCTATTCACGTAAAAAGCTATTTCATGTTCAAACTCCATACTTACGAAAGGGATTCATACTTAGCTTTTCCAAGTAACGTAAACTCAATAACTATCTTATTCTGATTAAAGTTGGAATAAATCAGTTTGATAAGGTCCATGTTCTGCATGTTATTGGCCAGGTCAAATCCATCCTGAAAATTGTCCTGGCTCCACACAAGCGCTTCCATTACATTGCCAAAGCCGCGGCTGCCAATACCCTTAATTACCTGATTTACGAGTTCTTCCTGTTTCATCGTGTAATGATCCGCAACAATCCTGGAAAATGCGGGATTCTTGCAAAGGTTTTTATTAAAAGAACGAAATTTAATAGAACTCATCTCAAAAATAGTCTGGTCATTCCGATCCCGCCAAAGCGGGGAGAGGAATCTTCAAATTTCGCATGTTCTGTATGTTCGAAGATCCCTCGTTCCTCGGGATGACCGCATTATGAGTATTTTTGAGATGACTTGTAGATTCTCGTTTACATCATTATGAGTAGGGCATTTATAAAAGAAGGTGATGAGCAATGGCTGGAGGATATTGCTCCAACCCGGCATGCGCTGATCAGTTTTCTCACACGCGAAAATAATGGTATCCGGGTGTATGAAACGGGAACTCATACAGCAGAAGATGGGTCTGAGACAGTTACCATGAGCAACGGCCTCACGTATTCAAAATCAGGCGGCTGCTGGAAAATCATTACCTAACCGAAAAGAAATTATAAACGTTGAACCCTGGTTGACAAGACTTCGGCAGAAATAAACCCCGCTATACATCCTTATTTTTCGAAATGCGACATCAACATCGTGCATGTTGACCTGGCCCTCGGAACCTGCTTCGCGCACGTTACCTCCGAAGAGAATGAGTTCAGGTTGGTCCACCATCAAGCGAAAAGCCCGGCATCGAAAGATGCCGGGCTTTTTTACATAACCTAAACCTGCCTAGCTGAGTTGCTTTTCAAGTGCATCTATCTTTTTCTGGGCTTCTTCTTTGCCCAGAGAAAGGGAGATTTTATATAATTCAAGCGCTTCACGCAAGGCTTCTTTCTTCTTGCGAGGAGCAAAGTTTGTTTTGTCTGCAACCTTCTCCATAGCCTTAGCCTGTTCGTAGTAAAGGTTTGCTGTTGTAATTTTATTTTGCTCATTTGTATCCTTCATCAGCATTTCCAGGGAAGCGATATCGGTTTCGCGAACTTTGATTACTTCTTCTTTCGCCAAAAGCGTAGAGTCTTTCTGAGAAATGGCACGCACCATTGTTTCATTTTCACTGCGCATCTTAGAAACCTCCAGTTGCAAGGCTGAGATTTCTGACTGACGCAATTCCAGGTCTGCCTTTAATCTCTTAATTGAAGAGGCCATGCCGGCTGTGTTTTTAGATTTCTTCTCCAATTCATCAATTTTTAACTGTGAATCTTTGATGTACTGATTGATATCATTCAGGCGTTCAGAATAGTTTGCATACGATGTGCCTTCCACCACGTTGGCACGAAGCACCTTGCGGCTTGCATCAATGGAATCGATCAATACGTTAACTTCTTTTAGCTGAGAAGCTTCCTCCTGGCTTGCCTGCAGTTCGGTATTTAATGAGTCAATTTTGTACTGAAGTTTTTCTTTTTCTTTGGAATCGCAGCTTACCAGGATGGCTGCTATGCTAAGTGTTAATATTCCTGCTTTTAGTGTTTTCATATTGTGGTTATTTCTGTTTGATTTTGATTAGACATTTCGATTTCTATGCCAACGAGCCGGCATTACCCTGAAACTGCCGTGGATTGCAGGATTCGCGCTGTGAAGGTTAAAAATGGAAGATATGTACCCTTTTTCGGGGGTACTTCTCCACGAATTGTGGGGATTTTTATCTACAATATCCCCATACATGGGCAAAGCCGGTTCCACACCGGCTTTGCTTAGATTTCACTGAAGAGACTACAAGTCATCTCAAAAATACTCATAATGCGGTCATCCCGAGGAACGAGGGATCTTCGAACATACAGAACATGCGAAATTTGAAGATTCCTCTCCCGCTTTGGCGGGATCGGAATGACCAGACTATTTTTGAGATGAGTTCTACTTTAATTCGCTATTTCCTTATGCTGGTCGCGCTGTGTTTCGATCAGGTCGTGCGGCATTTTTAACAGATTCTTCTGGCTGGTGATCATGCTAACACAGGAGACAACCTCTCTTTTTATTCTCTATCGAACAGACGTCTGAAGAATCCTTTCTTCTCTTTTTTACCGAATTCTTTTTTCTTCCCTTGATCCTTATCACGCTTGCTAAAAAGCCGGGTAATGATGTTTCCATCTTCTTTGAACAAATCGCAATCTATTTTATTCTCAAGCGAGCTGGGTAACGCTGTAAATCTTGCCTGGGTGATTGTATTCAACGAGGCGTCCTGATTAGCAGCGCGCAGAAAATCTCCGGTAATGGGTAAGGCAGTCCGTGCGCCCTGGCCTAACGCTGTTGACCTGAACCGGATTCTCGGATCATCCGCTCCCACCCACGTTCCGATAACAAGCTTGGGTGTTATGGCCATGAACCAGCCATCGGTGTTGGATTGTGTTGTGCCCGTTTTTCCCGCAATATCATTTTGCAGTCCAAACCGAGAACGCAAGCCGGCAGCAGTACCTTCGTTCACCACGCGTTTCAGCATATATAAAATCAGTTGCGCGCTTTCTGCAGAGAGTGCCTGATGTTGCTCAGGTGAAATAAAACGCTCCAGTATTTCATTTTTGTGATTGGTGATTGCGGTTAGATAACTTGGTTCTGAAACTTTCCCCTTGTTGGCCAGACATGAATAAGCAGTAACCATTTCCGTCACGGAAATATCAGCAGCCCCCAACGCGATGGAAGGAACAGGCTCAATCTCACTTCTGATACCCATGCGGTGTGCAAGGTTAATCGTATTTGTAATACCGGCTTTTTCAAGTATTTGTACCGATACGGTATTGACTGAATAGGTTAACGCTCCGGGCATTGAATATTTCAGTCCATAATTATCCTCGGTGTTTTCAGGAGCCCAGTCTTCCATATTGGTGTAGGTTGTTTTGGCAGCCGAAATAAACTGACAGGGCCTGACGCCTTGTTCCAACGCTGCCGCATAAACAATTGGCTTAAACGTTGAGCCGACCTGGCGTTTGGTACTTTCCCGCACATGATCATATTGAAAGTAATGATGATTAATTCCGCCAACCCAGGCTTTTATTTCGCCATTTCGCGGATCCATGGCCAGGAATCCGGCATTTAGAAATTTCAGGTAATATTTGATCGAATCAACCGGGCTCATGGTGACTTCTTTTTCGCCATCCCAGGTAAAGACGGTCATCGGCACCGGCTTGTTCATTACCGTTGTTATCTCAGCCTCGCTTAATTCCTGTTTTTTAAGATTTTTATAGCGCTCCGATTTCTTAACAGCTTCGTCAATCAGCTTCGGATATTGCTGCCAGGGATTTTTGTTTTTCCAATGCGCATCAAAGCGGGCCTGGGTTTCTTTCATCTGGCGGGCCATTGCTTCCTCCGCATACCGCTGCAACCGGGAATCAAGTGTTGTGTAAATTTTTAACCCATCGGTATACAGGTTAAGTTGAGTATTGTGTTCAGCATTATAGTGTTTACACCACGCCAGCAGTTCCGGACGCAGGTATTCGCGGAAATAGGAAGCAAGTCCTGAATGATGCGTGATCTTGTTGTACTTCAATACTAACGGCAGCGCTTTTAATGAATCAGCCTTGGCTCCTGTAAGGACTCCATATTTTTTCATCTGTCCCAACACAACATTTCTTCGGCCCAGCGATTGAGTAGGGTTGATGCGCGGGTTATAGGAGTGTGTAGCCTTGAGCATGCCAATCAGTACTGCGCCCTGCTCAACCGATAAGTTTTTTGTGTGAACAGAAAAAAATCGTTGCGCTGCGGCTTCCATTCCATAAGTATTATCTCCAAAGGGGATTGTATTTAAATACAACGTAAGAATGGCCGGCTTGTCATACGCTTTTTCGATCCGGGAAGCAATGATCATCTCCCGCATCTTGTTGATGAAAAGAGAAAAGAACCAATAGTTTTTCCGGGGATAAAGATTCTTGGCTAATTGCTGCGTAATGGTGCTTCCGCCCCCGGACGATTCATTCTGAAGCAACAGGCTTTTTATAAGCACGCGGCCTAAGCTTCGGGTGTCTATTCCGTTATGATTGTAAAAACGTACATCTTCTGTTGCGATTACAGCATCCGCAACGTGCTTAGGTATATCGGCGGAGGTAATGTTTGACCGTTCCTGGATGAAGTAACGCCCCAGCAAAACACTGTCAGCGCTGTAAACTTCGGACGCGGCAGGATTTTCAATTGAAACTAATTCTTTGTGCGATGGCAAGGAGCCTAATGCACCTGACCAGACCAATAAAAAAAGTAAGAGAATAAATAGAAGTCCGCTGGCAGCTATCGCTGAAACGAGAACAAGGAATTTTTTAAATGTAAAGGGTATAACGTATTGGTAAACCCGGCTGAACAGAAGTCTGAATCTCTGCAAAAAATTATCCATCATGTTTTTCCATCTTCTGCCGGGCTTCTACACACCAAAGCAGCTCCTTAATAAACGGTACAACCCGTTTTTCCAGCGTTTGCTTGTCGGCAGGATTGCCCTGTTCATCGAATAATTCCTTTGCTTTCGGCATCGGGCACATGGCCGGTACCAGCCAGGCCTTAATCTTAAACAATGAAAATGCCAGGGAGGTTATCACCTGCGTTCCGCCAAAAACACCATCTGACACGGTAGAAATGGCAATCGGTTTTCTATGCCATTCGGGATACAACAAGTCAATGGCATTTTTCAGGCTGCCGGGATACCCGCCATTATATTCAGGTGTTACAATTATAACCCCGTCAGCTTTTTTAATTTTTTCCGAGAATTCGACTGCGGCCGGAATCGGGTTTTGCTGGTGACTTAAACGTTCGTCAAATACGGGAAAATTAAATTCTTTCAGGTCAAGAATCTCAGCCGTTGCGAGATTATTCTGGCTGAGATAGTTTTTGAAATACAAAGCAACCCGGTGGCTTACACGGCCAACGCGAACACTTGCAGAGATAACAGCGATGTGTGGCATACAGATAAGTTAAAATAAGAAAGGCGAATTTAAGCAATTCACCTTCTTTACTATCGTGTTTATGCGTTAAAGCTTCCAGGTAACACCAAACTTACCGCCACCAAAAGCATTGGGACCACCGCCCAGTTCAAGATTGATTCCGAACCGGTCGTTGAAATAGTATCGACCGCCTATCTGGGCGCCAAGTCCAAGCCCGGAGTTGTTGTCACCCTCATATTCATCATCGGGGTCTGACCAAACAAAGAAGCCTAAACTAAGACCTGCATAAAAATCCCATTCTTTGGGGATGTTTAATAAGGTATTGAAGTGATAATTACCATTACCGGCAATGCCGAAAATGCTTCGGTTGTAGTGATTGCCACGCCAGTTTTCATTGTAAGAACGAAAGGACAGTTCACCCCCTACGGAAATATCCGGATGTACGCCAACGTCAAAACCAAGATAAACAGGAAGACCCCAGGAAGAAAATCCCAGCCCGGCATTTAACTGGCTTTCGCCTTTGGAGAGTGCATACTGGCCAAAAGACAGATGCGTTATAAATAGTAATGAAGCTATAAGAAGTATTTTTTTCATATTGATTGTTTTATCATTCTCTTTAGTTAGACATAAACGATGAGAGCATCCAGTGATGTTTCTCAACGTGGTTGATGAATACCTTCACCATTTCTTCCGTTCCGGAGTCGCTGTGCTGTACCGTTGTTTCTACTACACTAAACATGTATTGCAGCAGAATCCGATAATCGCTAAGCAATTCGCGAACCATTAAATCGGATGTTAACTGTGAACCGGTTTCCTTAATCTCTGAAGTTTCGAGGTACTCTTTGAGCGTACTCATCGGTGTTTTTCCGAAAATGCGGATTCGCTCTGCGATGTCATCAATATTCTGCAAGGCTTCGTTGTATTGCTGCTCAAATTGTTCATGCAGATCAAAAAAGTCCGGACCCTTCACGTTCCAGTGATAATTTCGAAGCTTCTGATAATGGATGCTGTAGTTAGCGAGCAGCTTATTAAGCGCCTGGGTGATCTCTTCAGTTTCTTCGGCAGACCAGCCCAGTTTAACGGGCTTTGCTTTCGCAAGCCGGTTGTCAAGCTGCGTTTGAGCTGCGTTCTCAGGGTGTTCTGTAGTTTTCATAGTTGTTTTCCCAAACACTATAAATATTCGTGCCATGCGGTATCGCAGGAGCTAATTCAATAAACCTCGTAAGAAATTGTAGATATTTTTGCCCATCGACCCGATGGCGATCGGGTTACAGCCCCATCAGAGTTTTGGAGCGAGCCAAAGAAACCCGGCTGACAGTAAAAACAAGGTGAAGAAAATGATTCGTGAAACGGGTTGTTGAACGAGGTGTCCGGCAACATGGCCTTTTTGCGAAGACAGTTTGCGCATGCTTTTTTGCTGATTGAAAACCTGTAAACTTTTCCATCCTTCGGGCTGTGAAACAAAAAAGCTATGCCGGCTTGAATCCTGATCAATATGCAGCGAATTCCATCCTGTCTGTCCGGCCCAGGTTTTTCCACACCAGACATTTTTAATCAACGGATCTTCGATAAGCGGAATTTCCAAAGAATCTGTTCTGACCGTGGGCTTTTCTGTTCCGCCAATAATTCTAAACTCAACAGGCTCATCCGGAAAATACGGGAATGGCGTGGTGAAGCTGACGTCATATTTTTTAATCTCCTTGCGGGCAACAGCTTCTATCAGCGGTGACCAGATTTCGGCATAAATCTCTTGTTCACCTGCCAGCACAAGACTGAATGTATTGGTAAGAAGCTGAACACCCGATTTGCCAAGCCCGTTTTGGTAATAGCCTGAAACTATTCTGCCGGAAGGTTCTTGCCGGATACTAAAGAAATTTCTCCCGGAAGATATGCTTACAGGTGTAGCGGGGATTTTCAGGCGCTGTTTGTTGATCAGCAGTTGTGCCGAGTCATTTTTTACTTTAGTAAGCTTAAGCGCAAGAAAATCACCGGCCTGTTTAGCGAGGGTAGACGTATTGATCAGGGTAAGCACTCCGAGACCGTCTTTCATAGCCTCTTTTAATGCACGGGTTTCTGCAACCGTTAAGGAAATTAACGAAGACGCATCGGTTATAACCAGGTCAAAATTTTGTAAAAGGTTTTCATTCAGTCTTGCCATGCTCTTTTGAGGCGTGTTTATAAACTCTGTATGGTATTTATCTTTTGAAATTTTGTATCGCAGTGTGAGCTTGTGGCTTTTCGGTTCAAGAAAGTTTTTCAGAAACCTGATTTCAGCGGTAGGATAGTCACTTAAAAACAGAATGGATAAAGGTTTTTGCTCTTTTACCTGAACAGGCACCTGTTCGGTGTAGTGTATTTTTCCCGAACTGTCAGATGCGGTGAGTGTATACAAATAAAGACCGGGGACTTTTGGAGTGAACGTTAATGAAAAGGGCAGTGAATTTTTATTTTTAGCACTGATATGAACCGAATCTTCTGCAGCTCCCGGCCCGGTTAATGTTATTGTATAATCACGGCTGAGCTTAACGATGCCTTTAATCTCACCACGCTGATTTACCGTATAGGTTTTGTTTGTGTTGATGCCTGTGAATCCTTCAGGAGTGAAGGAAGGAAAATACTGTAATGATGAAGTATCAACATATTCAAGTATGTACTGTGGTATACCCTCACCTAACAAGAAAAAATTTCCCTTAAGATCACCCAGATCACGGTAGTTTTTAATTTCATTAGCGTTGACTGATCCTGTTACACCTTTTAATTTATAAAGCTGGCTTTTGGAATTTGTGTTTAATAAACTATCTAATGTTTCTTTATTGTAACCTGGTGTCAAGAGAATAATGCCTGATGTCTTTTTAATTGACAGGCCGGGATTTAAAATCAGGCAGACAATCGCAAAGACAGCCAGCAGCACTGCGGATAAGCGTGCGGTCAGTAATTTTTGGTTGCGTTTTATTTCAAGCCAACCCAGCAGGCAAAGCAAGAGAACAGAGCTTATAACAACCCAGACCACCGGAAACAAAGGATTAAAAATTATTGCTGTCATTGCCCGGACTCCAGTTGTTGGATCAGTTTATTATCCAGGTCGTGTAAGGTTGAATTGCCCTTACCGGTTTGTGCCGGTTGTTTTGGCAGTGCAAGCCAATAGAATTTTCTTAACTTTTTAAGCGTTTCAATATTAAGCGTGCTCTCTTGCGCGGTCACTTCTTGCAAAGCGCTTAATCCAGGCAGCAATGACGGATTTTCCAACGCGGCCCGGGCAAGCTCACTGCCGGATTGTATTAATACACTTTTTTCTTTTTGTGTGAGCGTTGGTGATTGTTGGGCGAGAAGCTTTTCGGTGACATTCAGAGCCTTTGAGATGTTAGGAAAGTATTCTTTGATTAAAGCTTCATAATTTCGTGAAGCGTTGAATATCTCGTTTAAATCCGCGCTCAAACGTTTTTCTTCTTTAATAGGAGGCGGCTCAAATCCGGTACGGTGCACATAAATGCGTGAGTCATTGCTGATTTCTTTTAAAAGCTTTAACGCAGTGTATTGATAGGGCAATGATTTTTCAGGTTCGTATAACCGCAGATACAATTCGGCATCCCACATTTGAGCAAGTGCAGCTTTAAGCTTCATTTTCAGGGACTGATAAAAGAATGTTGCAGATTCTTCGTTGTCGTGCGCATGCACAAATCCCGCAAGGAGATCTTCCTTCTTTCCGCCATCCACATCTTTTTTAGTAGGATCTTTTTCTTCTACCAGGTTGTGCTCATTTTCGGTGTCGTGCTGATGACCGAATTCTTTGATCATATCTTCCGGTTTTTCATCCTCATCATGTTCTTCTCCCACATGACTTTCAACCGGCCCGATTCCTGATTCGGCTTCTTCCCCTAAAAACTGGCCGTAGCGAAGCCTCAACACTTTTTGATCATACCCCAACTCATTGCTCCGGGAATTGAATTCTTTTTTAGCAATTGTTTTCCTTTCGCGAATAAGCTTTTCGGTGTCAATAATAATCTGGCGCTGACTTCTGAAATACTCAGGCATCAGGTCTACGCCCAACCCGCCATCGGCTGCCATTATATTTTGTACCGTATCCGGAATTGAAATGAAGTAGGTTTCCGTTCGTGACCGGTTTGCTTGTGGAGTTCTGTTGTCGAAAGCTTCAATATAAAAATATAGTTCGTCTCCAGGCTCCATCCCCAGTTTCTTCAAATCGAGCAGTTGCCTGGCATTAACGTGTGTGCCGGTTATTTTAGTTGGCGTTGAAAACCTGATTTTCTCTTCCCGGAATTTGACAGACTCACCGCTGCCTTTACTCACGGTGGCAATGATATATGCATCTGTTAACCCATAGTCATCCGTAATGGCCGGACTTAGTTCGACCAATTGTTTGGAATCATACGCAAACTGTGTAAACTGACTCAGGTTGCTAAGCCTGATGGTTGGAGGCTGGTCTTTGATTATGCCAATCTTATAATAATCGGAGGCGCGTGTTTTATCAGTTTTCCATATGATTTGGTAAAATCCGTTACGGTCGAGCGTTGAAGTAAGGCTCCAAAGATTATTAATGGATGAAAAGCTGAGAGTATCCTGTGAAGATGCTACAAGCATAACTTCTTTTACTGTGCCTGAGAATTTCAATGACCACGTGACCTTGCTGTTTTCCTGGACGTTTAAATTCAAATCTGCTGCCGCGTATTGCCGGATGCCGGTGTAAGCGGGCGGAATTACCACGACCTTTGCTTCTGTAATTTGGGATGGTAAGTTTTTTACTATCTGACTTTCCTGGAGTACCCGGCCGCTTGGTGTTTGTGGTGCTTTGAATGAAGCTATAGTGAAGCTGCTGAACTGAATTAGAACGCAAATTGCAAACCCGGCAATTGCAAGGATCGAGAACGTCTTTACCCGGTTGGGAAATTTAATCCTGGCATTAAGCGATTCAATATTTTTATAAGTGATGCGTTGCTGAAGCTTTGCAAGCGGTGAAAGTTCATGTTCTTCAACTAACATTAAATCAGTACTTGCTCCTAATTCTTTATACCGGGCATTAAGAAATGCCGCAATGGATTCTTCGCTTATTTTATGCAGGCCAAGTTGAAAGAATCTTACTATGAAGGCAGCGATTCCCAACAGAACAGATAAAACAACCTGGGTTACCGGATTTGTGCGCAGCACATGCAAACCCGCAAAGGAGATCAGCGCAATAAAAATTGCGAATAGTGCGGCCTCAACCGTCCGCAACCGCAGATACCGGCTCCTCAATTTTGATAATATCGTCAACCCTGTGATCATTGTTTTCGATAAAAAGCGAGAATCCGTTCAGCGATGAATACAAGAGCAATCAATAGAATCAGAATTTTATCTGCAGGCCGGCCCGCGTTAACGGTACCGGCTGCCTGAACGTTATTGTTTTTGGACCAGGCCAGTTCATCAGGTACGGTTCTTTTGTCCTGCTGGTGTATTTTATGTTTATTCTTTTCATGAAACAGCATAGCCATCAACTGAATGGGCAGATGCTGCTCAACGGCATTTTCTTCGTTTAATCTTTTAGTAAGAATCCATGTATTCTTGCTTTCCTGAACGATTAAATCGTTAACTGCATCTTCGTTGAACCGCAATGACTTTCCGGCCTGCGTGAGAACATCCTTCGATAACCAAATGATCCAGGGTGTGCTGATCTTTTTCAGATTATTGATTTCAATTTCTTCGATAGTAATTTTTGCCGGCAATGCTTTTAAGGCGGCACGCATAATCTTTTTATCGTATTGAAACGCTTTATCAA
>CAZIGG010000002.1:46542-60621 GCA_964538575.1 uncultured Roseivirgaceae bacterium
AATGCTTTTAAGGCGGCACGCATAATCTTTTTATCGTATTGAAACGCTTTATCAAACGCAAGCGTGATTCGGATTGTATCCGCCAGCATAAGGGAATCGGTTGATAAATCCTGCGCTAACGTCACGGGGTAGGAGAGCCAGGTAATATTCTCCGGTAATGAAATTCGTTTTCCTTTAAAACCTGAGAGCGAGTTTCTTGCGATTACAAGCGCTTGCACATTATTCTTTTGTGAAAGTTCTTCACTGAGCCTGAAGTAATCCGGAGGTTGAGTTGCCGTATCCGCATCCGGTATAGGAAAGCCCGGTAAAAGCCTGCGGATTTCGAAGTTATCTTTTTGAAGAGAATCCAAAAGATTTTTGACGGGTTCATTGTTTTCCAGGCCCTTCTCAACCACAACCCATTGTTGTGAAGCCTTGCTGTCAGCCTTTGATATCAGCAGACTTGCCAGCAGCAGCGCAATCAATACAATAAGCAGGCAGCGTACAGCAAGCAAGGCAACCTCATTTAACCGAAGGCTGCTGAACCTGCTCGTGGATGTTTCGGAAAGAAACCGGATGCTGCCGATGCGAATTGTTTTGCCTTCCTTACGGCTGAGCAGATGAATCGCGAGCGGAAGTATAAGACCGCCCAGCGCCCAAAGCCATATCGGATTCAGCAAGGTCATCTCAGTAAAGCTTTCCGGGTCTTTAAGAAACTACGAAGCGTATTTTCAACAGGCTCATCTAATGAAATGAGCGCGTAGCTGATATTCTTTTCCAATAAAAGGCTGCGGGTTTCTTCAATCCACCGGTCAATAAGTACTTTATACTCCTTTTGCCTGACAGCGGTATCAACCTTCACGCGGGAACGAGTCTCGAGATCTTCAAACGTATAAGCGCCTTCGAACGACAGTTCACGTTCAGCTTTACCCATCAGGTGGAAAACAATTACTTCATTGCGCGAGGTTTTGAGTCGGGAAATAAACGAGATCAGGTCTTTATCCTGATCGTACAGGTCAGTAACAAAAACAATCATTTCTTTCCCGGTATGATCAATCAGCGGCTCGGTTTTTTGTCCCCAGTGCCCTTCGCTTTTTAAATTAACCAACGCATTCACAAAACGCATGAACTGCTGATTCTCAAAACGCGGCTGAACAACTTCGAGGTGCTTATCATTCACACCATACAACCCGATTGCGTCTGATTGTTTTCTGGCCAGGTACCCGAGTGCAGCAATCATAACTTTGGCGTAGTGCAGTTTGCTGATGTTATTCTCTGAATAGCTCATCGAATGACTGGCATCTGCAATGAATTTGATGGTGATGTTGGTTTCAATTTCTGAAAGCTTAACAAAGTAACGTTCACTGCGGGCATACATTTTCCAGTCGAGTAAACGAAGGTCATCGCCTGGCTCGTAACCCCGGTACTGACTGAATTCCTGCCCGATGCCAATGGATGAACTGCGGTTACTGCCGCTCATAAACCCCTCCACGATGATGCGCGCGATCAGTTCAAGACCATTTACCGTATTGATGATCTCGGGTTTGAAGAGTTCTTTCAGTTGAGCATTCAAGGAATTTGCCGGGTTGAAACGTTGATGTTTTCTAACAGGTGCATAACAACGCTTGTTGCTTTGATGCCTTCAGCCTCTGCCCGGAAGTTGGTGAGGATGCGGTGACGCAGAACCGGCATGGCAACCGCTTTGATATCATTTTCGGTGACGGAAAAATTTCCCTTCATGAAGGCTCGTGCCTTTGCCGTTAAGATCATCGCCTGGCCGGCACGCGGGCCAGCACCCCAGCTTACCCAGTCTTTAATGTACTTCACATCCGTTTGCTCGGGACGTGTTGACCGAACCAGTCTGCTTACATAATCAACCAGGTCTTCATTGATGTGTACGTCACGAACCAATTTTTGTGCATTCAATAGTTGTGAACCATCTATCACTTTATTGATTTTCTCTTTTTTTCCGCCCGTTGTGCTGCTCAAGATTATTTGTTCGTGCTCGGCAGTAGGGTAGTTGATCTTGATGTAAAGAAGAAAACGATCTAATTGTGCTTCCGGCAACGGAAAAGTTCCCGCCTGCTCAATCGGGTTTTGTGTTGCGAGAATGAAGAAAGGTCTTTCTAATGTGTGGGTAACTCCGCCATATGTAACTTCAAACTCCTGCATAGCCTCTAGGAGAGCGGATTGTGTTTTGGGCGAGGTGCGGTTGATCTCATCTGCTAAAATAATGTTTGAGAAAATCGGTCCTCTGTTGAATTTAAAAAATCGTTTTCCGGTAGAATGATCTTCTTCGAGAATCTCCGTACCGATTATATCGGAAGGCATCAGGTCGGGAGTAAATTGAATTCTTCTGAATTTCAGATCAACGGCTTCCGCCAGCGT
Source organism: uncultured Roseivirgaceae bacterium (assembly GCA_964538575.1). GTDB lineage: Bacteria > Bacteroidota > Bacteroidia > Cytophagales > Cyclobacteriaceae > UBA2336. The sequence goes on from CAZIGG010000002.1 coordinate 48,910, forward strand.
GCGGATCATTAACGTCTTGGCGAGCCCCGGAACTCCTTCTAACAAGGCATGGCCTCCCGCTAAGAATGTGATTAATAGCTGCTCAATCGTTTCGTCCTGCCCAACAATAATCTTGCTGATCTCTTTCTTAAGATCGTTAAGCTGCCCGATAAGCTGCTGTACCGACTGTTCTGTTTTCTGCAATTTTGTATCCATAAAATTTATTAAGCGGTGAGTGCGTACATAATAATGTTCACACTGAACCGGGTATTGTCTATTCTGTAAAAACGTTTATTCCGAAAATCATAATCCCATTCACAACCATAGTCTTTATTGCTGTACAACACGGCAATTTTTCCATTGATCTCAATCGCTTTCAAATAGTCGTGTATAAGATCATCACCCCAGCCGTTTAATTCCTGTGAGGTTGCCGGTGGCCCATCGAACTGAAAGAACGCTGAATAGATCGGATGATTTTTCGGGATCTTCTTTAATGCACCTTCTCCAAAGCATCGTTCCATCTGGGCTTCAAATGACTTGGCGAACAATCCGTCAATGTCGTGGTTGCAATCATCCACAAAAACAAACCCTCCGTTGTTTACATACTTTTCAAAATTGGTACGTTCCTGTACCGTGAACTCGACAAGTTTATGTCCGCTTAAATAACAGAAGGGGCAATTAAAAATTGCATCCGAGCTAAGCGATACGATGTTTTCCTGGGTATCCACCGGCAGGGTAGTATATTCAACAAGTGAGTTCAATACGTTGGAGGGCATGCGCTGATCAACGTCCCAGTCACCCGATTCATATTGCAGGCGGGTGAAGAAGAATTTGGTCTGACTGCCTTTCATAATTTCATTACAAGTTGAGATTTTCAGGTTAACTCAACCCGTAAATTTATACAGGCGGATTTGATTAAAACAGAAAAACAACCTCTTGTCACTGTAAAAAAAATCGTCATTCTGAGCGAAGCGAAGAATCCCGTTTTAGTGTTCTGAATTGCGGGATGTTTCGCTTCGCTCAACATGACGATTGACCTTAGCGGAGGGTCGATTAAAGATTACACCGCATCTGAAAGACTGGTGAAGGTAAAGTCGCGGATTTTCATTGACGGCATGAAGGAATTCGGGCTTCCCTCGCTGGTCACGGCACGCTCCTGTTTACCGAGTGTCTCCAGGTTATTCAGCATAATGATCGGGCTTTCATTGAAACGGAAGTTCTTGATCGGATGCTTGATCTTTCCGTTCTCAATGTAGAAAGTACCGTCACGGGTTAGACCGGTATACAATAATGTCTGCGGATCAACCGGGCGAATGTACCAGAAACGGGTAACCAGAATTCCTTTCTTGGTGTCCTTGATCATGTCTTCAACAGAAGCAGATCCGCCTTCCATAATTGTATTTCCTCCGAATGGCATTGGGGCAACTCCTTTTTGGGAAGCCCAGTAGCGATCGTAAAATAAATTGGCAACAACGCCATTTTTTATAAGATCAACTTTCTGTCGTGGCTGGCCATCGCCTGACCAAACAGAAGAAGGAACATCTTCACTCCAGGGATCGGTGTAGATGTTTACGCGTTCGTCAACAAGCTTTTCGCCCAGCTTGGTGCCACCACCCTTTTTAGACAGGAAACTGCGGCCTTCATCGGCTGTGCGGGCATTTAAGTTGAGCATTAATCGGATCAGGTCAGCGGAAGCGGAAGCTTCAAGTACTACTGTATATTTACCAGGCTCAATCGCTTTTGCTTCGCGCGACATAACAGCTTTATCGATGGCGCGTTTTGAAATCATTGCAGGGTTAATTTTGCTCACATCGTTATGTGTGGCAGATGCCCAGCCCGAACCGGTGCCATCGTTGGTGCGCATGGTAACGGTAAAATCAACATCGGTAGCTTTGTTATACGCAAACAATCCCTTGCTGTTTGCAATCGCAAAGAAACCTTTGCTGTCTTCCAGGTATCCGGCTGCTGTAACATCTTTTGCAACAGCAGGATTGATGCTGTCGGCAGCAACCTGGGCGCGGTATTCGGGCTTGATGTTCGCAGTCGATTCAGCGTATGTTTTAGAATCCGGGCCGTAGGTTTGCGGGCCTAACGGTTCCATGAATTCAGGGTTTTCAGGAGCAAGTTGGGCAACTTCCTGTGCGCGCTTTACTACTTTTTCCAGCGAGGCATCATCGAATTCGTTGATGCTGGCTGCACCGGATTTCTTCCCGAAGTAGCATTGTACGTTTAACGAAGTATTACTGTTTTCACCTGAAGTGTTAACACTGTTGCGCGCATACCGGATGTTGCCGCGCTCCTGTCCGCCAAGACTTGCTGAGCACCCGTCCGCGGTGGAGAGGCCAATTACTTTTTCAAGTATCTTCTTAGCTTCTTCTTTTGAGAGTATTGCCATAAATGATTTACGATTTAAAGATTTTTGATGTATTATTTTATATAGTTCTTCCGGTGTTGATTACGTTTACCCCGTTAAAGCGTGCTGTTGCTGAGCCGTGCGACACCGCGTTGGATTGACCGGGCTGGCCCTTGCCGTCATTGAAGGCACCGCCTAACCGGTAATCACGCTGATCACAAATCTGTGAACATGAGTTCCAGAAGTCCTGCGTGTTGGCCTGGTACGCAACGTCTTTCAGCATGCCTGCAATTTTTCCTTCTTTGATTTCGAAGAACAGAACTCCGCCAAACTGGAAGTTATAGCGTTGCTGATCGATGGAGAAAGAAGAATCTTTTACAATGTAGATTCCTTTTTCAATGCCTGCAATCATCTGGGCCGGAGTTAATTCCTGCTTGCCTGGCTGTAAAGAAATGTTCGCCATGCGCTGGAACTGTACATCTGCCCAGCTTTGTGAATAACAGCAGCCGTGCGATTCTTTCTGACCGATGATGTTAACCTGATCACGGGTGGCCTGGTAGTTTACAAGAATACCGTCTTTAATAATATCCCACTGCTTGCACTTCACGCCTTCATCGTCATACCCGACAGCGCCCAATGATCCGACTTCTGTTTTATCAGCTTTGATGTTTACAATCTCGCTGCCAAACTTGAAGTTCTTGGACTGCCACTTATCAAGCGTTAAGAAACTTGTGCCTGCATAGTTTGCTTCGTAGCCTAAAACACGGTCAAGCTCAGTCGGATGGCCAACGGATTCGTGGATTGTCAACCATAAATGGGAAGGCTCCAGAACTAAGTCGTACTTGCCGGGCTCAACGGATTTGGCAGCAAGAATTTGTTTTGCCTGTTCGGCTGCATTACCGGCATCTTCAATGATATCGTATGATTTGTTGTAGAGAATAATATCTCCCGGAGATTGAATTTTATCTTCCGGCCTGGCGTCTAAGTATTCATATCCCATTCCTACCGGTGAGCTGAAAGATGAACGGGTTTTGAAAGTACCGGATGCTTTGTCGGTCATCGTAACGTTAAAACCCGGAAGAATTCTGTAGATGTCCTGATCAATATAGGAGCCTTCAGAAGAAGCAAAATATTTTTGCTCGTTCACCATGAATATCTGGCTGTTAATAAACGTTGCGCCTTTCTCCAATGCTTTTGCATTCGCGGCCATGAGCAAATCAACCTTATCTTTTACCGGAACTTCAAATCCGTTCTTTTTGATCGGGGTTTTCCAGCTTATTTCTCCATAAGCCTGCGTGGCGGCAAGCTGTACCGGTTGTTTTTGGAATTTTGAGTTTGCTTTTGCAATGGCAACGGCACGTTCGGCAGTTTTCTTCATGCCTTCGGGTGTTACGTTGTTGGTTGCGGCAAAACCCCACGTTCCGTTCGCGATCACGCGAATCCCAACGCCAAACGATTCTGTGTTGGCAATGCCCTGAACTTTCTTTTCGCGGGTACTGACAAACTGGTTCAGGTATCGTCCGATACGGACGTCCGTATAGGTTGCGCCTAATGATTTGGTTGTGTTGAGTGCGATATCGGCAAGCCGTTTCTTCTCCGCAGTATCCATCAGCGGGTCGAGCAGCCGCATCGGGTCAACCGATTCACCGAATGAAGTGAAGGGCAGCATCATCGCGCCTGCGCTCATTCCGGCAATCTGTATAAAGTCGCGTCTTTTCATGTATGATTAGGTTAAATGGTTCTTCCTGTATTAATCACGTTCACACCATTAAAGCGTGACGTTGCACTTCCGTGCGATACGGCTGATACTTGTGAAGGCTGACCTTTGCCATCGAAGAACGAGCCGAACAAACGGTAGTCTTTTTCATCGCAAATTTTTACGCAGTTGTTCCAGAACTCCTGGGTGTTGGATTGATACGCTACGTCATTCAGCATGCCGGCAATCTGGCCGTTCTTGATTTCATAAAACACGGTTCCGCCAAACTGGAAATTGTAGCGCTGCTGATCGATCGAGAACGATCCGCGCCCGGCAATGTAAATTCCTTTCTCAACGTCTTTAATCATTTGTCCGCATGAATAAGCTTCCTTACCCGGTGCCAGCGAAACGTTTGGCATGCGCTGGAATTGAACATCGTTCCAGCTTTGCGCGTAACAGCAGCCGTGGGATTCTTTTTCCCCCAGGATATGTGCCTGATCGCGGATCGCCTGGCTGTTTACAAAAATTCCGTCTTTAATAATATCCCAGCGCTTGCACTTTACACCTTCATCGTCATACCCAACCGCGCCAAGAGATCCCGGCTGAACTTTATCTGCAAAAATATTAACGATGTTGCTTCCGTATTTGAAGCTGCCCGACTTCAATTTGTCTAAGGTTGCAAAGCTTGTTCCGGCATAGTTGGCCTCATACCCTAAGATGCGGTCAAGCTCAGTCGGGTGGCCAACGGATTCGTGAATGGTCAACCCCAGGTGATTGGGCTCAAGCACCATATCATACTTGCCCGGCTCAACCGATTTTGCGGAGATCATTTCTTTTGCCTGTTGTGCGGCAATCGTAGCGTCTTCTACCATGTCGTAGTTGTTACGGTAGAGGTACATTCCGCCCGGGGCGTCCAGTTTTTCCGCATCATTTGGCGTGAGGTATTCATAGCCTAATCCCATCGGTGCGCTTAATGCATCGCGTGATTTGAACTTACCGGAAGCCCGGTCGATCACTTGTACGGAAAACGTTGGCCAGATGCGGTGAATATCCTGATCAATGTATGAGCCATCGGTTGAGGCGAAATACTTTTGTTCGTTTATCTGGAAAAGATTGGAGTTCACAAAGCTTGCGCCATTCGTCAATGCTGCCGCATTGACACTAAGCAACAGATCGGTTTTGTCAGAAGTCTTAACTTCAAATGCATTTTGTTTGATCGGTGTTTTCCAGGTGACCTCACCATAAGCCTGTACCGCGGCAAGTTTAACTGGTTCTTTCTGAAATTTTGAATTGGCCTTTGCAATGGCTACGGCACGCTCGGTGGCCTTTTTAATTCCATCGGGTGTTACATTATTGGTCGAGGCAAATCCCCAGGTTCCGTTTGCAATAACCCGGATGCCAACTCCGTACGATTCCGTATTCGAAATATTCTGAACTTTATTTTCACGGGTGCTGATAAACTGATTCAGGTAGCGGCCAATGCGAACATCTGCATACGTAGCACCGCTCGATTTTGCAGTGTTGAGGGCAGCATCTGCCAGTTCTTTCTTTTGTGAGGCAATCAGCGGGAAGTCAAGTAAGGCCTCTTCCGCAATCTGGTTTCCGAAACCGGACAGGGGAAGCACCATTCCTCCAAACCCAAGTCCTGCAAGCTGTACAAAGTCTCTTCTCTTCATAGTGGTTGGTTACAACATTATGATGAGTAAAGTAAGCAGAACGTTTTAATTTTTCCGGGTTTTCGGAGAAGTGGGTATAAGGTTATGCGAATGGCAAGGAAAGGGGATAAAAACAAAAATCCCCTTTTGGGGGATTCTTAGAATTATGAATTGACCACTGATCTACCAGAATGCGGAGTACAAAGCAACAAGCAATACAACAATAATCAATGCACCCACGGCAAACGAAGCAGATACCTTGAACATACCCGCATCTACCTCCAGGCCTTTTGCAACCACGCCTCTTTTGTTTTCATAGATGCTGATAATATACATACCGGTAACGCTGAGTATAAACACAATCAGCATTCTGTCCATAAACGGGATTTCATAAACGCCTTGTGCATTCGCGATGGCAAAACCGAATTCGTAAAGCGGTGAAAGATCTACCCACTGCGGAAGGAATTTGAGAATTACCGAGAAGATGAATCCGCCAATGGTTGCAAAAAGCGCGGCATTGGAGGTTGTCTTTTTCCAGAAGAATCCTAAAATGAACATCGCGAAGATGCCGGGCGATACAAAGCCGCTGTATTCCTGGATGTACTGGAATCCCTGCTTGCCTTCTCCCATTAAGGCTTCACCAACGATCAACGACAACATAACGGCCATTAACATTGAAACGATTACCGAAACGCGGCCAACATTTACGAGATTCGATTCGCTTGCATTTTGATTGAAGGCTTTCTTGTAAATATCCAAAGTAAAGATTGTAGCAATACTATTTGCCTTACCCGCAAGTGAAGCAACGATAGCAGCCGTTAACGCAGCGAATGAAAGTCCTTTTAATCCCATCGGTAATAATCCCAGTAAAGCAGGGTATGCTTTGTTCGGATCCTGAACGCCAGACGCGGTGAGCATGTTGCCTGCGCTGATGCCCGGAATGTTCTCCTTAATAATGTAGTAAACCGCAATACCCGGAATCACAACAATCACCGGCATCAGCATTTTCAGGAAAGCCGCAAACAAAAGTCCGGAACGGGCAACGGGTAACGATGCACCCAGCGCACGTTGTGTGATGTATTGGTTACATCCCCAATAACTGAGATTGGCAATCCACATTCCACCGATCAATACACTAAGACCGGGAAGATCCATGTAGTTCGGGTTATCCTTATCAAAAATCAAGTGAAAATGTTCGGATGCTCCGTTAGTCAGCATGGAAAAGCCCTGCACCACACCTTGTCCGTCTGAGATCAGGTTCAGGGCGATGTAGGTTGCAACGAGTCCGCCCAGTACTAAAAAGAAAACCTGGATCACATCGGTATAACCAATAACTTTCATCCCGCCCAGGGTTATAATGATCGCAAAAATTGCCAGCCCGAGAATGCAAACAAAAACGCTTAACCCGGAAATCCCGCTGATCGCAAGGGCGCCCAGGTAAAGAATAGACATCAGGTTTACGACAATGTATAACGCCAGCCAGAATACCGCCATGATCATGGCTACCTTTTCGTTGTAGCGTTGACTCAGGAACTGCGGCATCGTGAAGATTTTATTCTTCAAATAAACCGGCATAAAGAAGACGGCAACAATAATGAGTGTCGCAGCGGCCATCCATTCGTAAGCCGAAATTGCAAGCCCCAGCTTAAAGCCGGACCCGCTCATGCCGATCATTTGCTCTGCTGAAATATTTGAGGCGATCAACGAAGCGCCAATGGCCCACCACGTAAGTGAACCCTCGGCTAAGAAGAAATCTTTCGAGTCAAGACGGGCTTTCTTCTTGCGGTTGTAAACCCAGTACCCGTAAATCGATACGACCAGGAAATAAAAGAGAAATACAATATAGTCGTACAGTTCGAGGCCTTTCATCGTCAACAGGTTAGGGGATTAGGTTATACTTGGAATTACTTCACTGAAAATTCCGCCTGTTTCACATCGCGTGAGTTGCCGCCCACGAATACATGAAACTTGCCGGGTTCGTAGCCAAAGCTAAGATCGCCTTTGTAAAAAGACAAATCCTTTGTACTCAGCGTGAATGTAACGGTTTTCTTTTCACCAGCCTTAAGCATCACTTTGTTGAATGCCTTAAGTTCTTTTACCGGACGTGTTACGGAACCCACCAGGTCGCGGATGTAAAGCTGAACAACCTCGCTTCCATCGCGTGCGCCCGTGTTGGAAACCTCAATTGAAACGTTCAGGGAATCCGAACCTGTCATTTCCGTTTTGTCGAGTGTAATATCGCTGTACTTAAATGACGTATAGCTTAAGCCGTATCCGAAAGGATAAACCGGTTCGTTTGAAACATCCAAGTAATTGGAGCGGAATTTCTGAAACCATTGACCCTCGCCCAACGGCCTGCCGGTATTTTTCTGACCATAATACATGGGCACCTGACCGACATTCTGCGGGAACGTTGTGGTAAGCTTCCCGGAAGGATTCACATCGCCAAACAGAACATCGGCTATCGCGTCACCCGCTTCGCTTCCGCCAAACCACACGTTTAAGATTACCGGAACATTCTCCGATTCCCACTTGATCGCCAGCGGACGGCCGGTAAATAATACAAGCACAACCGGTTTGCCGGTTGCCAGCAATGCTTTAAGTAATTCTTTTTGAGTTTCAGGTATTTCAATATTACTTCGGCTTGACGCTTCACCGCTCATTTCAGAAGCCTCCCCGAGCGCTGCAACAATAACATCTGCACTGCGTGCAATTTTTAACGCTTCTTCGCGGATGGCGGCTGCAGAACGCTTATCGCGGCCCAACGCCTTTCCAAACATTGTTGCATGTTTTTCAAAGGTAGAGTCTTCATCGATGTTCGCACCCTTTGCGTAAACGATTTTGGCGCTGCCGCCTAACGCTTTTTCCAACCCTGCCCGCAGGGAGATTGCTTTATCAAATTTGGCTGCCACACTCCACGTTCCGGGCATGTTTTCTTTTGCGTCTGCCAACGGACCCACCAGGGCAATGGTTCCTGATTTCTTCAGCGGTAAAATGTTTTTATCATTCTTCAGCAACACGAAGCTTTGCGCTGCAATACTGCGTGCTTCATCGCGGTTAGCTTGTGTGAAGATTTCATTCTTCGCCCGTTCTTCATCACAATATTTGTAAGGATTGGCAAATAAGCCAAGCTCAAATTTGGCTCGTAAGATTCGCGCGCAGGCTTTATTGATATCTTCTTCGGTTATCTTTCCTTCTTTTAACGATTCTTCCAGTGTCTTTAAGAAACCTTCGGCAACCATATCCATGTCAAGGCCGGCTTTTAATGCCTTGGCAGAAACATCCTGGAGATCTTCTCCATAGCCGTGATCAATCATTTCTGTAATGCCTGTGTAATCCGAGACTACAAAACCGTTAAAGTTCCACTCATTGCGCAGCACATCGGTTAATAACCACCTGTTTGCAGTTGCGGGCACACCATCAATTTCATTAAACGATGCCATCATGCTTCCGGCACCGGCTTCAACCGCAGCTTTGTAAGGAGGGAAGTATTCGTTATACATGCGCACCCGGCTCATGTCGGTTGTGTTGTAATCGCGGCCGGCTTCTGAAGCGCCATACAAGGCGTAGTGTTTCACGCACGCCATGATTGAGCTGTTGGAAGTATAATCGTTCCCCTGGTAACCTCTTACCATAGCCTGTGCAATCACGCTTCCGAGATACGGATCTTCACCGCTGCCTTCAGCGATACGGCCCCAGCGTGCATCGCGTGCAATGTCAACCATGGGAGAGAACGTCCAGCAGATACCATCCGCGCTTGCTTCCTGTGCCGCAATGCGCGCGCTGCGTTCGATCAGCTTCATATCCCACGTGCAGCTTAAACCGAGCGGAATCGGGAACACCGTTTCATACCCATGGATCACATCCATTCCAAAGAGCAACGGAATTTTTAACCGGCTCTTCTCAACGGCAATGCGCTGCACTTCTTTAATTTTGGCTACGGTTTTAATGTTAAAGAGTCCGCCCACCATGCCCTGCTCGATTTTCCTGGCGATGTCGGAGTTCTGTGCCTGGCCGGTTACAAAATCACCGGCACCGGGCAGGTTAAGCTGACCGATTTTTTCCTGTAAGGTCATCAGGCTAAGCAGCGAGTCGACCCGGGCGGCATACGGATCTTTTGCATTTTTTTTGTCCTGCGTTGAGCACGCGAAAACAAACATCAGCAGTGAAAGGAAAACAGTAATTCGTAGTGATTTCATGGCAGGATTTTTATAGGATTAAAAGGGCTTATCAATTGTTGGTGATCTGAAAATCTAATTTTTTAAGTCCGGCCCGGACTTCGGGTGCCTGCATGAATAATTTCCAGAGCAGGCCGGTGCGGTAGTTCTCAATCATTACAGAAATCGGACCCTGGTCAATAGCCAGGTAACGGGGCAAGTACCAGTCTTTTGAAAAACTGAACGCATCGTACGGGCCATACTTGCCTACCAGGCTGTCGCGCGAAGGGGCATAAATAAATTTCAGGAACTGCATGCTTTCTTTCGGGGTATATGGAAAGGAGGAAAGCGCTGCGGTGGGAGAAATGACCCCTAAATCGTTAGAAGGTGAATGCCCGGCATACCCAACGGTTGAATAGCTTGACGTTAAGCCCCAGCAATCCGGGCCATAGCCTTCATATCCTTTTGGATTATCCACACAATACCGGTACTGAATTAACGAATGGTTTTGATTCAGCTTCCAGTAATCGCCATACCGGTCTGTTAAGTTGCGGGGATCAAGCCCGAGATAAGAATAGTGTGACCAGAATAACGGCCCTACCGGATCATCGCTGCCTTCGAAGTGGTCGAGTACAGTCGGAAGATCATAGAACACGCGGTGGGTTTTAATACTGTCGTTTCGCGCCCAGCCCTGGTGGTACACTTCCGGTTTGATGGAATGTGTCGGGGAGGCTGCCGCCAGTACGTACGTGATCAGGCATTCGTTATACCCGCCAATCGGAAAATTCATTTCCCAGTTGTACTCGGGCGACCAGTGCCAGTATAAAACATTCTTGCCGTTCGTGTACCAGGTCCAGTCAACCTCGCGCCAGAGCTTATCGATTTTTGCGGCAAGCGCTTTTTCTTTTTCATTGCCGTCCTTGAAATATTCGCGCACGGTGATCAATCCCTGAATAAGAAATGAAGTTTCCACTAAGTCACCTCCATTATCTTTTCTGCCAAACGGCTTAACCTTTCCGGTTGTGCCTTCCAGCCAGTGCGGCCATGCGCCATGAAAACGATCAGCTTTCTCCAAAAAGTTTACAATTTTGGTATACCGCTCAAGCGCCTGCTCACGGGTAATGAAGCCCCGCTCAATTCCCACCAGGATGGCCATCAGTCCAAATCCTGATCCGCCCGTAGTGACAACGGTTTGATCGCTGGCCGGGTAAATATTATCCATGTGCGTACGCTCCTTCCCGAGACCCGAGGTTGTTTCGGCATTGTCCCAGAAATACTGGAAGGTCTGGTACTGCACCAGTGTCAACAGCGAATCTTCACTAATGGCCAGCGTATCATTTTCTACCGGTTTTACTGCTTCTTCTTTTTTAGGCGGAGCAGTACAGGATGAAATGATTAATAAAACGAGCGCGTAAAGGGATGTATGCCTCATCGTATAAAATGGTTAAAGGTTAAGTTTTTCGTGTGTTGCCTTCTTAAAAAAAGTTAATAGGTAAATCCAAGGTTAGTCAGCCCGGTCTGTATTTCCGGGGCAGACATAAACAAATTCCAGAGCAGGCCTGTGCGATAGTTTTCGATCATCACAACAATAGGCCCCTGATCGATGGCGAGGTATGAACTCGCATACCAGTCAGCGGTAACATTGAAGGCATCATAAAATCCATACTCGCCCCAAAGGCGATCGCCCATTTTATAATAAAAAAACTTCAAAGCCTTCATCGATTCTTCCGGAGTATAGGGGAAAGAGGATAAGGCTGCTGTAGGAGTAATAACTCCTAAATCGTCTTGCCCAGGTGCATGCGCATGGTAACCTTGATGACTGTCACTCGCGGTAAGCCCCCAGCACTCATCGCTGTAGCCGACAAAGTTTTT
>CAZIGG010000003.1:0-60563 GCA_964538575.1 uncultured Roseivirgaceae bacterium
TTTCAGCCGAAAATTCTACTGTAGGGGATAGTTGTGCAACAGCTACTTTTGTTGCATGCTGTTGGGTTTCGTCCGTTAATTGTCAACGAGTCTTTCATTGTCAGCGGTTAAATTTAAAGTCTAAGTCCTTGTCGCTGGTTAAGAAACCCAACTCCATAAAGTTTAATTTATTTTTCATTTTTCTCTCCGCCCGAATTGCTGAGTCATTATTTTATGTCCCAGCTTCTTTATTCGTCTGCCAATAATGATTCCAGTAATTATTGTCGGTATTAATTGAATAAATATGTAAAATAGAAGTCCTTTAGCTGCATTTGTTAAAGTATGCTTGTTCTCCATGATTTCTGAAAAATCTCCGTCAAAGAGAAAAGTAAGTATTAAAAATGTCAGTAGGATTATGAATACTGTCTTTATACCTGTAAGGTCGTCATGCTTATTATCTTTTATAATTTCTTTCCCAGCTCTTGCACCCCAAAATATTGTCGAAAGAATAACGATGAAAAGTTTTAAGAGTCCTTTTGCTGAAAAATTGTCAATAGGAACGACACCGGCTGAAATTGTAAATAAAGTTACACTTGCTAGAACCCAAATTACTAATGCTGTCAGCGTGACTTTTATTCCAATCCTTTCTTCTTTACTCTTAACCATTTATTGTTTTTTGTCGACCGAAACTTATTCGTCTTGTACGTCACTCTCCACGGAGCCAACCCAATTGCATGCAACGCGCGAATATATACACCTGTTGCATATATTTCACATATATCGATGCAAAAAGTACACATAGCCCGGTTGATATTGTACACCTGCTATAAATCCTTTTCCGTATTGCCCGCTTCCCGAACCAGCTTAAGCGACATATATCCAAGCAGGATAATTACAGCCCCGATCGCAATCCAGATGATGGTCTTGCTTGTAAAGAACGTGGGATCATCTGAAACGATTGGTTTTGGCTCCGGCTCAAGACTGTTTACTTTCAATACCTGCGCATTTGAGGGAATGCTGTCGCGAAAGTATGCAAGGTCATAGCTTGGCGGAAGTATGGCTTTCCCTTTAAACCCTATCCTGTACGCTTGCCCTTTCGTTAACCAGGCGATCAGGTAACGGTTCAACTGGTATGTTTTCAGTTCTTCAATGGAGAGCGCAGGGTTATCACCGTTTTCAATGCAAAGCGTCAGGTTGTTGGTTTTAAGCCCGGTGAAGGTGATAACGGTTGTCTGGCCGGCCCGCACCGTGAAGTTTTCGATGCGCTCCGTGTATCGTTCCTCGCGTTTTTTAACTTTTCTGACATGCTCCACGGTAACAAACCCGGATCGCTGAAAGAAAGCTGTTCCCGTCATGCTCAGCTCCAGTTTATCAACAATCTGCCCTTCCCGGAATTTTACGTTGATGTACGTGCGTTTTTCCAGCGTATGAGTTGAAATGGAAGCCGAATCCGGTACGCTTGTAAAGAGGCCCTGCGTAACCGATTTATCGTAATAACCCGCTTTCAGAATATTAAATGGTGCGCTGGCGGAATCGGAAATTTCAAGCTGGTAATAGGTGTAGTTGGTTAACGGGAATTCAATTGCGCGAACTTCGGCAACCGCGTTTGCATTGCTGACAGGGTGGAAGGTAAAATTCTCACGGACCACGAACCACTGTTTTCCGTCATCACTGCCGGTAACGGTGGCGGTTTTTTTTGCTTCTGCATTTTTTACCAGTAAGCTGATGTTGTTAATGGGCGTTTGCTCCGGATTATGCAGCCTTACGACAGTGGAAATTCCGGGAGTTATTTTCTTAGATTGTATTTCGTATTCTTTAAAAAACCGCTGCAGGTATACCGGGCTTTCTTCTATTAACAAATAGGGAACTTCGTTATTTCCTGAATCGAGTATCCGTGCATTCGTCAGGGTTTCGTTCAGATAAGTTGCTTCTGCCGGTGACAGGAAAACTTTATAGAATCCGTCTGTCGTTACAGGTTCCAGTTTTCCCGTGGCGCTGAATTCCTGAGCAAGCAGTGGTGGCGATAAAATACCAAACACGAGTATGAGTACAAACCTTCTCATAAAGAATCATTGTTTTCAGGTTTCACTTCCGCTTCATCCGCCAGCAGCAACCGCTTTATTCGCTGATACATGAAGGAAACCACAAGCAGCAATACACCCAATGAGATGAATGCGGCAATCTTCCCGCCTTCAGAAATACCGCGGATGTCCACCAGGAATAACTTAAGAAGCGTTATCAATAACAGTGTAAGCGAAATGATCCGCAAATGCTTCTTTTTCGTTTTGAGGCCTACCGCGATCAGGATAAACGATGCGATTCCCCACAATATCGGGAAACCGATCTTATGATTCTGATTCAATACATGAAGGAGTGATTCAAAATCGGAGGCGCCTACAAGCACAACAAGGTGATCAAGCTCAGCGCTGGCTGCAAATACAAAGAAGAACACGTAGAACCAGGAATACGCCTGGAAGGTTTTTGCGTTGATGTCTTCCAGTTTTTGAAAACTCCGGAGGGAAATGACCGCAATGAATAACAGTAACGCCATGAAGATATAGTGAAACGCAAAACCGGTGACCGGAATGCTGTGGTAGATCGCGAAATTATCGCGGGCATTGATAAAATGTACATGATAGAACACTAAGAACACGAATATGCAGACAACCCCCAGAAAAGCAGCAGCTTCTTCCTGCTGATCTTTATGAACGAGCTTCGGTATGGCTAATAACAATCCGGCAGCGTACAGCATATTGTACGTTCCGATGATGGTAACGATGGTTGCGTTATCATCAATGTAGTTGTTGAGCTGATATTGAAGTTCTAAAAATTGTGACGTATATAAAACCCCGAGCCCGCAAAGGGTTAACAGTACCTTGTATGGGCCAATGTATTCTTTAAAATCTTTTTCAGAACGGATCAGGTACAACGACAATGAAATTGAAATAACCGATACAATTCCGGTGATATACGCTTTGTTCAGGATTATATTCATAGACGCTATGCCCGGTGAATAATCGTAATACAAAATTCTCCAGTCCATGATCAGGCTGATCAGCATCAGCACGGTAACAATGGCCGATGCGCCTTTCATGAGCGTAATCCCTGATTTCTGCGAAAGCCAAAGCAGCAGCACCGCCTCTGCAGCCCAGAAAAGGGTGATGTAATTGCCTTCCAATTGAATAGGAGCAGCCAAGCTGATGAACGTGAGTACCAACCCGATCAGCATAAAGATCAGGTTGCGGTCAACGTGCTGGTTTTTATACAACAGGTAAGCAAAAATGAAATTGAAAACGCCCAACGCTGCCGTAAACAACCCCTTGTATGCTTCCGCTGTTTCTCCGGAGAGAATAACCATGCCTGCGGCATAGTAAAAGAATGTATTGCTTAACAGGAGCGAAATTTCCAATGCCCGGAACTTCGTGTTTTCACGGATATTGTTCACAATGTTCATGGCGAAAAAGATGAAATAGAAAAGCGTTGCAAAAATCAGTGCACCCTGAACCATGGAAGCATTCCCGCTTTCAAATTTTGCGCCCAGCCACGAGCCGAATAAAAGCAAGGTGAATGCATACGAAACGATGTTGACAAGATTCCATTTCTTGTAATAGGCAAGGAGGAGCATGCCGGCATCCAGGATTATGATGTAGCTGAACAACACAACATAATTTCCTTCGCCTGTACTCACCATAAAGGGCGAACCAAACCCGCCCAGGATGGCCAGCACGGCAAGCTCAACACGGTTGTAACGGATAGCTAAAAGAATAGTAAACCCGGTGATGATCACCATCAGGATAAAGGCCAGCGTTTGACTGAAGATCTGGTATTCGTGAAACGCAATGGCAATCGTCAGGTATAAAACGGCAATTCCACCGCCAACCAGCACCGAGCTGAACGCAGCAAACGACTTTCTCAACCAATGGGCCAGGCCCAATAATAATCCACCGCATAAAATGCCGATGAATACGCGGCCGTAAATACCAATCCAGTCCTGATCGATGGCATACTTCACAAAGTACCCGATTCCCAGCACCAGCACTCCAATACCGATTTTATTGGCGAGGTTTTCACCAATGAATTTTTCTAAGTCAGGGTTGCGTTCAAAGAACCCCGGCTTTTTAGGTTCTGCAGGTTTTTGAATAACAACAGGCGGGCGGTTAACAGGCTGTTGAACAAGCGGTGGCTTGTTAATTTCCGGCTTAACCGGATTTGAAAGGTCAGATTCCTCTTTAGGAACTTCAATAATTTTCGGCTTAATCTCCTTAACAATAAGGGGTATTTCCGTTTTTTGTGTGACGGGCGTTTGTTCTTCCGCCTTTGTGGGTAAATCCCGGTGTCTCTTTAATTCAGTGGTAAGCTGATCGATGCGGGTTTGTAAAATAGAGATTCTCGACTGCACATCACTTTTGAATGTAAGCAGCAGGATAAGCAACGTGATCAATAAAGCTATTGCCAGGAATTCAAACATGATTAGAGCCGGTTAGGTAAAAGCAGGAAGCGTTAGTCTCCGGGTTAATAGGAGGGCATGCTCGGATCAATTTCCTTAGCCCACTCTAAGATTCCGCCCCTGAGGTTATAAAGATTTTCAAAGCCGTGGTTCTGCTCCAGCCAGGCAATCATGTTACCGCTGCGTTTGCCGCTGCGGCAATGAATAACAACCTGCTTGCTGCGGTCGATCTTGTCAACGTTATGCGGGATTTCTGCCATCGGGATAAGCTCACCGTTCAGGTTGCAGATGTCAAACTCGTGCGGCTCGCGCACATCAATCAATTGGAAATCGGTCTTGGAATCTAAGAGTGATTTTAATTCCTGAACAGTAACTTCTTTCATAATGTAAGGGTTAGATTATCTCAAAATTGGCAATAATAAGTGAGATTTTAAACTGCCGGATAATGTACAAACACTAAACACGTGTTAGAGAGGAGATTTGAGTATGGGGTATGCGGAGACAGCACTGAAACAAGTTCCACCTGCTCCAGCAAGACGGATATTGATTAATTAGGAGTAGATAGGAATATGTGGCGCAGCGCCCCTGCGGAGAATCTGTGAGGAAGAAAGAAATTTGGTTCATCCCTTTGTACAATTCATGACAGGTGGTGAACTTTTGGTTTCCCCTTGTGTTTTTTCTGTCTACGGGATTCTATTTTGGATTTTCCAAATAGCATTTTCTCCCCGGTCACTTTGTAGTGAGCAATTATCTCAGTTATTCTTTTTTTATCCTCAGTTGTCAAGGGTGTTGAATCAACAATGAAGTCAACTCCTTCTGGTTCTTTAATATGTCCCATAGTTCTGTTTGTCAAGTTGGATAATACTTTTTGATTAATTTAAGAGATTCTTGAGGGAAGATTACCATTTTATGACCACCTACATGAGTAGCTCCTAAAGTTTTCTCGTAATGGGCAATCAGTTTTGTCTTTGAAGTAAAGGAAATGAAGCCTTGATAACCTTTGTCCCAGGAAACCTTGCAGGTAAAAGCAAACAAATTTCCCGGAACACCCTCATAAAGTTTATTTTTCCCTAAGTTAAATGGAGCACTCTCAACGAGATGTATATAATAATGGTCGCCAAAATCAGTGATGCTGAGGAGCCCTTGAACAATGTCTGGATTATTACGAATTGTCAGTTTGAAAACTTGTCTGTCAGTTAGTTTAGACTCATTTTTCCAACTGAAAAGCCAACCGTTTTTTGGAGTTGTATTTTTTAAGTCGGTCTTGGTTATAGGATGAACATCAGTCGGAAAACTATCACCAGATATGGTATTTAATATGCTGTTTGTCAGCTTATCAACCTCAATTGCTAAATGATATTTTGTTCGTTTATCCACGGCTAAAGATACAAAAATGTCGTAAGGAATTTCATGAAAAATTACCCCTGAACTGAATGTATAAAAATTACGAGGATTTCTTAACTTCATTATTAATTCAGGTAATGCAACAACGTAACCACAATGAACGACAGGCTTCGAATAATCCTTAAGACGTTAGTTTTCTTTATCCTTCCGGGTGCTGTGTTACTTCTTTTCGACTATCAAAGCTGGTGGCAGAACGGGGAGGACCTGCTCTTTGTTCTTGTTACCCTGATTTCCAGACCCATCGGATTGCTGCTGATTGCTATTGGTGTTATATTTTTTGCTGTAAGCCTCAATAAATCAAAGAGAAAACGAATTGAAAATGCTGCCCGCAAAAAGGTAGATGCGATTGGCAAAGACATAGCGCTTTCTTATGAAAGAACGGAACCGCTTACAGAAAGCGACATCCGTTTCATCAACCGGCAGATATACGGCATGATTGTCGTCCTTGGACTGTTTTGCTGCGTGCCCCTTATTTTCCTTTTCTTTATTGATGAAAGCCAGCGGGTGTACATATACACATTCATGATTATGTGGGTATGTGTAGTGGGCCTCATTGGCGGCCAGACGTATACGAATTATGCGAGGATTCGGAATGGTGGCGAAAAGACGGTGCTCAAGGGAATTATTACGGACCGCTTCAATAAATATCGTACCGAACGTGTTAACAACGAAGATTCTACTACGCTTATTCCCTGCCTCAGGATTGGAGACATTGAATTAGAGGTTACGATCACCATGCAACGGAGATACAATTTGGGCGATGCTGTTGAATTTCACTATGCCCCAACATATTTCTTTGGCAGGAAACGTCATAATATCTATTTCACCCAAACCAGAATTGAAGGGGCTGGCGTTTTGGGTGATGTAAATAACCCGGAAGTCAGATAGCCCATAGTAACAATAAATGAGGTTTTTAAACTCCCGGATATCATTAAACAATCGCGTAAATTACCATTATTGATCTGGCTTTAAAATTGCATTATCAGGCAAAACCCCCGTCCCGTGAAACCATTACTGTTTGCTTGCATTGCACTGTTGTGCCTGAGTGAAACGTATGCGCAGGTAGATGAAATTAAGAGTGCTTCCAAAGATAATTCTTCAAAAAAATCCAAAAGTAGCGGCAGCGACTCTGATGATGGTGATGGGTTAGGACTTGATGTATTTTTCTTTTTGTTTGACGGGCTTGGATCACTTCACACAAGCAAAATCCGGGCTCGTGAAAACTATCCCTCGATGATATCCTTTGACGTAGGGTTACAGGGCGCGGTAAAGCCGTCCAGCTACTATATTCTTCAACCGCGTATCCGCGGGAACTGGGGTTTGTTCTCGACCGACTTCAGAATGAGCTATTTGATCGAGGATGACATGGAAGGCCTTAAGCACATCCGCACGAATGACTGGCAAGTGCTTCAGCTTAATCTGATCACTAACCGGTTTTTCACCTTCCGGGTTGGCACGGGCTTTATGCAGGAAGCTTTCGGAGACAATAGGTACTTCAGCGAATCTTCATTCATGCTCAATGTTCATGCTCCGGATCAAAGCAAGGTAGTAGGGTTTGAATTCCGGTTTGCCAAGGACTGGGATTCAGGATTAAATCCGAGACGGGAGTTTAACATACAATACCAGCACCAGATTTTTCAGGCCTCTGCGCTGCACGGTTATATTACCGTAGGCGGATTATACCAGCGCTACTACAACAGTATTGATGTGTGGGGCATTCAAACCGGACTTGTTTTCCGGTTGTTCTAAAAACGTTTTAGTGCCAAACCGGCTACTGTCTCACCAATAGAGAGGGAAGAGGTAGCTGCCGGGGAGGGCGCATTGCAAACATTGATAACATGCTTTTCTTCCAGGATCATAAAGTCATCGATCAGTCCACCGGTGCGGTCACACGCTTGCGCGCGAACGCCAGCACCACCGTCCTCCAGGTCGTTTTGCTGAACCTCAGGGATAAGCTTTTGTAACGCTTTTGTGAATGCAGCTTTTGAGAACGACCGGTACATCTCACCAACACCTGTCTTCCAGTATTTCGCGGCTACCTTTTGAAAGCCTGGCCATGCGAGTGACTCTGCAAGTTCCCTGAAATTAATGTCGGACTTTTTATACCCTTCACGGCTAAACGCAAGCACGGCATTTGGACCGGCTTCGACACCGCCTTTCATCATGCGTGTAAAGTGAACCCCGAGGAACGGAAAGTTCGGATCGGGAACGGGGTAAATCAGGTTTTTAACTAAGTGCTCTTTTTCTTTTTTGAGCTTGAAGTATTCGCCCCTGAACGGAATAATTTTAACGTTCACGTGATTGCTCGTCAGGCGTGCAATTTTATCGGAATATAAGCCCGCACAATTGATTATAAGCTTCGCATAGTAATTGGTTTTCTGAGTAGCAATAACAGATCGCTCTCCGTCTGCCTGGATGTCGATCACCTGTTCACCTAAAATGATTTCACCACCCAGTTCTTTAATCTTATCCGCATATTTAAGAGCAACCTGAGTATAGTCTACAATACCTGTTTGCGGAACGGCAATACCGGCAATGCCGGCTACATGAGGTTCATATTCTTTAAGCTCCCCGGCATTGAGCATTTTCATATCAGCCAGTCCGTTTTGCTGGCCGCGGGTGAAAAGATTTTGAAGAAGGGGTATTTCTTTTTCTTCGGTTGCTACGATGATCTTTCCGCACAAGTCGAACGGTACGCCATTTGCCCGGCAGAAATCAATAAGCATGTTATAACCCCGGATACAGTTTGTTGCCTTAAGGCTCCCCGGCTTGTAGTAAATACCCGAGTGAATAACCCCGCTGTTGTTGCCGGTCTGGTGCTTCGCCAGCGTTTTTTCTTTTTCAATAAGGGTGATCTTCAGCGAAGGATTTTGCTGCTTGAGTTGCAGGGCAGAGGCAAGGCCAACAATGCCGCCCCCGATAATGATAACGTCCTGTTGCACGGTCGGAATTTTAGGCGAAACTACAACATAAAAGAATAATCGCTAACGCCCGTTACGGGAGATGCCAAAGGTTAATTAAGGTTAACACGGGTGGAAACATTTCATCACCGTTGAGGAATTTCTTCACACACCCGATATGAAAAGTACCGTTATACAGGTTAAATTTTTGTGATTAAAGCAAAGACCGAAACAAGTAAAAGCTTTTTAAGAAAGCTCTTAACTGATTGATAATCAATTAATAATATGAGCCTTCCGGAAGGTATAAAAAGCAAGAAGGCCCTGCGTCCCAGGGCCTTCTTGTTTTACCTAAACCTAAACCTATGAGAAGATTTACTCTACTCACTTACCATAACGGCAAACATCGCTCCGGGTTGCATTTGATAGGATAAAAGGTGAAAATTTTCCTTCGAAAGGTATTATTGAACTTTGAGTTTACTTTTAAAGACTTTCTGGAACTTTTCAACCTTAGGCTGAATGACATACGAGCAATACGGTGCAGTGCCATTCAGGTTAAAATAATTCTGATGGTAGTCTTCTGCCGGATAAAATTCTGTAAAAGCCGTAATCTCCGTAACAATCGGGTTGTCAAATGCGCCTGATGCATCTAATTTCTTCCGGTATTCCGCAGCCAAACGTTTCTGCTCATCATTATGATAGAAAACAGCCGAACGGTATTGCGTTCCTTCATCCGCCCCCTGGCGGTTTAAGGTTGTCGGATCGTGGGTTTTCCAGAACACTTCGAGAAGCTCGTCAAACGAAATCTTGTTAGGATTGTACGTGATTTGAATAACTTCCGCGTGGCCGGTTAAGCCGCTGCATACTTCTTTATAGGTAGGGTTTTTAACCTTCCCGCCTGAGTAGCCTGACACTACTTTTTCAACTCCATTCAGGCGCTGAAAAATTGCTTCCGTACACCAGAAGCAGCCGTTGCCGAACGTGGCGACTTCTAAGCCGGGTTGTTCTTTTTTTTCTGTAGCCATAGTTTTGCTTGTATCGGCTGCCGAACGCTGTCCGCAGGAGATACCCGCAAATAACATCAAAGCCGATAGGAAGATTCCTGATTTCATGGTGAGTTTAACATACTAACGCAAAGTTGCACCCAAATGGTTTTCGCAGGGGTGTTATTTTATGTCCGGCTAAAACGAAAGGTTAATAGTTTCGGTAAAAACTTTGCAATCCGTTGGTAAGCTGACTGTAAATCGGATCTGCGAACGACAAAAATAAATCCTGCGCAGGCGGGGGCTGCAGTTCCTTGCGCTTGGTTAATGAAATCTGCTGTTCCGTCAGCGCACGCTCATCGCCATTGAACCTTGCCCAGGTGCTGTACCAGGTATATTCACCGGAGAATTTTTTATGGGTAAGTACGCCATTGGATTTTCCATCTACCACAATCATGCTCAGCAACCCGCGTGAGATAACTTCCTTGCGAACGGTTGTGACTTTAGCGGTAACCGTGTTGTAAACCGGAACAGTCTTGCCATTAACCTTGGCTTCACCAACCTTAACACTGTCTTTCTTCATCGTTTCGATGCGTTCGGTAACATTTGTATTGCCAACCGAAAAATCATCGAACTGAATCCTCAGATACTGATCGATCCGCGCAAGCTTAATGCGCTGCGCTTCTTCCGGAGTAAGGAATTTTATGAATCCGCGGTCGGGATAATTCTGGTGTAAAAATTCTTCAACCTTATCCTGGAAAAAACCGCCCGACAAGCTGTACCGGGCCGGAACAGCCACCTGCTCTACAATTACCTTGAGCGTAGCTTCATCTTTTGATTTATCAAGATATTCGACTACATCTTTATAGCCGGGTGAAAATCCCTGCGCATCGGCAAAGTTGTAGTATGCTTTCTTAGCATCATCGCGGGTTCCTCTCATTAACGCGTCAATGCCCGCGTTGTAACTCTCTTCTGCGGCCTTCTCTTTTAACGGCCCGATCTCATTATAGAAATTTTTAGGATCTTTAATGATCTTCAATGCTTTTGGTGATTGACGGATCGACTCGTACATCTGGTTGATCTTGTCGTAAGAAGCAATTGCGTTGCGCCACTTGTTTGGCGAATTGGAGGCAATCTGGTTGGCAGCGTCAGTTTGTAAATAGTCCAATGCCATCGGGTAACTGCTCTTAAGCGCTTCGATGGATTTCTTATGATCCGGATTCTGCCGCAGCTTTTGAACGGACGTCATAACGGCTTCGTAATATGCACCGCGTTCGTAAAGCTTTTTGCCTGATGTACAGGCTGAGAGTGTGACAACAGTAAGCAGGAGGAATAGTCGTCCGTAATTCTGGATCATAGGAGAAAGCAGGCTTTAATTAATTATAGCAAAGATAATCACTTGGGCGGAAAGAAGTAAATCAGGATGTCATCAAGCGTATCGCGCCAGTTACCCCAGGAGTGACCCTGGTTTGTTTCGGAATACTGGTATGCGCATGAATTTTTTTCAAGGATGTCGCGCATTTTACGGGCGCCATCCTGGGCATCGTTTATCACACCCGTGGTCAGGAATATTTTCACAGGCGGATTCTCCGGGTTGTCGCATACGGTATAGATTTCTGTCTTATACCAAAAGGCCGGGGACTGAATACCCGCCATTCCAAAAACCCCAGGCTTGGTAAATGCAAAATAAGCGGAAGTTAAACCGCCCATGGAAGTGCCGAGAATCGCTCTTTCTTTCGGATCATTCGATACCGAATAGGCTGATTCAATAAACGGCACAAGGTCATCCGAGAAGAACGTCAGGTATTTTGAATTCATCGCAAGCTCGTCCATGCGTTTGTTGTTGGAGCGGTTAACGGGTTCGCGGTGATCAACAAAAACCGCCACAACAGGTTCGATCTTTTTATCTGCGATCAGGTTATCTAATACGGTGTGCATGTTGCCCATGCGTTCATGTAAGTATTCGTATCCATCCGTAACATAGATTACCGGGTATTTCTGGTTAGTTGAATATCCGTTGGGAAGGTAAATGCTGTACATGATCTGGTATCCCAGCGTTGGACTGTTGTATAAAATGTCCGGCAGCACTTTTCCTTTTGCAATTCCTTCACGTTCAATGGTGTTGGGATCTTTTTTCCAGGCGGGCATACGAATCTCGGAGTTTGGACTCCCGCCACCCACACCTGACCATTGCTGATTGGTGTTGTTGGGATCAAGTATCCAGTCGTTTCCGTTAAGCATGATTTTGTAATCGAGCCGGGCATCTTTTGGAAGGGATGTTCTTAAAATCCAGATATCGCTGTTGGGTATTTTTTTTCCTGAGTTCTTAAACTTTTTATCGTAGCCCCAGCCGTTAAAGTCGCCCATCCAGGTAACGGAAGTTGCATTGCCTTTGTACAGGAATGCGACAGAATCCTCTGCTGCGTAGGGTATTGAGCCTGCGGCCTTCAGCTCATTCCAGGTTTGTTCCGGAGAAGCGTAGAGTTTTTGGATGGTGGAAGTGAAATCCTGAGCATTTGTTGTGCTTGTCAGAATGGTAAACAGAAAGATTAAGTATCTCATGGATTATGCTTTAACTATATCGTCTTGATCATCAACATACCTGACAAAAAATGCACCCAATAATAAGAATACACCAGCTGCAACGAGACTATAAATAGCCTGCGATCCGTAAGCGTATTTTACTATCGGGCCGCCAATAATTCCATTAATAATTTGAGGCATAGTAATAAAGAAATTAAACATACCCATGTAAACGCCCATTTTATGGGCTGGGATAGAGCCCGCAAGCATGGCATACGGCATCGCTAAAATACTCGCCCATGCCATTCCCACCCCTACCATCGATAATAGCAGCCAATACGGATCATGAATAAAATAAATGGAGATCAATCCTATTCCGCCTGCTATCAATGACATTGAATGAGTTCGCTTCCTGCCAATTTTAAAAGCAATTGCAGGAAGAAACAATGCATAGATTGCTGAAACAAGATTATACACCCCGAAAATTATCCCAACCCAGTTACCTGCATCCTGGTACGTTTCAGAAGATGTATCTGTTATGGGTAATCTGTACACATGTGACGCTACGGCAGGTGTTGTAAATACCCACATGGAAAAGAGGGCGAACCAGGAGAAAAACTGAACAACGCCCAGTTGCTTCATAGCCTTAGGCATGTTTGCCAGGTCGGCAAAAATCTGAAGAAGCCCTTTTTTCGAAGCAGTTTTCTTATTGTCTTCTTTATTATACTCATCAGGCGGGAATTCTCGTGTAGTTACGACTGTAACAAGAATAGCAATCAGGAAAACTACAGCGCCTACGTAAAATGATAATGTAACATTGTAGGGAACTTCACCTTGCGGAGCAGTTTTTGCCACGTTAAAAAATTCTGCAAAGATGTAGGGGAGCCATGATCCAACAACAGCACCAAGGCCAATTAGGAATGTCTGAACAGCAAAACCAAGTGTCCTTTGATCGGAGGGCAGCAAATCAGCCACAAGTGCTCTGAACGGCTCCATTGCAATATTAAAAGAAGCGTCCATAACCATGAGTATCCCCGCACCAACATACAGGGGAGGAAGAATGTTAACCAGAATATCTGCATTCGGCATAAACATAAGAGCGATGGAGGCGAGAATCGCTCCTCCCAGAAAGTAAGGTCGCCTTCTGCCGAGAGAGGTCCAGGTACGATCACTGTAATACCCAATAATTGGCTGAACGATCATGCCGGTTAGGGGAGCCGCAAGCCAAAACCAGGAGAGATGTTCTACATCAGCTCCGAATGTTGTAAGGATTCGTGATGCGTTTCCGTTTTGCAGGGCAAACCCAAACTGGATTCCGAAAAACCCAAAACTCATATTCCAGATTTGCCAGAAGTTTAGCCGGGGTTTGTTTGCACTGGAGATCGATGACATATTTTAAACAGAGTAAAGGTTAGAAGTTACCAACTGACTATAAGCTGATCGGAAGTGTAATTTGTTACAATAAAACTTACGGCAGGGATTTTTAATCCTTCAGGCATAGTGCCAACAGGGTCGTAGTTTGAGATCGGCTGAACAAACCGGTATTCTTTTGTTTCAATTTTCACTGACTTGTTACCAATGTTAATCGAATCAATCCCGACAAACCCGTGGAAACAAAGCTTAAGCTTTTTAAACAGTGAGGAATAGCTTCCTTCTGTTTTACTAATCGTGAATGTCTTTTGTGCCGGAGTGTACGAAAGTGTTCTTTTTGCGAATGCGCCTTTTTCATGATCGAAGCTTGAGCCGTCATCCTCATAGAATGTAAAGCTGTTTTCTTTTTCGCCCCTGTAGATGTGTATTTCCAATACATCACCCTGATCCCGCGTGTTAATACCCGCGCGCTCGCGCATTGGAATAATGGCAGAACCTTTTACATATACGGGTAACTGTTCCATCGGACAATCTGCCACAATCTCCCGGTTTCCTTTATGATGCTCGTCCGTAAACAAATCGTACCAGTCGCCTTCGGGCAGATAAACTTTTAACAGATCTTTTGTGCTTTCAACCGGGGCAACGAGAATCGATGGCCCGAAGAGGTATTGATTGTGATACCGGTGATCGTACACTAATTCATCAAATGTATAATCAATCGCTAAGCTTCTGTTAATCGGTAAACCGGTCTGGCTGGCTTCATAAAATAATGAATACAGGTAGGGCAGAAGCCGGTAGCGAAGCTTCATGAAGTTGCGCGAGATTTCTTCCACTTTTTCTCCGTACGACCAGGGCTCTGAATCACGACTGTTGATCATCGAATGCCCTCTGAAGAAAGGAGAGAAGGTTCCGATTGCCATCCAGCGTGCAAACAGCTTTTCATCGGCATTGCCCACAAATCCGCCAATATCATATCCGGTAAAAGCGAGGCCGGATAAGCCCATACTGTTCACAAGTCGTACGCCCGCGAGCATGTGCGCATCATACGCAACGTTATCGCCCGTCCATACGGCAGTGTAACGCTGCGCGCCTGCATACGCAGAACGTGTTAAGTTAAACGGCCGTTTATTTTTCAGCAATTTCTTAGTGCCTTCATACGTGCTGCGCGACATCATGAACCCGAACAGGTTTCTTCCTTCAAGCGCGGTGCCTTTGTTGCCTTCCATTTCAAACTCAATCACATCCGGAAGCATATTGCCCCAGGTAGCGATCTCGTTCATGTCATTCCAGAATCCTTCTACACCCAGCTCAACATAATCTTTAAAATGGTTGCCCCACCACTCGCGGGTTTTGGCGTTGGTAAAGTCGGGGAAGTGGCACCAGCCGGGCCAGACCTGACCGGAATATTCTTTTCCATCCGGATATTTTATAAAGACACCTTCTTTCTTACCGGATTCATACGCTTCATACCCTTCTTCGATTTTAATGCCGGGATCACACATCACCACAACTTCAAATCCATGTTCTTTTAATTTGGCGATCATGGACTTTGGATCCGGAAATGTTTTCGGGTCCCAGGTGAAGATCTTGTATGCATCCATGTAATGAATGTCGAGCACAATGGCATCGCCCGGGAAATCGCGCTCGCGGAAATTCTCCGCAATGCTGATCACTTCCCGGTCGGGATAATAGCTGTACCGACATTGCTGATAACCGATGCTCCACAACGGAGGCAATGGCATGCGGCCTGTTAAGTGTGTGTATGATGTTATGATATCGCTTACTGAATTACCTCCGATGAAGTAGTAGTTCATATCGCCCGTATCGGCTGAGAAGCTTGCAAAACGATCGTTGGATGCACCGAAATTAAATTGTGTGCGTGAGCTGTTGTCGAAATAAATTCCGTAAGCAACATTATGATGGATGCCGATGTAAAAAGGAACGGTACTGTAGAGCGGATCAGCATCCGGACTATAGCCAAAGTTATCCGTGTTCCAGTTTACATAACCCCGGCCTTTGCGGTCAAGGGGGCCGTTCTTTTCTCCGAGGCCGATGAATCGCTCGCCCTCCTGAAGTTTTTTATAATTAGCAACCTGCCCGCCATTCCAGCGTGTTCCTAAAGGATCGTCTTCGTTGATAACTTCTCCGCCTGTTGAATTAAAGGAGATGCTGAATACTGTTTTGTTAATAACAACTTTCACCGAGCGGGTAGTCAGCTCAATATGATTACCGTTTTCCGAGGCCTCAAAAGATAAGGACAGGGGTGAAGCGATGACGGCATACGAAAAATCAGTAAACGAATCCTGCCGGGTATTCACAACCCGAACGATTGACTCGGAATAAAACTCGATCTTAAATAAACCATTTGTGGTTTTGCCTGTGATTCCGGTCGGGGATTTCTTCCATTCTGTAATGGCACCGGCTGACAGGCTTAAGGAGGTTGAAAGCATGGAGGAGAACTTAAATTCACCTAAAGTAAGTGCAATTAAGCCGGTTAACCATGCCGGGGATTAGATGAAGTTCCGAAAACGATTGCGGGATTTTTAGATGTATAGGTATTGGGCATTGGGGATTTAGGAGAGTATGTTTCCCTAATGCCTAATTCCTAATGCCTAATTCCTAATGCCTATTTTTTCTTGAGCGAGGACGCCCTAACAATAAGGCGGGTCTTCAGAACTTTGGTTTCTGAACTAAGCTCCGCACCATCCTTATCCTTCAATTCAATGTGGCGGATCAGCAGACGTGCAGCTTCCTGGCCCATTTCAAAGCCGGGCTGGTCAACGGTTGTGAGGGGCGGATCCATCAGCGAACTGAAGAACCAGTTGCTGAATCCGGCTACAGCTATGTCCTTGGGGATATTCAGGCCCTTCTCTTTGATAGCCTGCATGGCGCCCATCGCAGCGGGGTCATTGGTTGAGAAAATGGCATCCGGAGGGTTCTTTAAAGCCATAAGCTTCTCGGTTGCCTCTTTTCCTTCTTCAATCGTTCCGGAAGGGCAGGAAACGATCAATTCCGGGATAATTGGCATTTTATGCTGAGTCAGGGCCGTTTTGTACCCCTCGAGCCGTTGCTTGCTGATCACTAAGTTTGGCGGGCCTTCCAGGTGGGCGATGCGTTTGCAGCCCTGCTCAATCAGGTGTAAAGTAGCCTCTTTGGCGCCCTCAAAATCATCAACAATAACTTTACTGGACTGCGGGCTGTTGTGTACGCGGTCAAAAAACACAATCGGAACCCCTTTTGAAAGAATGGCTTCAATGTGATCAAAATTCGTTGTTTCACGGGAAATAGACATGAGCATTCCGTCCACGCGGCTGTTAAAAAGGGCTTTTATATCCGTTTTTTCGCGCTGGAGGGACTCGTTTGACTGCGCGAGGATAACATTGTAGCCTGCGCTATAGGCCACATCTTCAATTCCGCTGATTATGGTGGAGAAGAAGAAGTGAACAATTTCAGGAATGATAACACCGATCGTGTTGGTTTTGCTCTGGCGCAGGCTAAGCGCCACAATATTAGGCTGATAGTTAAGCTTTTCGGCTAATGCGTTAACCGCTTTTTTGGTCTCCGGGCTGATATCCGGATGATCTTTTAACGCTCTTGAAACGGTAGAGGGGGAGATCCCCAATTCCCTTGCAATATCCTTGATTGTAACCTGTATATACCTCATACTGCAAAGAAACAAAATCTCCGCAACTTGTTGCACAACCGATTGTTTTTTATGAAAACTGGCAGGAAAAAGGAGGTATATGACTTTTGAAATGCGTACGAAGATCAGTCATCCTTATGCGTTTAATCATAAAAAGAGGCTGTTTTTCCAAAAACAGCCTCTTTTACATTCTTAATATATCCAACTGTTATTGGAATCCCTTAATCGTATAGGTAATTACATCGCTGCTACCGCTAGCCAGGTTAAGTGATCTATTTGAAGCACATAACGAGGTTTCCCCGTGGTTCCAGCCAATTCCGTTGAAGAACTTGAATTCAGCGCCATCAACCAGTGAAGATGTGGTAATTTCGGCTTTATAACATCCGCTACCAATTTCAGTCAAGAGTACAGAGGTTCCTTGACCAGGTTCGCTCCAACCTCCAACTCCATCGCCTGTAACGTATAAAGAAAGACCTGTTTGATTGCTAGGTGCTTTTACTAATAAAACGGTTTTATCTGCAGGTGCTGTGGCTGTACACGAGAAAGTTGCGCCCACTTCGAATGTCTTAGCATCCGAGCTTAAGTCATCAAGTGTGTTTTTATGGCCGTTAGCATCAGTAACGACAACTTTTATCTTGTATATTCCTGATGGGGCATTTCCCGGAAGTACCACCGAAGCTTCAAGACTTGTTACCGCGCCAAAGTTATTGTTATAAAGTTGAGTACCTGTAGGTGAGGTAACTGTAACAACTGTGCTGGTAATTGCTGCTGCACCAGTATGTGAAACTCCAATGTTGTTGACAGCGATATCAACTGTATTGCCAGCATCAAAATTTGTTTTTGATTCTCCATAAACACAAGCTCCAACTGATGGTGAGTCAAATTTAGGATTGTAATCAGCCCAAGAACCGATTTCGAACTCAATGAATTTGGTATCTGCTGGAATGCTATTATTAGATTGCTCTCTGCCTTCGGCATCCTTTTGAACGAAGGGCCAGTCAGTCCCACGAACAAACTTAAACCCGCCAATTCCACCGGTTGAAGTAGGATCTTGGTCTTTGACTGAAATATAGTACGTTGTAACTCCCTCTGAATCAACATATTTAGTTAATTTGAAAGTTCCTGCACCCACGTTCCAATCGGTTGCTGCAGTGCCATCACTCATGAAATCACCTACCATGTAAATGTCGTCATCTCCTGTTACTTCCGGAACTGAAGTAACAAGAACGGTAGTTTTTCCATTCTCAAAAGCGGGAAGTATAGTCAATGCTACAGTTGAGGTTTTCTCATTTCCTTCCTCATCGGTTGCAAGAATAGTCAGGGTATGCTCACCAATCGGGGCATCATCAGGAAGCGTAATATTCTTGTTATACGTAAAGCTCATCGGGTTGCTGAACGTAGTAACGGTTTCAGAGTAAAGCTCTGTTGTCCCATTCCCGATAGTCACTTCTACCGAAGCCAGTGCTGCATTGTCAGTAATAGTTGAATTTACCGCCAAAATCGCATCCGATACGCCAATTGTACCAGCCGTAGGTGAAGTTATTGCAATAGAAGGAGCTGTTTCATCGTCCGGAGTTTTGTTTCCGCCATCATCATCGCTGCAAGCGGTGATCCATAAAAGACTGGCTATTGATACAACAGCAAGCATCAGGTTGAGCAGTCTTGTGTAGTTTATTTTCTTCATAGGTTAAACTTTTGTTTAAAAGCCATTACAAAAATAGATGTTGCTCACGCTAAAACCAGAAAATTTATCAATATCTGCTGTATTTTTTTCGCAATCGATTGCGAGTTCGTTGGATAAAATTACTTTGTCCGGAAAATTGCTTTATCGGAGATTAAATTTGAAAATTACTGCGGATTGAATGATTGATCCGGCACTCTAACCTAATCATGCTATGATAAAACTTTACAAAATGGCCTTTGGGCTATTTGCTTTTTTAACTGTGGCGTCTACCCTTGTGGCCACAGCGCAAACCCGTACAATTAGGGGTACGGTCAGTGATGCAAGTGGCACTTTACCAGGCGTAACAATTGCGGTTAAGGGAACCTCGGAAGGTACCATAACGGATGATAAAGGTAATTTCAGCCTGGTTATTAAAGAGGGAAAAACGCTTGTCATATCCTACATTGGATACATAACGCAGGAAGTTGATATCTCAACACTAAGTAATGTTTCCATTACACTTACTGAGGATTCGAAACAACTCGGAGAAGTTGTTGTTGTCGGGTATGGAACTCAGCTCAAAAAAGAAATAGTGGGTTCAATTTCTAAAGTGGAGGGCAACAAGCTTACGATAACCCCTTCACCCAGCTTCGAATCTGCATTGCAAGGAAGAGCTGCCGGTGTGCAGGTAATACAAGGCAGCGGACTTGCCGGATCAGGTTCAATTATCCGTGTCCGGGGTGTTGCATCGGTTAGTGCGGGTGCTGATCCGCTTTATGTTGTTGATGGAATACCAATTACGCAAGATCCGTTTCTGGGCGGTAACAGCGGTGCCATGAATACCAATCCGTTAGCATCTATTAACCCCGCAGATATTGAATCAATTGAAATTCTGAAAGATGTCTCTGCCGCAGGTATTTATGGATCACGTGGCGGGAATGGAGTTATTCTTGTGACTACGAAGCGAGGAAAAAGCGGAAAGCCGGCCTTTAATTTTACTTCGCGTGTTGGTTTTTCAAAACCTGTGGCTAAGCCTCGCATGCTTAATTCCAAGCAATATCTTCAGTTATATCAGGAAGCATATAATAATGATGGCGGAGTTGGTCAGGCGCCACTGCCAGGGGGTATATCGTGGGAGGATGCGATGAACACAGATACCGACTGGTGGGATCTGACAACGCAAACTGGAATTAAGCAAGATTACGGTTTAAGTATGTCACAAGGTACCAAAAAGCTGTCAACGTTTGTTAATCTGGGATACAGCAATAATGAAAGTTACCTGGTGGGTAATGCTTACAAAAGATTAAGCGGACGGGTAAATGCCGATTATAAAATACTTGAAAACCTGAAAGTATCGTTATCCACATCGTTAAGCAGGGGGGACAATGTGCGCGTAAATACTGCCTGGGCTGGCGGAGTTGGGCAGGCTATGTCAACTGCTTTGCCGATCTATCCTATCAAAAACAGTGATGGTTCGTATTATTTTAATAACAGCTTTTCCAATCCTGTACGTCAGCAGGAGTACACCGATTGGCATACGATTGATACCCGGAGTATCAATACATTAGCGCTGAACTATAAGCCCGTTAAAAACCTGACGGTAAATGTCAGCGGATCGTACGACTTCCTCAAAAATTATGATGATAAATGGGAGTCATCTAAGCTTGTCGGCCAGCCTGACAGCGTATTAGGCCAGGCTTTTGTAAATGCGCATTATGTAGATAATATCAGTGCAACGGCAACCGCGGAATATGTTTTTCAAACTCAGGCAGCGCATGACCTTAAGTTAATGATAGGAACGGAATACCAGCAGTCTTACAGACGTGATGCGAATAAAGGCGTAATAGGAGTTGATGAACCGTTGTTCAGAGATCCTGAACCAATTGAAGGCGCAATTAAATCAGGCGACTATACAAAGAGAATAAATGTTAATGGCGCGATTAAGTTCATTAGTTTTTTTAGCCGCTTAAATTATGTCTACAAAGACAAGTATATTGCCCAGGCCACTTTCCGGACAGACGGGAGTTCCAAGTTTGGTCCCGAAAATAAATATGGATTTTTTCCGACAGTCGCAGCCGGCTGGGTTCTTTCAGAAGAATCTTTCCTGAAGTCCAACACACTCATTAGCTTCTTTAAATTAAAAGCGAGCTATGGTATTATGGGTAACTCCAATATTCCGGCAAATAATTTTGAAGCAACCTTTACCGAAATTATCCCGGGTAGTACCGGCAATGGATATAACGGCCTGCCCATATTATATCCTACACGTCTGGCGAATCCTGATTTAAGATGGGAAACTTCCAAAAATTTTGATGTTGGATTTGAGTTGAACTTATTAAACGATAGGATTACGACAGAATTCGCCTACTATAACAGAATGAGCACTGACGTGCTGATGCTATTGAGTTTGCCCAAGCAGGTAGGACAGGCAGATAGTTATTATGAAAACGTAGGTAAAGTTCTTAATGCCGGCCTTGAATTTTCTTTCCTGACACGGAACCTTACGGGTGATTTTAAATGGACTACGGAATTTAATATTTCTCATAACAGAAATGAAGTTCGTTCTGTCGGTAATTTTTCTGACGAGGCTGTAAGCGGAGGCACCAATGATACCCGCGTTAAAGTGGGTGAACCTATAGGCACGAATTACTTAGTACGGTTCTCACATGTTGATCCTGAAACGGGAAAACCGGTATACCTGGATAAGAACGGTGAAGAAACATTTATCTGGGATCCCCAGGACCGTGTTGTGATAGGAAATATTCTTCCTGATTTTACAGGAGGTTTAAATAACACATTTGAATATAAGGGTTTTACATTAAGCTTTTTGTTTGTCTTTACAAAAGGAGGAGATATTTATGATTCTTCTTCAAAACGCCAATTAGGTGTCACCACCGACTGGAACATGCGTGAAGATTTGTTTGATCGGTGGAGACAGCCCGGTGATGTGGCTAAGTATCCACGGCTCACGTTGAATACGCAAACTTATGGATCTGGCACTCCCTGGATTAATACCGATCTATGGACTCACGATGGTTCTTTCATCAGGCTTAGAACACTATCCTTCAGCTATAACCTGCCTCATTCCATTATTGAAAAACTTAAGTTAAAAAGTGCAGTAGTTGGCGTTGCTGGTTCAAATCTGCTCACGTTCACTAAGTTTCAGGGCCTTGACCCGGAAATTGCCCGTGACTTTGAGAATACTTCAGATAGAAATCTCAGTTCAAATATTACTTATCTCACCCCTCCGCAGGAAAAGAGCGTTACGTTCTCACTTAACCTTGGATTTTAATTATGAAAAAGATCATATACCTAATTTCTTTTTTTCTGCTCGTGTCTTGTGACCGGCTTCTGGAAGTGCCTTTAGCAGATAATGAAACGAAAGATGAAGCAGCTATAGTGGATGAAGCGGATGTTCAGGAATTGCTTAATTCCACGTATGATGTATTTGCGAATTATAACAATGGCACTCTGCAGCGTTTTGCTGAACTTTTAGCGGATGATATTGATTCCCGATTTACGGATACAAACGGATTCTTAAAAGAAGTCTTCAACAGGAATACTAACTTTTTCAATTCCGATGTAAATAATGGACTTTACAGCCCGATCTATATAACCATCTATCGTGCAAATGCTGTACTGGAAGCAATAGAAGACCTGGGATTGAGCGGAGAATCTGTAACCCGCATGATTGCCGAGGCAAGATTTCTGCGAGGAGTAGCGCATTTTGATGCAGTTCGCTTTTTTGCTGCCCCTTCCGGATCAACATCCGATGATTCTCATTTAGGCGTTCCGCTGAGAACCGTTACAGGCATTCAGCCCGTACCAAGATCAACCGTAGCAGAAGTTTACGCCCAAATTATAAGTGACCTTGAATTTGCTGAGGAGAATCTTCCTGCCAACAATGGCAACTATGCCAGCATTGACGCAGCAGCAGGATATTTGGCTAAAGTTTATTTTCAACGCAATGATTTTGCTAACGCAGCGGCTAAAGCGAGCCTGGTAATAGGCCCTACCCGAAACAAATATGTTCTTCAAAGTAATGTTAACGCAAGGTTCTCAACAACGATCACGCGCGAATCAATTTTTAGTACGGTCAGCACAGTTAACACTACGCTTAATGACAACCGGGCTTCTACATTTATAGGTACGTATCGAAATGATTTACAAGAACCTTACCTTAAAATATCGGAAGCCGCTTATGAAGATGGTATAGCTAACGGAGTTACCGATAAGCGAAACGTATGGTTCAGCACATACGTGAGCCCTACCGGTGCAGAATATTACGTAATCAATAAATACAATGTACAGGTAATGAATGTTCCGCTGTTACACTATGCAATGATGTTGCTTATTCGTGCGGAATCGCTGGGAGAACTGAATCAGGATCTGACTACGGCCATTGGAGACATAAATGTAGTTCGCGCGCGCGCGGGATTGTCCTCAAGAAGCACAGCCAGTACATCACAGCAGGTAATAGGATATGCCCGTGAGGAACGAAGGATTGAACTTGCGTTGGAAGGAGACAGGCTTCACGACCTAAGAAGAAGGGGCGCTCTTGGAGAAAATATTATTATTCGGGGGGGCGAATGGAACTGCCCTGGGCTTACCCTGCAATTCCCGGCAGTAGAAGGCACTCCTGATTTTGTGTTTAACGAACAGGGCGGATGTAACGATTAACGGATTTAGACCATGAAAAAGAATTTAATTTTGATTACATCGTTCTTTTCGGCAGCCTTGATTTTCAGCTGCGAGAATAAAATTGATGATTTGGAAATAGGTGAGCCCCTGAGTCAGACAGAAGGTATAGCAGGTACCTGGGAACTGGAAAGGGTTGACATCGTGGATGAATTTCAGATCGATAAGCCCACGATGGATTTATCAGATGTTTTTCTGACAGGTGAAACTATACTGGTTTTTAACACCTCAACATACACCATCGATACACCGGATGATATTCCGAATTATTTAGGAGAAGGCGGTGCATGGTTTTTTGACAACGAATTGTA
This sequence comes from uncultured Roseivirgaceae bacterium, assembly GCA_964538575.1. GTDB lineage: Bacteria > Bacteroidota > Bacteroidia > Cytophagales > Cyclobacteriaceae > UBA2336. The sequence continues at coordinate 23,920 of CAZIGG010000003.1, forward strand.
CCCCAAAGTGCTGACGTTAGCAGGATCAGCGGTAGAATTGGGTGCACCAATCTACACGTATAGTGAAACACTCGTGCTTAAGTATGTCAAGTACTGCGATGTAAACGACCGCGTAAAACCCGTACTTAGCTACCGTTATCAATTCAAAAGAGCTTAACCTGTAAGAATTATGAAAATTTTTAAATACGCATTCATGTTGGTCCTAGCCAACGCATTTCTATACACACAAGCTCAGATTACGATTGAGCCCGCAGAATGGGTTCCCTGTGAACAGGTTAAAATAATCATTGATATTACGCAAGGAGAGTGTGACCGATTGGTTGGGAGCGGCCCGACCGAGAGTTTGTACCTTTGGACCTGGATGCCTTCAGGACCTGCAATTCCTGGTGGAAACGGGACATGGGAATCATCCAATGAAGCGTTAAAGTTAACGTATGAAGGCCCGAATTTATGGAGCTACATCATGGTACCTACTGAATTTTATGGTGTGGAGGCAGATGCTGTTTATGCAAACGGCTTTTCAATGCTCGTAAAAAAGAAGAATGGTGTGGGTGAAGGCGGAGGGGGTTGCAATGAAGATAAAACTTCGGATTACCACCTTGATGTTGCAGCGCCTTTTGTAAGTAAAAAGTTATTCTTGTTCCCCGAGGTTGTTTTTCAGGATGATTTCATGACATTTATTTATGATGAAAACCTCGAGACAAAAGCTTCCATGCAAAATCTTAGTGAGTATTACGTATATGCTAAGGCTATAGATACCGAGGGCAATGAGTATGAAGTATCACCTGAAAGTGAGGTGGGTGATAATCCAAAGCTAAAGTTGAAAGATAAAGGCAATGGCAAATATGGTATCACTGTAGTCCCTAAAACATTCTTCTCAATTCCTGATGGAAAGACTATCGAGAACGTAGAGTTTACGGTAAGAAAGAAAGTTGTTGTTGATCCGTTAACCGACCAGGTTGATGAGGTGGCAGCGCCATTTCTATTGGGGTGCGAAGCCGCCCAGGGAGGATGTTAAGGCCAGGATTTTTAATGACTTACAAGGGTAATGTGATGAGGAAAGTAAGTGGAGTTATATTTTTTTTATTTTTTTCTGTTGTGTCCATAAAGGCGCAGGTTACTGTAAGCCCTGCGTTCCCCACAGCTGATCAACCCATAACGATTACCTATGATGCAACACAAGGTGCATCAAACCTTATAGGCGTATCACGTGTTAAAATTCATTCAGGTGTAATTCTTAGCGGCCCAACTGGAACTGCGTGGAGTCATGTAATTGGAACGTGGGGTAATCCTGACTCTCCGGGAGAAATGACTTCACTGGGAAATAATAAATGGTCAATAACGTTTACACCAAGAACTTATTATGCAACGGCTGGTCTTCCGGCTGGTGCGACAGTGTATAGGTTAGGAATGGTTTTTAGAGAGCCTGGTCCTTGTGGGGGTTTTGGAGGAGCAACAGCTGAGTGTAAAAAAGGCGCTGCAACCGGTGGCGGAGACATTTACGTTGATCTGTTTCAGGATGGGTTTTCATTATCAGTAACTTCTCCAACAACTTTTCCATTGTTTGTTACCTCAGGAAGCCAGTTAACCATCTCTGCTCAGACAACAGAAAATGCTGAAATAACTGTTTCCATCAATGGAGGCATAAAGTCAACTACAGCAGCTGCCACATCCATTACCTATAATCACACAGTGACTGAAAGCGGTAATGTAAATGTTGTTGTTAAAGCGGATAATGGTACGGAAGTTTTGGAATCAGCATTTACCTATGTCGTACGGGCAACGTTGAATCAATCACGTCCTCCCGGAATAATTGACGGCATCAACTACTCTGCTGATCAAACGAAAGTTACGCTTTCGCTCTGGGCGCCAGACAAAACATCGGTGTACACATTTGGAGATTTTTCTGATTGGGAAATTGATGCAGCCTATCAGATGAAAAAGGACGGTGAACATTTTTGGATTGAAATCGCAGGCTTAACGGCTGGAACTGAATACGGATTTCAATACCTCGTGGATGAGGAAGTTAAAATGGCCGATCCTTATGCCGATAAGATTCTTGACCCGCAAGATAGCGGTATACCGGCAGGCACATATCCCAATCTCAAACCATATCCCTCCAAGGCATTGAACAATGAATGGTACTTCAATCGGGTTTCGGTTTTTCAAACCGGTCAGCAGCCTTATTCGTGGGTTGTTGGGAATTTTATAAAACCCTCTAAAGAAAAATTAGTGGTTTACGAACTGCTGGTGCGTGACTATTTTGCGAACGGCCAGCGGAATTATAATAATTTGATTGACACCCTGAGCTATTTAAAACGTCTTGGTGTTAACGCTATTCAGCTAATGCCGGTCATGGAATTTAATGGCAACGAGAGCTGGGGGTATAATCCGGCCTTTATGCTTGCTCCCGACAAATACTATGGTACTAAGAATAAGTTCAAAGAGTTTGTTGATCAATGCCACCAGCAGGGTATAGCGGTTATTCTTGACATTGCTTTGAATCATCAGGATGTGCCCAATCCGTACGCCATGATGGACTTCAACTTCACGACCTTTAAACCAAATCCAACGAATAAATGGTTTAATGTGAGTGATCGCCACCCGTATGGCGTATTCTTTGACATGAATCATGAGAGCAGTTATACAAAGGCATATGTAGATACCATAACGCATTACTGGCTTAACGAATTTAAAGTAGACGGTTATCGTTTTGACCTGTCAAAGGGCTTTACACAAAATGATAAGTGTGGCGGCAGTACTTCCAATGAAGGCTGTTTCGCACAATATGATGTCTCCCGGATTGCTATTCTCAAACGGATGGCTGATAAGATTTGGTCACATACACCACAGGCATATGTGATCCTGGAACATTTTGCCGACAATGCAGAAGAAAAAGAATTAGCTGAGTATCGTTCAGGCGAAGGTAAAGGGATGATGCTTTGGGGGAATTTGAATCATGCCTATGCCCAGAATTCGATGGGGTTCGCAAGCGGTTCCGATATCAGTTGGATTCATTATGGTACCAGGGGCTGGTCAGTTCCGCACGTTGTAGGGTACATGGAGAGTCATGATGAAGAGCGAATGATGTATCGTAACATTACCTTTGGGGCCAGCGCTTCAGGATATAATGTTCGGACGCTATCTACTGCACTAGAACGGGCAAAAAGTGCAGGCGCTTTCTTCTTTACATTGCCGGGGCCAAAAATGATCTGGCAGTTCGAAGAACTGGGGTATGATATCTCGATTGATTTTAACGGTCGCACAGGCAATAAACCTGTGCATTGGGAATATAAGGAAAATCCTCAACGGGCAAGACTTTTCGAAACCTTCGTTTCATTAATCCGGATACGGAATCAGTATGATGTATTTCAGACGTCCGATGTTAGCATTCAGGGAGGTTCTAATCTGGTAAAGCAGATCATATTGAAAAATTCACCTTATAATGCTGCTCCAACCAGTACGGATGACATGAACGTAATAGTGATCGGGAACTTTGACGTTACAGCGAAAACTGTCTCCGCTAATTTTCCGCATACGGGAACCTGGTACAATTATTTTGCTTTAGGCAGTTCATTTAATGTTGCATCCGCACCCATGAGTATTCTGCTGCAGCCGGGTGAATTCCGTTTGTATACGGATGTTGTTCTCCCTGCTCCGCTTGCTGAATTGCAGGGATTTCTGCCGCCTGTAGCACCCGTACTGACTTCAGCCGACTACGAAAATGAATCGGTATCCTTAACCTGGATAGATAACTCTTCATTGGAAACAGAATATCGTGTATACAGGCGTAAGAGCGGTGAGCCAGCGTTTAAGCTCGTGAAAACAGTTTCACAGAACGCCACCTCCTATACCGATGATAGCGGATTTGAATCACTTACCGAATATCAATACTTCGTTGAGGCATACAATATTTATGGAGTAAGCGCTTCAGGGATAATGGATGTAACATCAGATGAAATTATTACAGGCATTGAAAACGATGTGCTAACCGGTATTGTTCTATATCCGAATCCTTCAACCGGAAGCTTTGGTATTAAAAATGAACGAACCGCTGCACTCGATGTTTCGATATTTGACATGCAGGGAAGAGAACTCAATACCCTGTTTGCGGTTGACGGCCAGTATGATATTTCTACGTATAAACCAGGAATGTACATCATAAAAATTGCTGCCTCGTCAGGAAGCCGGTACATTAAAATAATAAAAAAGTAACCTGTTCTCTTCATGATCAAAGCCTGTATTTTCGACTTAGACGGAGTTTTGGTCGACACCGCCCATTACCATTTCCTGGCGTGGAAACGACTGGCGAAAGAGTTTGATTATGAGCTCACGGAAGAAATAAACCAGCAACTGAAAGGCGTTAGCCGGATGAAGTCGCTCGAGATTGTGATGAAGCATGCGAATGTTTCGTTAACGGAGCAGAAGAAGCAAGCGCTTGCTGACCGGAAGAACGGGTGGTTCACCGACTATGTGCACAAGATGAAGCCGGAAGAACTATACCCGGGCGTGAAAGAACTATTTTCAATGCTTAGAAAAGATAAGATCAGGATTGCCCTTGCGTCCAGCAGCAAGAATGCCCAAACGATACTTTCAATACTGGGCATTCAGCACGAGTTTGAAGCCGTAGTGGATGGCAATATGATCCTGCACAGCAAACCTGATCCGGAAATATTTCTGCTGGCAGCAAAAAAGTTGGGCTTAAACCCTGCGGACTGTATCGTGTTTGAAGACGCAGAAGCGGGTGTGGAAGCTGCCCTTGCTGCGGGTATGAAATGTGTGGGTGTCGGAAGTCCGGCACAATTGAAAAAAGCAAACCTGGTGGTGAAGTCAATTGAAGATTTTAACTACCCGGATCTCCGGAAATTATAAACCTGAATTATACCTCATTGTTATGAAGGCATATTTGAAACATCATGAGTGGCAAATAATCGAAGAAGGTTTTGATGCTCATTACAATAAGATCTCCGAAAGCATTTTCAGTATCGGCAACGGCCGCATGGGCCAGCGCGCAAACTTTGAAGAGGAATATAGCGGTGACACGTTGCAGGGAAGCTATGTGGCGGGAGTTTATTATCCTGACAAAACCCGCGTAGGCTGGTGGAAGAATGGGTATCCGGAATATTTTGCCAAAGTATTAAATGCACCCAACTGGATCAACATTCATATCTCAATTGATAATCAAAAGCTTGACCTTGCAAAGTGTAAAGTTGTGAACTTCGTGCGCACACTTGACATGAAGTCGGGCTTGCTTACCCGAACGTTCTCAGCGGTTCTTCCGGATGGCAAACAGGTTAATGTTGAAGCGAGACGTTTTTGTAGTATGGCGAATGGTGAGGTGGGGGCGATTCGTTATGCCCTCACGCCTGTAAACTTTTCAGCGATAGCTGCAATCTCACTGGCTGTTGATGCCGATGTTGTCAACAAGGATTCGAACTACGATGAGAAATTCTGGGAAGAAGTTTATAAAAAGGCTGAGGATCATCAGGCAATTGTAGTAGCGCAAACCAAGAAAACGAAATTTCATGTTGCTACCGGTATGCGGTATGCAATTCTGCAGGAGGGTAAAGAAATCTCCAAACGGATCAATCATGAAGAACGCGAGAAGTATGCCGGGAATGTTGTTCAGATTGACCTGAGTCAGGGAAAGGAGATTGTTATTTATAAGTATGGAGCTGTTCTTTCTTCTGAAAATCATCCAAAAGAAAAACTTGTGGATAATTGCCAGCAGGTTTTAAACAAAGCAGTTGAAAAAGGCTTTGATAAATTATTTGACGAGCATGCAGCCGTCTGGAGCCACAAGTGGGGTGAATGTGATATTACCATTGAAGGTGATATTGCGGCTCAGCAGGGTATCCGCTTTAATATTTTCCAGTTAACGCAAACCTATACCGGTGAAGACGAACGATTGAACATCGGCCCGAAAGGATTTACGGGTGAGAAATATGGCGGCAGCACGTATTGGGATACCGAAGCCTACTGTCTTCCATTCTATCTGGGAACAGCTGAACAGCAGGTTGCCAAGAACTTATTGATTTACCGCCACAAGCATTTGCAACGCGCGATTGAAAACGCAGGTAAACTGGGTTTTAAAAATGGCGCTGCGTTATACCCGATGGTGACCATGAACGGTGAGGAATGTCACAATGAGTGGGAGATTACCTTTGAAGAAATTCACCGCAACGGAGCAATCGCCTATGCGATCTTTGATTACATCCGGTACACGGGTGATGAAAGCTATCTTGCAAGCCATGGCTTGGATGTGCTGGTCGGCATTTCCAGGTTCTGGGCGCAACGTGTTAACTTCTCAAAAGACAAGAATAAGTATGTAATGTTGGGCGTTACTGGTCCCAACGAATACGAGAACAACGTTAACAACAACTGGTATACCAACTATATAGCGCGTTGGACGCTCAAATATACCCTCGAATCACTGGCGAAAGTAAAGTCATCGAATGCAAAAGAGTACAGCAGAATTGAAAGCAATCTTTCGTTGAAGTCTGCTGAGACTTCTCTTTGGAAGAAGATTGCAGATAACATGTACTTCCCGGAAGATAAAACTAAGGGCGTTTATCTTCAGCAGGATGGTTTCCTCGACAAGGAACTAATGCAGGTTTCTCAGTTGCCAAAAGAAGATCGGCCATTAAATCAAAAATGGTCGTGGGACAGGATACTGCGGTCGTGCTTCATCAAGCAGGCAGACGTGCTTCAGGGAATTTATTTCTTTGAAGATGATTTTGATACAGAAACCATCAAACGCAATTTTGATTTCTATGAACCGATGACGGTGCATGAATCATCGTTGTCGCCTTGTGTTCATGTGATCCTCGCATCCAAGCTTGGCTATGAAGAGAAAGCATACGAAATGTACCTGCGTACCTCACGCCTTGACCTGGATGATTATAACAATGACACGGAAGATGGTTGTCATATCACGAGCATGGCGGGGACCTGGCTTTCGGTGATTAAAGGCTTTGGCGGAATGCGGATAAAAAATGATACGCTTCACTTTAATCCATACATTCCTAAAAAATGGAAATCGTACTCCTTCCGGATTGAATTCAGGGGACGCGTTATTAAAATAAAAGTGACGGGTCAGCGGGTAGAAACAACGCTGGTTTCCGGTGATCCGTTTGAGATCAGGATCAATAATGAACCGGTATCGCTCAGTCATAATAAGACGTTCGAAAAAGTTCTCGCCTGATTATGAAGAAGATTGCCATCCTCGGACCGATTCCCCGCGATCATATTGTTACGCATAACCGCGACCTGATCCAGAAGTGGGGTTGTGTCACGCATCCGGCCATTGCGCTTTCAGTGCTGGCGGGGGAGAAGATCGAGATCATTCCCGTTTCGCATGTGCGGAATGTAGACAAGGATAATGTTTGTGAAGTGTTCAAGGGTTATCGGGGTATTAATCTCAGGCATATTACTTCAGAAAATGACCAGGGTGATATCATCAGCCTTCGGTTTACAGATGTAAATAATCGCCTTGAACGTCAGACAGGGTATATGGATCCCATTGTCCCTCAGGATGTTAAGAAGCTTGTGGGATGCTCTGTTTTTGTATTCATTCCGATAAGCGATTATCAGATTTCATTAGAGACCCTCAGGTATTTAAAAACAAAGAGTAAAGGAACGATCATATTTGATGCACATGGCGCAACCACGGCTTGCTTGATTAATGGTGAACGGCTGCGCAAGTTCTGGCTCGACCGTGATGTTTGGCTGCCCTACATCGATGTGTTAAAGATGAACCTCGAAGAAGCGCATGCCTCCTGGTTTAAAAAGGAATACGAAAGCCGTGACTTCACTGAAGCGCAATACGAAGAAGTTGATCGTGGTGAGCTGCGCAAGTTCGCGCTGCATTGCTTGTCGAAAGGAGTAAAGTGCGTTTACATAACTGTTGATTCACGCGGGTGCCTGGTATATTTTAAAAAGAAAGGAAAGCTTGTTGAGGAACTTGTTCCTGCGGTTAAGGTAAAGCAGGTTGTAGACACTACAGGATGCGGAGATTCGTTTGCAGGAGGATTAGGCTTCGGCTTATTACAAAAACCTAAAGATTACATCGGTGCTGCGCGATATGGCAACGCGCTTGGCGCTTTGCGTACGCAGGGAAAGACGTTTGATGTGTTCAGACCGTTAAATGCAACTCAAGCGATTATGAAACAGGGTGGCGTTTAATATCTTAGACTATAGTTGCTTTCAGGATTTACTTTACTCTTAAAGAGCGCAGTGAAGATCGCGAATACAAGAACTGCAAATACTGCGGTATGATTTTAAGTGACAAGCCAGTTTGGTAGAAGGTGAGAAGCTTTCGGTTTAGGATTTTGTATATTGAGCTATAATCTGTCACTGTTTTTAAAGCTTTTTGGTTCGTAGACTTAAAATAATGATAAAGTGAAGATGATAGTTTTTTTAACATTGGTCTTGCTTCTTGTAAATTGTAAAGACGATGTGAGTATACCGAAAGACACTCCCCCTGATTCCATCGGGTTTTATTTTGGAGCTGACCTGTCTTACACGAATCAGATCCTGGACTATGGAGGTGTTTACAAAGACGGTGGTGAAGTAAAAAGTCCCTATAAGATTTTTAAGGACCGCGGTGCTTCCTTGGTTAGGTTGAGACTCTGGCACAATCCTGCCTGGACAAAAACTGTTTATACTCCAGCCGGAGATCAGATGTATAATGACATTCTTGATGTGGCTAAAGCAATCCAACTTTCGAAGGAACAAGGCCTTGCAGTTCTTCTTGATTTTCATTATTCCGACACATGGGCCGACCCGGGAAAGCAAACCATTCCGGCTGCATGGCAGGATATTAAAACGATGGAGGTGTTAAAAGATTCTGTTTATAACTATACCCTAAAAACGTTGCAGTATTTAGAGGATAGAAATTTGATGCCTGAGTTTGTTCAGATTGGAAATGAAACAAACTGTGGAATGCTGTCGACCTCGGTACCTGCAGGTTTTCCCGACTGCAATGTATGCAACGGAAACTGGGTGAATGCGGGCGCCCTTATAAACCGGGCTATTGATGCTGTGAATGATGCATCGGCTTCATCCGTCATCAAAACAAAAATTATGCTTCATGTAGCAGACCCTAAAAATGTTGAATGGTGGTTTGATAATATAACAAATACTTCGAAGGGAAATGTATCTGACTTTGATATCATTGGGTTCTCGTACTATCCATTGTGGCACACTACTGTTTCGCCTGATCAGCTCTCCGACAAGGTTTCATTATTCAAAACCAAGTATTCCAAGGAGGTGATGATTCTTGAAACTGCTTATCCGTGGACAACGGCTGCGAACGATGATTACAATAATCTCTTTACTAATGAACCCGCCATAGCCGGATATCCTAAAACAAAACAGGGTCAGGCAGATATTCTAAAAAAAATAACACAAGAGATGATTGATGGTGGGGGGGTTGGTGTAATTTACTGGGAACCAGCCTGGATCAGTTCATCGATGAAAGATTTATGGGGAACAGGTTCTTCGTGGGAGAACAATACCTTCTTTGATTTTGATGGGAATACAATTGAAGGAATTGAGTATATGAAATATCCTTATAAGAAGTAGAAGTTATTCCCACGGAGAAGAACGGCTCTTCAACAAGGTTTGTTATCGGCAGGTAATTGAGTTTTGCACTACGATTCTCCCTTTGCCTCTTCTTTTTCTTTAAAAAAAGCACTGAAGATCAACATCACTAAGAACGCAAACCCGGCAGGCACTAACCAGATTTGCGGCCAGTTATGACCTTCCGCGGTTTTATAGTATTCTGTAACCTGGCCTGCAACCCAAAACCCGATAAACATTCCGACACCGTACGTTGCCAGCGTAATCATGCCTTGTGCAGCTGATTTAGAACCTTCGCCTGCGCGTTTCTCCGTGTAAATCTGACCCGTTACAAAGAAGAAATCATAACAGATTCCATGCAGCGCAATTCCGATATATAAGAATGCAACGAGATCATTCGCATCACCAAAACTAAAGAACAGGTATCGGGCAACCCATGCGCCCATACCAATCAACAACATGGTTTTAATTCCGAACCTCCGGAAAAACAATGGGATCAAAACCATAAAGAGTGTTTCTGAAATTTGCCCGATGGTCATTTTGCCGGCAGCATTGGCTAAACCCACTTCATTTAAATATTTGTTTGCCTCCTGGTAATAAAAAGCGAGCGGTATGCAGATCAGCATCGAAGAAATGAAGAACACGAGGAAGCTGCGATCTTTCAACAGCTTAAGCGCTTCCCATCCAACGATATCGGCAATCGTAATTTTCTTACCCGTTGAAACCGGTGGCGTGCCCGGCAGCATGAAACTGAAAACCCCCAGGATAGCAGACGCAACAGAAGCCATCATAAAGGTGTTGGCTAACGAGTTACTTCCTTCCCATGCAAACCAGCCGATCGTAAGACCCGCAACAATCCAGCCTACAGTTCCCCAAACTCTTAATAAAGAGAATTGTTTTTCAGGATCACTCAATTGACGAAACGCTACGGTGTTAACCAACGCAAGTGTTGGCATATAAAGAATCATGTATCCAAGGATTAATGGATAAAATCCCGAAAAATCTGTCTGTTGTGCAACAAAGTATAGAAGCCCGGCGCCAAGCAGGTGAATTACACCTAAAATCTTTTGAGCAGAAAAGAACCGGTCAGCAATTAGACCGATAATGAAAGGAGCAATGATGGCTCCCAGCGACTGAGTTCCGTACGCCATACCGTTTTGTGTATCGGAAGCGCCTATGGTACGGCTTAGATAAGTGCCCATCGTTACGAACCACGCGCCCCAGATAAAAAACTGGAGAAACATCATTACACTTAAACGGATGAAGAGGCCGGGATTATTTGTTGCGGTCATAGCGGTTTAGTAAAACTGCGTTAATATAACGTTTGTCAGAATTATATTCTACTGTTTATATCTTTTGGATATATTGCCGGTCACCTGAAAAACTGACAAAGTCAAATGCGCAAACTCAGAATGGGAATGATCGGTGGCGGCCCGGATGCCTTTATCGGGGCAGTACACCGGATGGCCGCAAACCTGGACGGACAAATTGAACTTGTGTGCGGAGCCTTCAGCAGCAACGCTGAAAAATCAAAAGCCGCTGGCAAGAGCTTGTACCTCAATCCAAAGCGCGTGTATGGCAGCTATGCCGACATGATCAAAAAAGAGAAGCAGCTTCCGGAAACTGAACGCATGGATTTTGTAGCGATCGTTACACCCAACCACGTTCATTTTGATCCTGCAAAGCTTGCATTAGAAAATGGCTTTCATGTAATTATTGACAAGCCCCTGACGTTAACGTTAGCCGAAGCAAAACAATTAAAAAAAGTTGTTGATAAAACCGGACTCGTATTAGCGGTTACACATGCATACACCGGCTATCCTATGGTTAAAGAAGCCCGGCAGTTGGTTGCTTCCGGGAAACTGGGTAAGATTCGTAAAGTGTATGTTGAATATCCGCAGGGATGGTTATCACAACCGGAAGAGAAAACAAATAACAAGCAGGCCGCATGGAGAGTTGACCCCAAACGTTCAGGACTTGGCGGAGCAACAGGAGATATTGGTACCCATGCTGCTAACCTGGCAGAATACATTACCGGCAATAACATTACGGAAGTATGTGCGATGCTTAATAAAGTCGTTAAGGGCCGGTTACTGGATGATGACGCTGCTGCATTTTTAAAATTTGATAATGAAGCATCCGGTGTATTAGTGGCAACACAAGTGGCTGCGGGACAGGAGAATAACCTGGCTATACGAATTTACGGAGAGAAGGGCGGTCTCGAATGGCGCCAGGAAGAACCTAATACACTCATTATTCGTCCGCTAAATAAACCGCGCGAAATTTATCGTACAGGCATGTCTTACGCAAGCGATGTTGCAAGGAAGGCCACACGCGTTCCTTCAGGTCATCCGGAAGGGTATCTGGAAGCTTTTGCTAATATATACTTAGCCTTTGCACGCGCAGTAAGGGATTACAGACCCGGTAAAAAGATCGATGCGTTAAAATATGATTTCCCGGACGTTGAAGATGGTGTACGGGGCATGGCGTTTATTGAGGCTATGGTAAAATCATCTGACTCAAAACAAAAGTGGACTAAAATCAATTTTTAGATACATAAATGAATAGAGTTAAGGGATTAGGCATTAGATTAATGAGCTAAAGAAATGACTTTATGATAACTTCTCTGGATGATTTTAAAGCTTACAATTCAGCAATGACATTAGGAGAGGATGTCTGGAAAGAAGTTATTAAATGGGGAATTTTTGATAAGGATACAATCGGGAAGCAATTGGTGAGAGCATGCGATTCGATAGCAGCTAACTTATCAGAAGGATTGGGAAGGTATCACTATAAAGAAGCAAAGAATTAGAACCCATCTCAAAAATAGTCTGGTCATTCCGATCCCGCCAAAGCGGGAGAGGAATCTTCAAATTTCGCATGTTCTGTATGTTCGAAGATCCCTCGTTCCTCGGGATGACCGCATTATGAGTATTTTTGAGATGACTTGTAGTTATTACGCTCGAGGATCACTTTTCGAAACCCGGACGTGGCTTACAAAAGCAAATAGCAGAGGTTTAATACCAAAAAGTACTTTTGATAATTTTATGAATCAGATGGATCAAATAGGAAAAATGATCAATGGTTATATAAAATCAATAGGCCAAGTAAATGAACCGCACGAAAAGTATGGAGACAACCCAATGCCTGATGCCTAATCCCTAATGCCTAAAATTATGAAAACAATAAAAGGTCCTGCGATATTTCTTGCTCAGTTCATGGGCGACAAATCTCCTTTCAACAAGCTTGAATCAATTTGTAAGTGGGCAGCTTCGCTCGGATACAAAGGAGTTCAGATTCCGACCTGGGAATCACGCCTTATCGATTTGAAGCTTGCAGCAGAAAGTAAAGACTATGCGCAAGAACTGAAAGGTAAGATTAAGGACTGCGGACTTGAAATTTCAGAACTTAGCACGCATTTGCAGGGCCAGTTGGTAGCTGTTCATCCGGCTTACGATACATTGTTTGATGGATTTGCACCAAAGAAACTTCATGGCAAACCAAAAGAACGTACTGCCTGGGCAGTTGATCAGCTTAAGCTGGCGGCAAAAGCAAGCAAGAATCTGGGATTGAAAGCACACGCAACATTTTCCGGTGCGTTAATGTGGCATTTGGTTTATCCTTGGCCGCAGCGGCCTGCCGGCCTCGTAGAAGAAGGCTTCAAAGAGTTAGCAAAACGCTGGCTTCCCATTCTTAATGCATTTGATAAAGCAGGTGTTGATGTTTGCTATGAAGTTCATCCCGGTGAAGACCTGCATGATGGCGCGACCTTTGAACGTTTCTACGAAGCTACAGGAAAACATGACCGGGTGAAGTTGTTGTTTGATCCAAGTCATTTCGTTCTTCAGCAGCTCGATTATCTCCAGTACATTGATAACTATCACGAGTTCATTAAAATGTTCCATGTGAAGGATGCAGAGTTTAATCCGAATGGAAGGAGTGGGGTATACGGTGGTTACCAGGATTGGATTGATCGCCCCGGAAGATTCCGGTCAACGGGAGACGGGCAGGTTAATTTCAAAGCCATTTTTTCAAAGCTTGCTCAACATAATTATGAGGGCTGGGCCGTGCTTGAATGGGAATGCTGCATTAAGCATCCTGAACAAGGCGCAAAAGAAGGAGCGAAGTTCATCCAGGATCATATTATAAGAGTTACCGATAAGGCTTTTGATGATTTTGCTTCCGCTGGAATTGATACAAAACGCAATCGTAAACTATTAGGACTGTAATGCGAAACAAACTACTTATTATACAAGCCGTTATTTCCGTTTGTCTTTTTTCGTGCGGTAAGCCGGATAACGCAAAGCTTGTTCAGGAAGGAAAGATTTTATTGGAAATAAACGATTGTAAAACCTGTCACCATCCTGTTAACAAGGGAATTGGGCCCCCACACACAACGGTGGCCGAAAAATACGAATACACCGATGATAATGTGAGGCTGCTGGCCAAGCGGATCATTCAGGGCGGAAGCGGAACATGGGGTGATGTACCTATGAACCCTCATCCTGACCTTTCACAGGAAGATGCCGAAAAAATCGCGCGTTATGTCTTATCATTAGACGGTGAACAACCTAAATAATACTATACTATTCCTTTCCAAAATGAAGAAACTTATTTTCTTTTTTGCCCTGATTGTTTTGTTGCAGGCATGCGATTCAAAAAAAGATATTAAACGCCCGCGCGACCCATGGGTATTTCGTTCGGTACTCGATAAACAGCCACGGATTATTACAGCTACATTGAATGACGAAATGTTTGTAGCATACGATGCCCGCTACTGCGGATTATACAAAGCGTGGAAAGGAAAAGTAATTCTTGACGGACCGGTTTACACAACCACTCATGGCCCGCAGCCAACTTCGGATGGTTATGCGTATTTTGAACAACGGCTTCAGGAACCTGCATGGCGTTTAATGGCAGGAGGAACTGAAGTAACGCCAAAAGCTCAGTTCAAAGGACATTATTTTAAAGATGGACAGGTAACCTTCCGTTTTCACCTGAACGATGGTGCAGGCCACAGCGCGGATGTGGAAGAAACACCTGAATACATTAGTAAGTCCGGCAGGAATGGATTGCACCGCCATTTTGTGGTAAAGAACATTTCGGAAAATACAACAGTAGTTCTTAAAACTTCACTTACCAATCTTGAAAAGGAAACCGATTTTGAAACGAACGGTAAGATCACGGCTGAAGATGCTGTTACAAACACCTATAAAAACGGAACAACACTTTCTGTTCCGGTAACACTGGAATTAAAGGCAACTGAAGCGACTGATTTAAAGGTCTACTACCATAAAGGATTTGAAATTCCGAAAGAAGATGCTGTGAGTTCACAATCCGCGCTGGAAGAAGGGGCGGCATTGATTGAAAAATCAGATTGCAAAACCTGTCATAACGAAGGGAAAAAGACAATAGGGCCTGCATACATCGATGTAGCGAAGAAGTATGACTTTACAAAACAAAATGTAGCCTACCTGGTTGATAAGGTTATGCAAGGCGGAAGCGGAGTATGGGGTGAAGTGCTCATGTCCGCTCACCCGGATATGATGCCTGCTGATGCCGAAAAGATGGTCAGCTACATCATGTCGCTTGACGGGCAAACGCTGGCAACGGAAAATAAAAGTGTTGATCTGAATCTGAATATAGAAACGATCAATTTCCCGCTGACCGATAAAAATGAGTTTGAAAAACAGGAGGATGGAAAAGAATATCCGGGTCTTGCGGTAATGTTGTTTAAGATCGATCCGAATATCCCTATTCACGACACTCCTGAAAAGTCGAAGCCGGTATTGACAGGCACCGCACCTGCCGTACACTTTCGCAATAAAGTGCTTGACAACCTGGGCGATCAGCTAAAGTCTATGGTGTATTTGCAGTTTAACGGGTTTATCAATATCGAACAGGAAGGGAATTATGTATTCCGCATTATCAGCGATGATGGTTCGAATTTATACATCGATAATAAAATGGTTATCGATAACGATGGCTTTCACAGTACGGCTGCGCGCGATGGCGAAATTATCTTAAAAAAAGGCAAGCACCCTGTTCGTATCAATTATTTCGAAGGCGGTGGCGGCTACACCATGTCATTGCAATGGGCTAAGCATGGCGATAAAAAGTTTTCAATAATTCCGAACAGCGTATTGAGTCATAACAAAACACACTATCGCAAAACCGCTCCGTACATTCCGCCATCCCTGCTCGTAAAGGGTGTGCCGGGCGACCGCATCAGCGAAACCGGTGTTCATCCGGCATTTGATCTCGCACAGGCAAGACCGGAATCCTTTAACCCGAAAGTTGGCGGAATGGATTTTATGTCCGACAGCAGCCTCATCATTTGTACATGGGATTCGGTTGGCCCGGTTTACAGATTGGAAGGAGTGACCCGAAAGAATCCGGAGAACATCAAAGTAACCCGGATTGCGACAGGCCTTGCGGAACCCTTGGGTATCAAAGTTGTAGACGACACAATCTATGTATTGCAAAAACAGGAACTGACCCGATTGGTTGATACGGATAAAGACGGCATCATCGATGATTACCAAACCGTGTGCGATGGCTGGGATGTATCGGCTAACTTCCATGAGTTTGCATTCGGCCTCGCGTATAAAGACGGTTACTTCTACGCAACGTTAGCCACGGCCATCGAACCGGGCGGTGCAAGCGGGATAAATCAAATTAAGGACCGGGGTAAGGTTATAAAAATTTCAAAGAACACCGGGAGCATTGAATTTATCGCCAGCGGACTTCGTACACCAAATGGTATCGGCATTGGTGTGGATGGAGAAATTTTCGTGGCCGATAACCAGGGCGACTGGCTGCCGAGCAGCAAGATCGTTCATGTAAAGGAAGGTGCGTGGTACGGCTCCCGTTCGGTTGACTTTGAAGGAACCGCTAACCTGAAGGAAACACTTCCGGTTGTGTGGCTTCCGCAGGATGAAATCGGTAACTCTCCAAGCCAGCCTGCCTACCTGAATGTCGGGCCGTACAAAGGCCAGCAGATTCACGGAGAAGTAACGCATGGCGGATTGAAGCGTGTGTTTGTTGAAAAAGTTAATGGCGAGTATCAGGGCGCAGTGTTCCGCTTTACGCAAGGTCTTGAAGGCGGTGTGAACCGTGTTGTTTGGGGACCTGATGAGTCTCTTTACATTGGTATGATTGGTAACCCGGGAAACTGGAGTACGGCTGGTCAGAAGTGGTATGGGTTACAGAAACTCACCTACAACAACAAGTCAGTATTTGAAATGCTTGCTGTCCGTGCGAAGTCAAACGGTGTTGAAATTGAATTGACCGAGCCGCTGGGTGAACGTTTTGGAAATTCCGCAGCAGATTATGATATCCAGCAATGGTACTATAAGCCAACCAAAGAATATGGCGGACCAAAACTTGGATTGGAAAATCTTAACGTCAAATCCGTAAACATTTCTGCGGATCGTAAAAAGATATTCCTGGAACTGAATGGCCTGAAGCCGAACCATGTTGTGTATGTTCATTTGAGCGGAGTATTCATGACCGATAAAAATGCGCAGATATGGTCAACGGAAGCATGGTATACCCTGAATAATATTCCGGCTAACGATCCGGGGTTTAAAGCTCCAGCAAAAGAAGTTGCATTGAATACGCTTACGGATGCTGAGAAAGATGCGGGCTGGGTATCGTTGTTTGACGGCAAGACTGTTACCGGCTGGCATACGTTCAAGGAACCCGGTAAAATTGGTAAAGCGTGGAAAGTGAAAGACGGCTCAATCCATCTCGATGCATCGAACAAAAAGGACTGGCAAACAGGTGATGGCGGAGATATCGTGAGCGATAAGGAGTATGAAAACTATGAGCTTAACATGGAATGGAAGATCGCCAATTGCGGAAACAGCGGTATCATCTTTAATACAGTGGAAGATGACAAGCATACTTACATGTGGGAGACCGGCCCTGAAATGCAGGTGCTGGATGACATCTGCCATCCCGATGGCGCTTACGTCAAGCACCGTGCCGGTGATCTGTATGACCTGAAATCAAGAGCTTTTGTGGCGGTTAACCCCGCCATGCAATGGAATTATGTTCGCATCATTTCCAATAAAGGCAGGATGGAGTTCTGGCTGAACGGCTTTAAGATTGTTGAATTTGAAGTTGGCAGCGATGATTGGAAGAAAATGATCAGTGAAAGTAAATTCAAAGACATGCCTGATTTTGGAAAAACCACGAAGGGCCGTATCGGCTTACAGGATCATGGCGACAATGTTTGGTTCAGGAATATCAGAATCCGCGAAATAAAATAACAACCTATATGAACAGACGAACCTTTCTTGAACGTTCAGCGCTTGCAGCCGGTGGCCTGGCGTTTGCTTCACTATCTTCATGCAGTAAACCCGTATCAGCCGTGAATAAACCTGTCGGAATTCAGCTCTACACATTAAAAGAGATCTTTGAAAAAGATGTGATGGGCACGCTCAAGCTGGTGGCTGACACAGGCTTTACTGAAGTTGAAGCGTATGGCTATAACAATGGTAAAATCTTCGGAGTTGCTTACTCAGATTTTGCTGCCGAAGTAAAACGGCTGGGGATGAAAGTTGTCAGCGGGCATTATGGAACCGGGCAATCAACTCCTGAAAAAACAGGAACACCGGTAAACGGATGGGAGCGTTCTGTTAATGACGCAAAAGCAGCCGGGCAGGAGTACACAACCATCGCGTGGCTGGATGAAACCGAACGCAATTCAATGGATGCCTTAAAGCGCACGTGTGAAATCCTGAACAAAGCAGGGGAGATCTCAAAGCAATACGGTTTGCGCATGGCCTACCATAATCATGCTTTTGAATTTGAAAAGGTTGAGGAACAGGTGATCTATGATGTTATGCTGGAAGAGCTTGATCCTTCGCTGGTTGCCATGGAGATGGATATCTATTGGATTGTATTTGCCGGACACGACCCATTGACTTATTTCAAAAACTATCCGGGCAGGTTTGAGCTTTGGCATGTAAAAGACATGGACAAGGATGATCGGACTAAAAATTCTGACGTTGGCAGTGGTTCAATTGATTTTAAGCCGCTCTTTGCTGCTGCAGGTCAAGCCGGGATGAAGCATTTCTTCCTTGAACAGGAATACTTTACAGGACCACAGGCGAAAAGCATCACCAACGGCTATTCCTACCTAAAAGGCATTCTGTAAAGTCGTGCGGATTTTTGTTTTCCTTACCTGCCTGTTTTGTTGTCAACTGGTTTTGGCTCAACAGAATCAGGAAGTTGTTGGCAGGGCAGAAGATCAGACCACACATGCAAGGTTGGCAGGGGCAAGCGTTATCCTCGTTCAGGATACAATAACGGTTGGCACAACATCGGATGCGTCCGGTGTTTTTGTTTTTAAGAACATTTCTCCCGGCCGGTACACGTTAAAGGTTTCTTTTACCGGGTATGAAACCGTTCAGCAGGAGCTGTTGGTTATTTCAGCCCGAAGAGCAGAGGTCGTGGTTGCGTTGCGCGAATTTCAAAATGTTCTGGACGAAGTTGAAATTGTTTCGAGCCGCGCGCAATCTTACGAACCCGGAGAGCATTCAATCTCCAATGAGAAAGCGCTGAGAATTCCGGCAAACTTCTTTGACCCTGTTCGGGTGGTTACATCTTACCCGGGTGTGATGACTGCAAACGATCAGAATAATGCAATCGTTATCCGGGGGAATTCACCGGCCTGCCTGCTTTGGAAAATCAACGGACTGGATGTTGTGAATCCCAATCACCTGGCGAATGCCGGTACTTTTTCTGACAAGCCGGCTTCTTACGGAGGCGGTGTGAATATTATCAGCGCACAATTAATGGAACGCACGGATTTTTATACCGGCTCCCTTCCCGCACGTTATGGTAATGCGTTATCAGGAGTAATTGATATGAAATTGCGGGGCGGGGATACAACCGGTTATCACTACACGGCCCAGGCCAGTCTTATTGGCTTGGATTTAGCGGCTGAAGGTCCGGTAGGCAAGAAGAAGAATACTTCATTTTTAGCAAATTATCGGTACTCTACAGTTGGATTGCTGTCGCAGCTTGGTGCTCAGTTTGGAGATGAAGATATAAGCTTTCAAGATTTAACGTTTTCCTTAAACACAACATTTTCAAAAGGCCGGAACCTTTCCTGGTTTGGATTTGCGGGCGCAAGTAAAAATTCATTTGAGCATAAAGACTCTGCCGGTTGGGAAGTTGAAAAAGATCAGTATGATATAGAATATCGTTCAAAGAATTTTGGTACCGGCCTGGTGTTTACTCAGGCTGTACGCAATACCAATCTTTCCGCAGGAGTATCACTCTCGGGCAGTCAGCAAGGCAGGGAACAGGTTGCATCACCACAAATACCTGCCGGCAGACCGGATATTATTTACGAAGATCGGTTTGATCAGGATAAGCTGCTTGTTTCAGCGTTTGGAAGGATGAGTGCAAAGGTTAATGATTACCTGATCGAAACAGGCGTTCAGGTTAACTACATGAGCGATGATATCCTGCTGGTGAATCGAACAGGATCAACTCCCGAAACAATGGAGAATGGTTCCGTTAACGGCTTTCTGTTACAGCCTTATGCGCAATGGAAGGTACTCATATCGGATAAATGGAATGCCCAGACTGCCGTTCGCTACGTTTATTTTACGTATAATCAAACCAGTTCTATCGAGCCCAGAATAGGAGTTGAATTCTTGCCAACATTAAACAGCAGTTTAAAATTATCCTATAACCTGGTAAGCCAGATGCAGGCGGCAGCCACGTATGTCAATGATAACGAAAACCTGGAACTGACGAAATCGCATCATATTGATCTTGGCTACACAGTTGTATCGGACAAAGGCTTTCGGTTTTCATCAACAGCCTACTATCAAATGTTGTTTGATGTTCCGGTGGGCGGAACTTCTTCATCATTCTCCCTGCTCAATTCCATTGAAGTATATCCGGGCAGTGGATTGGTCTCAACAGGAACCGGAAGTAACTACGGGCTTGAAATTCTGACAGAGAAATCATTTTTTGACAAGAGTTACTTTATTGCTGGAGCATCTTATTATAAGTCGCAATACAAAGGCTCGGATGGCATTGAACGCAGCACACGTTTCGATGGAAATTATTCTATGAACATTACATACGGAAGGGAGTGGAGTAAAATAAAGAAGCAATCCCAACGCACGTTTGGTGTTAGTTCACGCCTGCTTTATCTCGGAGGTCTGCGAGAATCACCAATTGTAGGCGAGGTGCCGGATGAGTCAAGAGCATTTGAAAATAAACTGACTGATTATTTTCGTCTTGATCTAAGGTTAAACTGGAGGAAGAATAAAAATAGCTACACGCGAACCATTGCCATCGATATACAAAATCTGCTGAACACCCAAAACGAAGCGTATCATTATTACGATCATGTAAAGCAGAGAGTGATAACGCAATATCAATTAGGACTAATTCCGGTGTTGGTTTACCGGATAGATTTTTAGACGTTCTGTGTGTTGATGTTGTTCGCTGGTAAACGCAATGGGAATAAAAAGTCGGTTAATACCGCATTCGTGTTGGGTTATTATGAAATCTTCGCCAAGTTGTGAGGCCGCCCGCCAACATCTGTCTACCGTAGGCAGAGGCGATTGTAAAAATTTTAAACTTTGGGAAAAAGTTTAAGGATAGTATTTATAAATATCCTTTCTGTGTAGAAAACGTTCGAATATAACTTCGTCAACTTTTATAACTACACCGGCCCGGTAGTCGCTAATCCTTATTCTGTAGTGGTACTTAAATCCGCTTAGCTTCTTAATATTTGAAATATTGGTAATTGAATCGGCTGCAATCACCTGGTTGATGCACCAGGTGATTTTTTGCAAAAGCTTTGGGTTATTTAGTTTATTGGTATCTCTTTCAAAGCTTTTGTCAATTTTAACCTTCATTTGCCTTTTAATTTTTTAAGGTAGGCTTCGGTATTAATATATTCACCGGTCCTTCCTTTTTTCATGGCATTTGCCAAACCAATATCCTCTAAATGCTCATTGGTTATGAATTTGGTTTTTAAGCCTATTTTTTTCGCTAAGTCTGCTAAAATTTTTATGTCTTTTTTCGACTTGCTTTGTAGTAAAAGGGTTTCCATTTTTCCTGTATTTTCAGTACAAATATAAGACTTCTGTTTTCTATTCTAAATAAAACCCCGGTTAGCCTTCTCTGAATTACGAAAAGAGAAAAAACTTATTGAGCGGGTTTGGTACCTGGTCAGGCAAAGGGAGCCATAAACAATATACAGTATTTTTAAACAGGCGCAAATAGATAGAAATGAGGAAGTATTTGGTAGTGTACGAAAAACAAAACAGGCTATTCAGCTTATGCTCCTGATTGGGCAGATCCCCAAAAGACTGGTTAAGTTTGGCTTGCTCAACATGATTTAAGATATTGGCGTAATGAAATACCTCAGCATCTTCTTCGCACTCATGTTCATGGCGTTTGCTGCGTTACAGGTTAATGATCCTGATCCAATACTATGGATATTGATCTACGGAGTTATGGCAGTAGTGAGCGTGATGGCGATCTTCGATTACTATAATCGCAAGCTGATGACGGGGCTTACTGTATTGTTTGCTGCCTACATGATCATTCTCTTTCCGGGAGTTTCCGAATGGCTGCAACAGGATAATAAAAGCGCACTCTTTGATGACGTAATGAAAATGGAGTATCCCTACATTGAAGAATCCCGGGAGTTTCTTGGTCTTTTGATCTGCTTAGTCGTTTTAGCACTCTACTTTTTCAGGTCGTTTCGCGTGAAAGTTGCGTAGCGCAACCGTTTGCGGAAAATTTATCCTTTCTTTTTACCGACCCTTTTGAGCCGTTGCTCTATCTTTAACGATGGTCAAAATTGTCTCTGTATTGATGTGCGTTCTCCTGCTTGGATGTGCGCAGCAACGTGAAAAAATCCCGCCTGTACCCGCTATGGAAAACGAGCCGAAGAAGATGATTATATACCAAATGATGACCCGGCTTTTCGGGAATAAAACTGCAGTAAACAAACTCTATGGTACGCTGGCCGAAAACGGGGTTGGCAAGTTTAATGACATTAACGGAGTTGCCCTGCGATCTCTGAAAGACATGGGAATTACTCACGTATGGTATACCGGAGTGATTGAGCATGCCGTGTTAACGGACTACAGTAAATACGGCATTGCCCCTGACGATGCCGATGTGGTAAAAGGAAGGGCGGGATCCCCTTATGCAATAAAAGATTATTATGATGTAAATCCGGATCTGGCCGTGAACGTGCCGGACAGGATGAAAGAGTTTGAGCAGCTTGTAGAACGTACACATGTTAACGGCTTAAAAGTTCTGATTGATTTTGTTCCTAACCACGTTGCACGAGCTTATAAATCGGATTCAAAGCCTGCAGGCGTTAAGGATCTGGGAGAGAGCGATGACAAAACCGTAAAGTTTTCACCTGACAATAATTTCTATTACCTGCCGGGTGAATCATTTGTTGTTCCGAAAGATTTCAAATCAATTCCTGCCGATAGCTTGTATCCTCCAGCGGATGGCAAGTTTGCCGAAACTCCCGCTAAAGTAACCGGCAATAATCAATTTACATCAAGCCCCGGGGTGAACGAGTGGTTCGAAACCGTAAAGCTGAATTACGGTGTGGACATTCAGAATAATAATAAACCTTATTTTGAACCAGTGCCCGACACATGGATCAAGATGAAAGACATACTGGTATTCTGGGCGAACAAGAATATTGACGGCTTCCGGTGCGACATGGCCGAAATGGTTCCGGTTGAATTCTGGAACTGGGCGATTCCACAAGTAAAGGCTGTTAATCCTGAAATTGTGTTTGTTGCCGAAATCTATAATCCTACGCAATACAAAAACTACCTTCAAACCGGAAAGTTTGATTATCTCTATGATAAAGTTCAATTGTATGATACGCTTCGCGGACTGATCAATAATCAGCGCAGCGCGAATGATATTGATGTGATTCAAAGAAGCTTGGAAGGGATTAACGCCAACATGCTTCACTTCCTTGAAAACCACGATGAGCAACGGATCGCTTCACCGGATTTTGCAGGTAATGCCTGGAAGATTGTTCCCACAATGGTTGTGAGCGCAACCATTGATCAGGGACCGGTGATGATCTATTTCGGACAGGAAGTAGGGGAGCCGGGAACTGGAGTTGAGGGATTTGGCGGTCAGGATGGCCGGACTACTATCTTTGATTACTGGGGTGTTCCGGAGCATCAGAAGTGGATGAATGGCGGTGCATTTGATGGCGGATTGCTCAGCGAAGAGCAGAAAAGTCTCCGGCAATTTTATTCTTCCTTGCTAAACATTGCTCAGAAAAATCCTGCGATCGTAAACGGTTCATATAAAACCATTTCACAGTCGGATGATCAGCATGTTTTCATAAGAATTTCCGGGGATGAACGTCTTTTGATTGTTTCAAATTTTGATAAGAAGGTAGTACCGTTCAAGTTAACACTAACGCCAGAGGATGCTGCTCTTCTAATGCTTAAATCCGATAAAACCTATTCCGCAAAGGATATTATCTGGAATGAAAAGGAAATCCAGCTTTCAAACCTGACGTTTGCAACAGACCTCCCTGCCTACAGTGCCTTCATTTTTAAAATCCAGAACTAATGGTCCGCAAAGCGATTATACTCTTCGGACTTGGATTGGTTTTATCATGCAAAACTTCAGAACCTGCTATGAAAAATACCTGGCCGCATGGTGTTAAGTATGAAATTTTTGTGCTGGCCTTTGCAGACGGCAATGACGATGGCAAGGGCGATCTGAAAGGTCTGACGGAAAAGCTTGACTATGTTCAGGAACTTGGCGTAAATGGTATCTGGCTGATGCCTATTATGCCTTCGCCTTCTTATCATAAGTATGATGTTTCAGATTATAAAAACATCCATCCTGATTACGGTACACTTGAAGACTTTAAAAAGCTGACGGAAGAAGCGCACACGCGCGGCATTCATGTGATTATCGACCTGGTGTTAAACCATACTGCAACCAATCATCCGTGGTTTCAGAGCGCAATCACAGGCAAAGGCTCGCCTTACCGGGATTATTACGTGTGGGCCGACAAAGACTCAATACAAGATCAGATCTCCAAGAAAAAGATTACCCTCGACTCCGACAACATCCGTCAATGGCATGAAGTAAACGGTGATTCAGCGGCTGAGCATTATTATGGTTTTTTCTCCAGTCACATGCCGGATTTGAATTTTGACAATCAAAAAGTCCGGGATGAGATGGTGGAAGTCGCCCGCTTCTGGATTGAAGAAATGAAAGTTGATGGCTTTCGCTTTGATGCAGCCCGGCACATTTATCCGGACGACAGGGCATACGACAATCACCAGTTCTGGATATGGTACCGCGAGCAGCTGATTAAAATCAAGCCCGACATTTATATGGTAGGCGAAGTTTATTCTACAGACCGGAATGAAGTTTCGCCTTTTGCTAAAGGATTACCGGCATTATTCAATTTTGATTTAGGCAGTAATGTGATTTCTATTCTTAATTCCGGAAAAGATACGCTGCAATTAATTGACCGGTATGCCGAGCAGATTGATTTCTTCAAATCATCCAATCCGGAATTTCTGGATGCTCCGATTCTAACGAATCACGATCAAAACCGGGTCATGAGTCAGCTAAATGATCACTTTAGAAAAGCCAAGGTAGCTGCTGCTATTTTGCTTACGTTACCCGGAACTCCGTATGTGTATTACGGTGAAGAGTTAGGCATGCGGGGTATCAAACCTGATGAGTTCATACGCGAACCTTTTCCCTGGGGTGATGATAAATACACAACCCGATGGATGACGCCAAGATTCAATGTAAAGGATTCCGTAGCTGATGTTGAAACTCAAAGCACCGGGAATAGTACGCTTTTGAATCATTATCGAAAATTAATTGAGTACCGGAATTCCAGCAGACCTTTGACTTTTGGTTCGATTGAAGCTATTAAAGATTTGCCAGCGACTATCATTGCGTTGCAGCGTTCATTTGATTCTGAGACTGTTATCATCTTTCATAACATTTCCGGTAAAGAGGTTAAGCTGGAATTGGCTAACGGATTGGAGCAATTCAAAGATGTAGCATTTGCTTCGGATGATTATATCTCCTTAAAAGAGCGTGAACTTGTGCTTCCGGCCTATGCAACAATAATTCTTAAACAGTAGTATTTATTTCATGAAGATCGATCATAAAGGACAATCGCGCGTAATGATTGAAAATGTTCAGCCGCAGGTTGATGCCGGGCGATATCCGGCTAAGCGAACCGTGGGCGAACGCGTAGATGTTTCCGCAGATATTTTTGGGGACGGCCATGATCACATCCGGGCTGAAGTGCTTTATAAAAAGAAAGGCGCAAGCGACTGGCACATTGTTGAAATGGAACACGTGGGCAATGATAGCTGGAAAGCCTCATTCTATGTCACAGAGAAAGTCACATACGTATTTACTGTTCAGGCCTGGGTTGATCACTTAGATACCTGGTATGACGGCTTTAAAAAGAAAGTAAATGCGGGTATCGATGTTTCCGTGGAACTGATGGAGGGTGAGCTGTTGTTGAAGAAAATTTCGGAAGAGGAAGGACATGATATCACCAAAGCAGGAGTTAAGCTGAGCAATAAGTACGAATATGCAGAGCGTGTGAAGTGGGTATTGACCCCCGCATTTGAAAAACTTGTCCATCGCCATCCATTGCGCGAATTTGAAACGCGGTTTACTAAAGAGCTTGAAGTAATCGTGGAGTTTCCTAAAGCAGCGTTCAGCAGTTGGTTCGAATTGTTTCCGCGCTCGGCATCGCTCGAAGGAGGGAAGCATGGAACATTTAAAGATGTAATCCGCTTGCTTCCGCGCATTTCATCGATGGGTTTTGATGTGCTCTATATGCCTCCCATTCATCCGATCGGTAAGCTTAACCGAAAAGGAAAAAACAATAATGTTCGTGCAGAGAAGGGCGAGCCCGGTTCACCGTGGGCAATCGGCAGTGATGAAGGCGGTCATAAAGCGATTCATCCTGAATTAGGAACACTGGATGATTATAAAAAACTAATCGCGGAAGCAAAGAAGCTCAACATTGATATTGCGCTTGATCTTGCCTATCAGTGTGCGCCCGACCATCCCTACGTGAAAGAACATCCGGAGTGGTTCAAGCAGCGCCCTGACGGATCAATTCAGTACGCGGAAAATCCGCCAAAGAAATACCAGGATATTTATCCGTTTAACTTTGAGACGGAGCATTGGCAGGAACTCTGGAATGAATTGCTTTCGGTTATCCTGTACTGGGTTGGTCAGGGCGTTAAAATCTTCCGTGTTGATAATCCGCATACCAAACCAATTTCTTTTTGGGAATGGGCGATTACGGAAACGCACAAGCTGCATCCGGATATTATCTTCTTGTCGGAAGCCTTTACCCGTCCCAAGATCATGGCTTCATTGGGTAAGTCAGGATTTACGCAATCGTACACCTACTTTACGTGGCGCGTAACGAAAGAGGAACTGACCGTGTATATGAATGAGCTGGTGAATAGCCCGTCACGGAATTATTTCCGCCCTAACTTCTGGCCCAATACCCCTGACATCCTTCCCTATCATTTGCAGTACCAGGACGAAAATATTTTTATTCTGCGGCTTGCGTTGGCAGCCACATTGTCTTCGAATTACGGAATCTACGGCCCTCCGTACGAGTTTTATGATAATGTTCCCGTGCAGGGGAGAGAAGAATATTACGATTCGGAGAAATACGAGATCAAAAAACATGATTGGAAACGTACCAACCGGATGACGGACATCATTACCATAATCAATAAAGCCCGTAATGCGCATCCTGCACTTCAATCCACCTGGAATATTCATTTCTGCGAGATCAGCAACCCCAACCTGATCGCTTACATAAAAGTTACCGATGATCTTTCGGATATGATCCTGACGGTTGTAAACCTCGATCCGCATAACAAACATTCTGGTTATTTACAATTGCCGAAAGCGCTCCTGAAGCTGGAGGATAAAATTAATGTTAAGCTCAACGACATAATGACCGATGAGCATTATACCTGGACACAGGAATGGAATTTTATTGAGCTGAATCCATACAAGCTGCCCTTTCATTTATTTACCGTAACCATTCACGAATCAAACATGTAATTATGAGCAAGCAAACGAAACATACCGATCCGCTATGGTTTAAAGATGCCATCATCTACGAACTTTCGGTGCGTGCATTTTACGATAGTAATGGCGATGGTACCGGAGATTTCCAGGGCTTAATTCAAAAGCTCGATTACTTAGAGGATTTGGGGGTAAACACCATCTGGCTTTTGCCTTTTTATCCATCCCCGTTAAAGGATGATGGCTACGATGTCGTTGATCACTGCGATGTTCACCCTGATTTCGGAACGCTTTCTGATTTTAAAGCATTTATAAAAGACGCGCACAGCCGGGGCATCAGGGTAATCACCGAACTGTTGCTTAATCATACATCCGATCAGCATGCCTGGTTTCAGCGCGCGCGCAAAGCAAAGCCAGGGTCACGCTTCCGTGAGTTTTATGTCTGGAACGACACACCGGATAAGTACAAAGATGCGCGTGTTATCATACAGGGAGAGGAGTCAAGCAACTGGAGTTGGGACACCGAAGCCAAATCATATTACTGGCACCGCTTCTACCGGTATGAGCCTGAATTAAACTACGAGAACCCCGAAGTGCAGATGGAAGTGATCAAGATCATCGACTTCTGGTGCAAGCTCGGTGTAGACGGCTTCCGGTTATCTTCTGTTCCGTTCCTGTTTGAGGAGGAAGGAACTAATTGTGAGAATCTTCCGCAAACGCATGCCTTTTTAAGAAAGATCCGCAGTCACGTTGACCGGCATTATAAAAATGTAGTGCTGCTGGCAGAAGCAAACTTATGGCCCGAAGATGCAGCCGCGTACTTTGGCGATGGTAAGGAATGCCACATGAACTTCAATTATCCGCTGATGCCACGGTTATTCCTCGGGCTTCGTACGGAAGACAGCTATCCGATTATTGATATTATCGAGCAAACCCCGGAAACCCCGGAGAACAGCCAGTGGGCGTTGTTCCTGAGGAATCATGATGAATTGGGACTTGAAATGGTGACAGAAGAGGAGAAGGATTATCTCTTCAAGGCTTATGCCGATGACGCCAAAACAAAATTCAATACCGGTATCCGCAAGCGGCTTGCACCGATGCTGAATAATGACCGGAGAAAGATTGAGTTACTATATACGCTGCTTTTCTCTTTACCAGGAACCCCGGTTGTGTACTATGGCGATGAAATTGGAATGGGAGATAACATTTACCTGGGTGACCGGCATGGAGTTCGTACTCCGATGCAATGGAGCATGAACCTGAATGCCGGGTTCTCGAATGCCAATCCTCAAAAATTATATCTGCCGGTTATTACTGACCCGATTTATCGATTCGAATCGGTGAACGTTGCCACGCAGGATGAAAACCCTTCATCGCTGATGTACTGGATGCGGAACGTCATCGCCATGCGCAAGCGCTTACAGGTATTTGGCCGGGGTAAAATGAAATTCATTGACACCGATAACAATAAGGTGCTTTGCTTCCTCAGATCGGATGACAAGCAGCGGATTATTGTTGTTGCAAACCTTTCACAATTCTCTCAGGCCACAACGCTTAATCTTTCAGAGTTTAAGAATTGTGAAGTAACCGAAGTATTCAGCCAGAACAGGTTTATCAACATCGGGGAAGGCCAGTATTCGATTACCGTTGGGCCTTACGGGTATTTCTGGTTCCAGATTGACAAGGTTGAGCAAAAAGATAAAAAAGAAGGCAGCACAGAACTTCCGTTGTTAAAGACCGACATCTCCTGGGAGAAGCTGTTTAACAACTACAATGAACAGCGAACCTTCGAACGGAAAATCTTTCCGGTGTTTATGAAAAAATGCCGGTGGTTTGGCGGTAAAGCAAAAGTGATCAACAAGATTTCCCTGCATAAAGTTATTCCGCTGAAGATTGAAGGTGGTACGCATTATCTCACGTTAATTGAAGTGCATTATGTTCAGCGTTTGCCTGAACTGTATTTTTTACCGATGACGTTCATCTTATCGGATTACATTTTGGACCGGGCAGAGTACACCGCACAAAGTGTTATTTGCAGGGCTGAGATCCAGGGCAAGAGCGGCTTTATCTTCGACAGTTGCTATGATGCTATCTTCCGCGACTTCCTGTTGATAAGCATGGATAAAAAAGTGACGCTGAAGGATGATGAAGGAGGGGAGCTGCATTTCAACTCCAGCGTGTTCAATAAAATCAGGATTCCGCAAAACAGGGTTGAGTCAAAAATCCTTAAAGCGGAGCAAAGCAATACTTCGATTATTTATAACGACCAGTACTTCTTTAAGTTTTACCGGAAAATTGAAAAGGAAATCAATCCCGACCTGGAGCTGGTAAGATTTTTATCGGAACAAACAAACTTTACAAATTCACCGCGCTATGCAGGAAGTATGGAGTACACGGATGAAAAGGATCAAACGATCATTTTTGGATTGCTTCAGGAAAAAGTTGAGAACCAGGGTGATTCATGGGTGATGTCCACTGATTCGGTGGGAAGATTTTTTGAACGTGTCATCCTGAAGGCGAAGAAAGAAAAGTTACCAAAATTAGTGAATACGCCTTCCATTGATTTTGAAGAAGCGCCTGAGATCATCCAGGAGTTTATTGGCCGCGGATTTTATGAACGTGTTGTCCGCTTAGGACAGCGTACGGCAGAAATGCATCTGGCGTTAGCATCGGATAGTTCCAATCCGGCCTTCGTTCCGGAAAGCTTTACGCCTAACTATCAGCGTTCGCTGTATTCATCCTTCCGCAAGCTTGTTCGCGACCGGTTTAATTTGTTAAAAACTTCTCTTCCGAAGCTTGATGCAGCAAGTAAAGAGCTTGCAAAGAAGGTACTTGATATGGAACCGCAGGTTCTTGAATGCCTGAGTGAAATCTATCAGCTCAAGATTAATGCAAGTAAGACGAGAATTCATGGTGATTATCACCTCGGTCAGGTTCTGTTCACGGGCAAGGATTTTGTGATCATTGATTTTGAAGGTGAGCCTGGCTTTTCATTCAATGAAAGAAGGCTGAAAAAGAGTCCGCTGAAGGATGTAGCGGGTATGATGCGGTCATTCCATTATGCAGCGTTTGGTAAAATTCTGCTGAACGAGAACTATCGCGAGCGTGATATGGATTTCCTGGAAGCGTGGGCTGAACAGTGGCAGCATTATGTCAGCCGCTTTTACCTGGGAGCCTATATGGAGCGAATGGGAATGGGTCGTGAGTTATCACCGGAAAATGACCTGCTTATTCGTATCTTCCTGATCGAGAAATCAATTTATGAACTGGGGTATGAGCTGAACGGGCGTCCGGACTGGGCTGCTATCCCATTGCGCGGGATTTTATATCACATGAATCGCTACCTGCTGGAGAAGGAGCAATCCGATAAGAAAAAGAAGAGTAAATAGGGATTAGGCATCAGGTATTAGGTAGTCCTCAATTCCTGATCCCTGATCCCTTTTAAAGATAATTATATGGCAAAAAGAGCTTCAGCTAAAAGTAATCCTGATTCAGGAGATCAAAGTTTACTCACCGATTTTGATGTTCACCTCTTCAAAACGGGCAAACACTTTAAGCTCTATGAAAAGCTTGGTGCACACGTAACATCCTTCGGAAGCAAGAAGGGAGTCTACTTTGCAGTCTGGGCACCCAATGCGAAAGCCGTTTCAGTAATCGGAAATTTTAACGATTGGAACGATTCGAAGAACAGGATGAATCCGCGCTGGGATGAATCGGGTATCTGGGAAGTTTTTATTCCGGGTCTGCAAAAAGGTGAGGTTTATAAATATGCCATCCACTCGAACACAGGTGATTATCTGGAGAAAGCTGATCCCTTTGCCGCGTATGCGGAAGTTGCCCCCAAAACAGCTTCCATAGTCTGGCCGCGCGACTACAAATGGAAAGATAAAAAATGGCTGACCGCACGGAAAGAACTGATTGATAAGCCAAGACCGTATTCGGTTTATGAAATGCACATAGGCTCGTGGCGCAGGAAGCCGGAAGATGGCCACCGGTCATTAAGCTACCTGGAGCTTGCGGATGAACTTGTTTCATATCTCAAAGAGATGAATTTTACGCATGTTGAGTTTTTGCCGGTAATGGAGCATCCGTTCTTTGGCTCATGGGGTTACCAGGTCACGGGATACTTTGCACCCACAAGCCGTTTCGGAAACCCGGAAGAATTTATGGCTTTGGTTGACACACTTCATCAGAACAACATTGGTGTGATCCTGGATTGGGTACCCTCGCATTATCCGGGCGATGAGCATGGCATCTATAAATTTGACGGAACGTTCCTGTACGAACACGCTGATCCGCGCAAAGGCTTTCATCCCGACTGGAAGAGCTACATTTTTAATTATGGACGAAATGAAGTCCGTTCATTTCTCATCAGCAATGCCATGTTCTGGCTTGATCAATACCACATTGACGGTCTGCGTGTTGATGCAGTGGCGAGCATGCTTTACCTGGATTATTCCCGCAAGGAAGGCGAGTGGATACCAAATCAATATGGCGGCAATGAAAACATTGAAGCCATCAACTTCCTGAAAGAGTTTAACGAAACGGTTTATGCAAACTTTCCCGATACAATCACCATCGCGGAAGAATCAACTGCGTGGCCGGGTGTTTCAAAACCAACCTACCTGGGTGGCTTGGGTTTTGGCCAGAAATGGATGATGGGCTGGATGCACGACACGCTTGAATATTTTAAGAAAGAACCTGTTCATAGAAAATTTCATCAGAACGAGATCACGTTCAGCGTGATGTACGCCTTTACAGAGAACTTCATGCTTCCGCTTTCGCACGATGAAGTGGTGCATGGCAAAGGATCGCTGTTAGGCCGGATGACCGGAGATGAATGGCAGCGGTTTGCGAACCTCAGATTGCTCTTCGGCTATATGTTTACGCATCCGGGAACCAAGCTTGTTTTCATGGGCGGGGAAATTGCGCAATCCGGTGAATGGAATCATGATAAAAGCCTCGACTGGCATTTGCTTCAGTACGCTCCGCATGCAGGTATAAAAACTTTCATGCAGGAGCTAAACGTTCATTACCAGTCTGAACCTGCCCTGTATCACTACTCATTTGATCAGCGCGGCTTCCAATGGGTCGATTATTCGGACAGTGAAAACAGTGTAATGGCATTTCAGCGCAAGTCTGATAAAAAAGAAGATTTGCTGATTGTGATCTGCAATTTCACACCGGAAACCCGGCAGCATTACCGGATCGGAGTTCCGTTCCGCGGAAAGTGGCGTGAAGTCTTCAGCACCGATAACCTGAAATATGGCGGAAGCGGAGCATTGAACATGGGCGATCTGTCCACTTCTCCAATTAAATATCATCACCAGGACTATTCCATCCAGGTAACCTTACCACCGTTAGGGATGACCGTGCTGAAGCTATATAAAGAGGATAATGAATTTGAATTAGAGGCAGGAACTTAATACTTTTAAGGTTTACCACTTACCTTGGAAAAGTATATCTGCATACACGGGCATTTTTATCAGCCACCCCGTGAAAATGCCTGGCTTGAGGCGATTGAAGTTCAGGATTCCGCACATCCGTACCACGACTGGAACGAACGCATCTCTGCGGAATGTTATGCGCCCAACGCGGCATCTCGCATTCTGGAGCATGGAATCATAAAAGACATTATTAATAATTACTCCCGGATCAGCTTTAATTTCGGAGCAACGCTCTTGTCGTGGATGGAGAATTATGACCGGGAAACCTATGATGCTATTCTCGAAGCGGACCGTCAGAGTGTAGCGCATTTCTCCGGTCACGGATCGGCCGTGGCGCAAGTGTATAACCACATTATCATGCCGCTGGCGAACCGGAATGATAAGATTACGCAGATCGTTTGGGGTATCCGCGATTTTGAATCCCGGTTCAAACGCAAGCCGGAAGGCATGTGGCTGGCGGAAAGCGCGGTCGATACAGAATCACTCGAACTGCTGGCTGAGCATAATATCAAATTTACCGTGCTTGCTCCGCGGCAGGCAAAAGCATACCGCAGAATAGGTGATGAGCACTGGCATGAATTACGCGATGGCGGTGTTGATACACGCAGGCCTTATCTATGCAGGCTTCCTTCCGGCAAATCAATCATCCTGTTCTTTTATAATGGTGATATTGCCCAGGGTGTTGCGTTTAACGGATTATTAAATGACGGCCAGAAGTTTGCGCAGGCATTGTTAAGTTCATTTGATAACCAGTCGAATGAAAGTCAGCTTGTTCACATTGCTACCGATGGTGAAACGTATGGCCATCACCATAAACATGGCGATATGGCGCTTGCCTTTTGCTTAGATTATGTTGATCAGCATAAGCATGCCAGCATTACAAACTATGCGGAGTATATTTCTAAAGTTAAGACGGAGTACGAAATTCAGATTCATGAGAATAGTTCGTGGAGCTGCGTGCATGGCGTGGAGCGTTGGAGAAATGATTGCGGCTGCAACAGTGGCGGAAGAGAAGGCTGGGATCAAAAATGGCGTAAACCTTTACGTGAATCGCTCGATTGGCTTCGCGATAAGTTAAACGAAGTATACGAACGTGAGGCTTCTCAAATACTGCGTGATCCCTGGGAAGCGCGAAATGCGTATATCAATGTTATTTTAAGACGTGATGACGATACCGTTCGTAAATTTTTAAAAGACCATTGCTCGAAAGATGTGGAGCAAAACCGGGTATTGCGTCTCATGGAAATGCAGCGCAATGCGTTGCTCATGTACACAAGCTGCGGATGGTTCTTCGATGAGATTTCCGGTATTGAAACAACACAAATCCTACAGTATGCCTGCCGGGCTATTCAGTTGATCAGCCAAACGGGAGGTACAGACCTGGAGGAAGAATTTATTAAACGCTTAGAGCCTGCTCCTAGCAATATTCCTTCCCTTGAAAACGGGGCGAATGTTTATTTAAAATACGTGTTGCCCTCCAAGACTAATCTTGCCCGCGTGGGCATGCATTATGCGGTTGCTTCCTTGTTTGAAGAAGATCCTGAACATGCACCGTTATTTAATTATTCCGCTGTCAATGAATTCTTTTTGCGGAAAGAGGCAGGCGAACAAAAGCTTGCGTTGGGAATAACAAAAGTAAAGTCGAATGTAACACGTTCTGAAAAACGATTCACATTTGCGGTGATGCACATGGGCAAGCACAATATTATGGGCAACATATCGCTGGACATGGAGCCGGATAAATTTGCCAGCATGCAGATGCGGATACTTACGGCCTTTGAAGAGGGCAGGCTGGGAGATGTTATCGGGCTCATGCAGACATATTTTGGTCCGGTGAATTATACCTTGTGGCAATTGTTCAAGGACGAGAAACGCAAAGTACTCGACATGATCACCCAGCAAAGCATGCGTGAGCTTGAGGAATCGTTGCGAAGGGTTTATAACCACGATTATCCGCTGGTAAACGCATTGGCCAATAACGATATACCAACACCCAAAGCCTATACTACTACTTTCGAGTATATCCTCAATGCCGATCTTCAAAACTGCTTCAAGGCTGATAAGATCAACATTAAGGAAATGGAACGTGTGATGGATGAGCTTGTGAAGTGGGACCTTAAAATTGAAGATCCCGGAAAAGTTTCACGGATGGCAGGGGAGAGTATTTTTAAGGAACTGAAACGCATCAGTGCTGAGCGCGGCAATATAAAACGGATCGAACGATTGAATCGCGTGTTTCCGTTGCTCGAACAATTTAAGCTTGAACCTATTTTATATCAAAGCCAAAATCTCTATTTTGAGATTTCCCGGGAGGAAGACGTTGAAACACTAAGCACCAAGAAAGACTGGATCAGGCAGTTTAAGCTGCTCGGAGAAAATTTGGGTGTGAAGGTGGGATAGCGTTCTTTATGCCATCACTTCCGGCAGTGCGGTAGGTGGTGCGAGACTTGTGCCTATTATTTCGCAAATCTTCAGACTTGCGTATCTTGATGTGTCAGGATATTGAGGAGCCGCAGTCCGAAGACTGCGAACATTGTATGGCACAAGTGAACAGCGCGCTTGCCATCGCACAACACTTGCGCCAGAGTGGGGGGAGGTTATTATGGAAGTCAAGCAGGTGAAGCTGCTGTAAATTATTATCACGGTCGTTAGAGAAATGAGAACCATCGCATTATTCCTTAATATCATTCACTATTGTATTTATAAACTTGATTATAAAATTCACTTGTTATCCAACAAGCTGAATCCTTTTTTCATTTTAGGAAAAATATCAATAGTGAGAAGAAGATTAGAAGAACAAGATACAAACCTTGAGAAAGTAGTTAATAAAGTTTGGGGAGACAGGAGATATGGATTTGGGATAATGATATCCGGAGGGGTATTGGCCATAATTATTTTCTTCATAGTATGGACAATTTTTCTTGTACTGAATAGCCTGCTCAAGCAACCGATTAAATTCTCATGGCCACCGTTCGCAATTTGTATGGGTTTGGCTTATGTTATTTGTCATTTCTCAGTTTTTCAAAAAGATAAATACATCAGATACTTCAAGAAGTTTGACAAATGGACAAGGCGTGAAAAATGGAAGTATGGCTTATCGTCTTTTGCCTTTATTGTCGGGGCAATTGTTCTATGGCTCTATAGTTTTCGTTTCTTGCCATGACAATGCTGTTCTCACAAAAGCTTACAGGGGCAAACGGCTCGCAGGTTGGTGTTACCAGATCCATAACAGTTTACCCGGGCGATAAGGTTAAAATAGAAGCATACGCCAAATATTATAACCCGGGCGGAACACCCCGCGTTAGTCGCTCGGCTGTGCCGAGTGACAGCTATCAACCGGCATCCTGCCGTACTTAATCCTAAGCACATTTTTAATATCTTAGTTGAATGTCTGAGCCCCTGACTGGCGCAAGTCTTCCGGTTAGTGTGATGGCAAGCGCGAGACTTGAGTTTAAGCCATCACATTTCCCTTCTCTTCCAAATAATTCCAGACCAAACTGCTGGCGCCCAGAATAG
>CAZIGG010000004.1:0-55329 GCA_964538575.1 uncultured Roseivirgaceae bacterium
TCCCTCGTTCCTCGGGATGACCGCATTATGAGTATTTTTGAGATGACTTGTAGTAATTTTGTATAATGATACTGATAGCCGATAGCGGAGCATCAAAAACAGACTGGAGAATACTCGATGGCAAAGGCAGCATTGAGCAGGCGCAAACCATTGGCTTTAATCCATACTATCAACCCATTGAACAGTTTGACCAGGAAGTTCGCGAAGTACTTGTTCCGCAGGTAAAACAGCCGATTGAAAAGATATTTTATTATGGAACCGGGTGCTCGTCTGATAAAAACAGGAAACTGATCCGCAATGTGCTGGAAGTTTTCTATCCGGAAGCACATATCGAAATCTGGCACGACCTGTTAGCGGCAGCGCGTGCATTATGCGGACAGGAAGAAGGCATTGCCTGCATCCTGGGCACGGGCGCAAACTCGTGTTACTATGACGGTTCCAAGATCGCGGACAATGTAACTTCATTAGGCTATGTGCTGGGCGATGAGGGCTCAGGAGCCTATCTTGGCAAAAAGATTGTTGCCGATTATTTAAGAAAAGATCTTCCGGAAAAGCTATGGGATCAATTCAAAAAACGTTTCCCGTTTGATCGCGATGAGATACTCGATAAAGTTTATACCCAGGAAATGCCCAGCCGTTTTTTAGGCAGCTTTTCGCATTTTATTTTTCAGCACGTAAAGGAGCCGTATTGTTATAAGCTGGTGTACGATAGCTTTGCTGAATTCTTTGAAAAAAATGTGATGAAGTACAACCGGTACGATAAGCTGAAAGTGCATTTTACCGGATCAGTTGCATTTTACTTCAGTGATTTGCTGAGACAAGTGGCCAATGACAAAGGAATTATCGTAAAGAATATTCTGGAAAATCCGATTGCCGGGTTAACCCTGTATCACCAAAAGGATTTGAACTAACGTGAGCACAACCGAATCATCTTCTGACTATAATAACCTCGAATACATGAGCGTGCCCGAGTTGCTGCTTGCTATTAACCAGGAAGATAAGCGTGTGCCGGAAGCGATTGAAAAAGTTATTCCGGCCATTGAAAGGCTTGTGGAGGTTATTGTTGAGAAGATGAAAGCTGGCGGAAGACTGTTTTACATTGGCGCAGGAACGAGCGGCAGACTGGGTATTGTAGATGCGTCAGAAATTCCGCCTACGTATGGCATGCCGTTCGATAAAGTAATCGGGATCATTGCCGGTGGCGATCAGGCAATTCGCAAAGCGGTTGAGCATGCAGAAGACGATAGTAGCCAGGCCTGGAAAGATTTACAGCAGCATAATATTTCCGATAAAGATGTTCTGATCGGCATTGCGGCTTCCGGCCGGACACCGTATGTAATTGGCGGCTTACAGGAAGCGCGAAAAAATAAAATTGTTACAGCGTGCATTGTTTGCAACTCAAGCTCAGCAGTAGCGCAGCAGGCTGATCATCCGATCGAGGTAATTGTAGGCCCCGAGTTTGTTACGGGAAGCACACGGATGAAAGCCGGAACCGCCCAAAAGCTGGTACTCAATATGATCTCTACTACAGTAATGATCAGACTTGGCCGCGTAAAGGGCAATAAGATGGTGGACATGCAGCTCACCAACAACAAGCTTGTAGACCGCGGTACCCGCATGATCATGGACGAGCTAGGCATTGATCAGCAAAAAGCGGAAGCATTATTAAAAGAGCATGGTTCCGTCCGCAAGGCCGTAGATAACTACATAAAAAACACAACCTAATGCCTATGCCTAATGCCTAATCTCTTAATCCCTAATCAAGGCCTCATATTTGCGGATTTCCTTACGTGCACCAAATAGAACCATACTATAACTGGCTCAAGTATTACAATCCGGCAAAAGATCCGCGGTCACCGTTTTACGGAAAGCAATACAACTTCGATCAATATTCCGATACCATCTACGGCTATTACATCGATCCCGCCTGGGATTTCATGGGCTCGGAAACGCTCTACATGAAAATTCTTTACACCGATTACGAAAAAGGATTTACGGTAATGGAATTTTTAGGCGAGTGGAACGATGCAATCAATAACGACATCATGCACCTGAAGCGTAACGTGCTCGACCTGATGGTAGGCGAAGGCATTAATAAGTTTATCCTGATCGGGGAGAATGTCTTAAACTTTCACGGCTCGGATGACAGCTATTATGAAGAATGGTTTGATGATGTGGAGGAAGGCTGGATTGCAGCCGTTTCCTTTCCGGATTTTATTCGCGATGAGATGATGAAATATAAAATTGATATGTACGTAAACATGGGCGGAACACTGGAGATTTCGCAATGGCGTACCCTGCGTCCTGAAATTTTTTATGAATTGGTAAGCCGCTTAATTCAAAGAAGGCTTAACTGAACATCGGTAACCTCTGCTTCGGCCGGCACCAGGTATTGACGTTTTGAATTGATTTCTTTGCAAAGCACGCGCGTTCGTCTCAGCTTGCCTTTTTGAAAGTACCGGTCGTGCAGTTTGAAGATGCTGCCTTCCGGCAGATCGGATAAAACAACTACAACTTGAGCATCCGCATCAAAGCTTCGTAAGGCTTTTGTGAGTGTAACATCGGCAAATGAACTGGCCTTCGGATTCTCCATGTGATCCATAAGCGGGATAAGAATCTCTTCCGGAAATACTTCCAGAGTTAGCATGGGGCTCATTAACCTCCGAAAAGCATACTTCCAATGCTCACCGTGAGGCTCCGTGTTGCGGCTGAAATTAAGGAACACGAACAGGTGCGCAACCTCGTGAATGTAGGTTACTAAAAAAGTGTACTTGTTGAGATCAGCGTTGAGCGTGATTTGAGGCCGGGCAGCGTTTCGCCTGCTGGTAAAATCTCCGATTTTGGTCAACCGGCTTTTAGCAATTTTTAAGGTAAAGGGTTTTTCCTGCCAAAGCTGGAGGCAGTAGGGAACGGCTTGTTCCGGTAAGTGGTGCTGTAAAATCGAAAGAACCTGTTGTTCTGTCATTGACCGGGTTAACGCTTAAAAAATAACAAGGCAATAAAATAAAAAAGGCTTTATCGCTAAAGCCTTCCCGGGAACAATCTTTACGATTGGTTGATTACTGAACAGCAGTAGTGTCAGCAGTATCAGCAGCAGTAGTGTCAGCAGGAGTTGACTCAACAGTTTCTTCAGTTGTTGCCGCTTCCTCTTTCTTAGCACCACATGCTACGATAGCTACCGCGAAAGCGCCCACCATCATTAATGCGAATAATTTTTTCATAGTTTACAGGTTTTTAAAAATCATGCAAATATAACATGAATTGGGTATTTAAAGGGCGTATAGCTGCCAAAAAAATTACTTTTTTCTGAAAATCAGTCTCACCGGCACCCCTTCAAAGTCAAAATGTTCCCGAATCCGGTTTTCAAGGAATCGTTCATAAGATGGCTGGATATACTGGGGATGATTACAAAAGAATGCAATCGATGGAAATCGCGCTGGCACCTGTGTTATGTACTTAATCTGGATAAACTTTCCTTTCATGGATGGCGGAGGATTCCGGGCAATCTCCTCCAGCATGGTGTCATTTAATTTGGAGGTTGGAATCTTCTTAGTCTTGTTTTTATAGACTTCTACCGCTTTTTCCATAACCTGGAAAATCCGCTGCTTATTGGTGGCGGAGGCAAAAATCATCGGGATATAGGTAATTGGAGCCAGTTTTTCCAGAATCTCCTTTTTGAAGGCGTCTGCGGTGTTTGTGTCCTTTTCCACCAAATCCCACTTATTGACCATGATTACCATGCCTTTACCCTGCCGCTGCGCCAGGCTGATAATGTTAACGTCCTGGGCTTCCAGCTTGCGTTCGGCATCGATAACAACAATGCACACATCACTTTCCTCGAGGGTGCGCAAGGAACGGAGTACAGAATAGAATTCAATATCCTCGTGCACTTTGGCTTTCTTACGGATACCCGCTGTATCGATCAGGATGAAATCCTGACCAAACATTTTATAGCGTGAGTGAATGGCATCACGGGTAGTACCGGCTTCATCGGTTACAATGCTTCTGTCGGTTCCCAGCAAGGCGTTCAGTAGTGAAGATTTTCCAACGTTCGGCCTTCCTAAAATTGAAATTTTTGGAATTCCTGCATCCGGGTCTTCAACGCCTTCTTCCTGGAAAGTTTTGACAACGGCATCAAGCAGTTCTCCGGTGCCCGATCCATTTTCGGCAGAGATGGCGAAGGGCTCACCCAAACCAAGTTCGTAGAACTCAGTTGCGTGCATCGATTTCTCAGTCGTATCGGCTTTATTAGCTACTAAGAACACCGGCTTTTTGGAAGCGCGAACCACATTCGCAAAATCTTTATCCATTCCGGTAAGTCCGGCATCACAATCCACCATAAAGATCACACACGATGCTTCCTCCAGCGCCATCTTCACCTGCTTCCTGATTTCACTTTCAAATTTATCTTCCGATCCGGTAACGTAGCCGCCTGTATCGATTACCGTATAAAACTTACCGATCCATTCGCCATACCCGTAATGCCGGTCGCGGGTAACACCCGACTCATCATCCATAATGGCCTGCCGTTTTTCAACAAGCCGGTTGAAAAGGGTTGATTTCCCTACGTTAGGACGTCCTACGATCGCTACAATATTTGCCATAATCTTAATTTGTCGATTAGCTAATTAGCAGATTAGCCAATTCAAAATATTGGCTAATTAACATATCTGCTGATTTGCTAATCATTCCAGGTATCCAAAGTGTTTTAATTTATTCTGCTGCTTCCGCCAGTCGTCAGCAACTTTCACATGCGTTTCTAAAAAAATCTTTTTCTGGAAAAAGTTTTCCATGTCTTTACGGGCATCCATCCCCAGTTTTTTAAGCGCGCTTCCGGCCTTGCCGATAATGATACCTTTTTGAGAATCACGCTCAACAAAAATCTCTGCGCGGATCCGGATGATTTTTTCTTCTTCCTTAAAGGATGTGATCGATACTTCCGTACTGTACGGAACTTCCTGTTCGTAATTCAGAAAAATTTTTTCACGCACAATCTCGGAAGCAAAGAACCGCTCCGTGCGATCCGTAAATTCATCCTTCGGAAAATAAGCCGGATGTTCAGGCATCATCCCGACAACCGTATCCAGAAGCTC
This sequence comes from uncultured Roseivirgaceae bacterium, assembly GCA_964538575.1. Taxonomy (GTDB): domain Bacteria; phylum Bacteroidota; class Bacteroidia; order Cytophagales; family Cyclobacteriaceae; genus UBA2336. Next base: position 5,094 of record CAZIGG010000004.1, read on the forward strand.
TTTTGTGTTCTCACCATTTATAGCAGAAACCGTTATGATCTGCGTAACGTTGGGAAGATGCTCTTTCCAGTGCTGGATTTTATCGTGAACCTGTGTGCCTTTTGCCTGATCGATCTTATTAATGACTAACAGGATCGGAGTTTGTATTCTCTTAAATCTTTCAAAAAGCAGCGCGTCATATTTTTCGCCCAGCTCTACTACCAGTAAGATCACGTCCGCATCCTCCAGCGAAACTTTTACATACGTCATCATGGCGGTGTGCAGGGCATACTGGGGCTCCAGGATACCGGGTGTATCCGAATATACAATCTGGTAGTCTTCGCTGTTTAAAATCCCCATAATCCGGTGCCGCGTGGTTTGCGCTTTCGGGGAGATAATGGAAAGCTGCTCACCCATCAGGCGGTTCATCAGGGTAGATTTCCCCACGTTGGGCTTACCCACGATACTCACAAAACCTGATTTAAAGGGCACTGGCATACTTTCTGAAAATAAAAAACCCCGGACTGTTAGGTCGGGGGTTTGTAGTAGCGGGGACAGGACTCGAACCTGTGGCCTTTGGGTTATGAGCCCAACGAGCTACCAACTGCTCCACCCCGCGATATTGGACGACAAAGGTAAGGGTTACATCCGGAAAAACCAAAGTAAGGGCACACGCCAATCCGTACAATTCAATAAATTTCCCTTGGAAGAATTTTTATAAGAATTTAAAGAATGGGGTATGCCGTTGTTATTTGTTATGCATTACTTGTAGCCTGATGCTCTTCAACAGTAAACCACCATTGGCTGAACGCTTGCGGCCTACGAGATTAGACGATCTGGTAGGGCAGGAGCACCTTGTGGGCGAGAAGGGCGTGATCCGGAAAACCATTCAGTCGGGGAACATTCCTTCCATGATTTTCTGGGGGCCGCCCGGAGTCGGGAAGACAACCATTGCGAACATCATTGCCAACGAGGCGAAAAAGCCATTTTATATTTTAAGCGCCATCAGCGCAGGCGTAAAAGATATCCGCGAGATCATTGATAAAGCAAAATCATCACCGCGGTCAATTCTGTTCATCGATGAGATTCACCGGTTCAATAAATCGCAGCAGGATGCCTTGCTGGGCGCGGTTGAAAAAGGAATCATCACACTGATCGGAGCAACCACCGAAAACCCTTCGTTTGAAGTAAACTCGGCTTTGCTTTCAAGAGCGCAGGTATATACGCTGAATGCATTAGAAGAAAAGGATTTATTGAAACTCGTAAACCACGCACTCAAAAAAGATGAAGAGTTAAAAAAGCGTGATGTTGAGATCAAAGAACATCAGGCGCTCTTTCAATTGTCGGGCGGAGATGCGCGCAAAGTACTGAACCTGCTTGAGCTTGTCGTGGACTCGCTTACGGAAGGAAAGGTTGTTATCACCGATGAGCTGGTTACAAGTGTAGCGCAGAAGAAGATCGCCATTTATGATAAGAGCGGAGAACAGCATTATGATATTATCTCGGCTTTCATAAAATCGATCCGCGGCAGCGATCCGAACGCAGCTATTTATTATCTGGCAAGGATGGTAGAAGGCGGAGAAGATGTAAAGTTCATCGCGCGCAGAATGTTGATCCTGGCTTCGGAAGATATTGGCAACGCTAACCCAACCGCGTTGGTGATGGCGAACAATACGTTCCAGGCAGTGGATGTGATCGGGTATCCGGAAGCAAGAATAATTTTAGCCCAATGCGCAGTTTATTTGGCCAGCTCGCCAAAAAGCAATGCGAGCTACATGGCGATTGAAAATGCGTTAAGCACGGTTCGCGAAACCGGGGATTTGCCGGTTCCGTTATCGGTTAGAAATGCCCCTACGAAACTGATGAAAAACATGGGCTATGGAAAAGGATATCAATATGCGCACGATTATGAAGGAGGTTTTGTGAACATGGAGTTTTTGCCGGAGAAAATCATCGGACAGAAATTTTATGAGCCGGGAAATAATCCGCGTGAAGATGAGTTAAGAAAATACCTTCGGGCGTTGTGGAAAGAAAAATATGGTTATTAAGTTCTTACGGTGAAGAATATCATTCTCGAATCACATCCTGCATTTATTTTAGTGTGCCTGGCGGTGGCGGCTGGCTACGCGTTCCTGCTTTATAAAAGCAAGCATCCCTGGCCGGGCACGCTGAATAAGATCTTGTTTGGCGGCCGTACCGTACTTGTTTTTCTGCTCGCGTTTTTGTTATTAGGCCCGGTCATCCGGCAGATTGATAACCTGTATGAAAAACCGGTGTTTGTGATTTTACAGGACAATTCGGTGTCTGTAAAAGAAACAACGGATTCTGCTTCTTTGAATAACCTGCAAAAGTCTTTATCAGCCGTAAAAGAAACCCTGAATGAGAACGGGTATGAAACCTTTCAAAAAGATTTATCGGGAGAAGATGTATCCGTTATAAAATTCAACGCACCGGTTTCTGATTTGCAGGGCGCACTGCGAAAAATATCCAATCAATACGAAGGGCAATCCGTTGTCGGTGTGCTATTAGTGTCCGATGGAATATACAATTCGGGATTATCGCCTTTGTATACGGCTTACAGCTTTCCGGTGTACACATTGGGGGTTGGCGATACGGCACAGCGACAGGATATTGCAATCAAAGACCTGGCGTATAACAAGATTGCCTACCAGGGAAATCAATTCCCGATCCGGGCGGAAATTTTAGTGAAAGGATTTCCGAATCAAAATATTACGGTTTCGCTTATCAAATCCGGAAAGGTCATTGAGCGGCAAACCAAAAACTCAGGAACCGATCAGTTGCTGCCGGTTGAATTTAAAATTGCCGCTGCCGAGCAGGGAATTCAGCGGCTCGATGTTCAGGTGGAAGTAAAGCCGGAAGAAAAAAATGTTCGGAACAATAAATCCACCGCGTTTATTGATGTGATCGAAGGCAAGAAAAAAATTCTGGTAATAGCGAACGCTCCGCACCCTGATATTAAAGCACTTCGCTCCATTATTGATAAAAACCCGAACTATGAATTCATCCTTCACATTCCGGATGTGGAAGAAACAGAAGCAAAGAATTTACAGCCTGCGAATATCGACCTGGCCATCTTTCACCAGGCGCCCGACAAACGCGGCCGCACGCGGGATTTGTTTCAGCGTTTCAGTTCAGGCAAGACTTCCATGTTTGTGGTTGTGGGACAGCAAACAGATTTGAATGTATTGTCAGTTAATAACTTTCCGCTGAAATTTGATCAGCCCCCGCGTCAGTTTGATGATGTGATGCCTGTTGTCAATCCATCCTTTCCTTATTTTCTCTTATCACCGGAAGCCAATTCGGTTTTTTCAGGCTTTCCGCCCGTGTGGGTTCCGTTTGGCCGGATGCTGGTTCCGGCCTCTTCGGTTACCTTGTTATCGCAGCGTGTAGGCAATATATCAACGGATAAATCATTGTTGTGGATCGATGTTCCGGACAACCATAAAATTGCCGTGATGCTGGGCGAAGGCTTCTGGCAGTGGCGGCTCGAAGAATATTCGAAGAATGAGAGCACCGAGGCGTTCGATGAAGTGTTCGGCAAGCTGATTCAATATTTAAGCACAACGGATGACAAAAGCCGGTTCAAAAGCTACCCCGTTGAGCAGCAGTTCTCCGATACGGAAGCTGTAGTATTTGAAAGCCAGGTGTACAACGACATTTATGAGCCCGTATTCGGCAATCGCATTGACCTTGAAATCACAGACGATGCCGGTAAGAAGTATAAATACAACTATGTAATCAGTCCGGGCAATGCACGCTACCAGGTGGGCGGATTGAAGGAGGGTATCTATAAGTATATCTCATCCACAACCCTCAGCGGGAAGGAAGAAAAAGTTCGCGGACAGTTTTTGGTTACGGCACAACAGGCCGAATTACAAAACCTCACGGCTGATTTTGATTTGTTGCGGAAACTTTCAGCCTCAACAGGCGGAAAATTCTATAAAACTTCTGAAACCGATAAGTTGAAGGCAGATCTTTCCAAAAAAGAAGCGACAAGCGTTATTCACAGCGAAGAGAAGTTTGATAATCTGTTAAACCTGAAATGGGTTTTCTTTTTACTGCTGGTGCTGGTGAGCGGGGAGTGGTTTTTAAGGAAGTTTTATGGGGGATACTAGGTTGCTGTAAAACACCGCATGCTGACACTTGCATTCTGAATTTCTTCGTAAGTGAATTTTAGTTCATCCTTATCGCGCACTAATCCCAGGCTGTAAATCATCGGGTAATAGTGATCCGGTGTCGGTATTGACATCATTGCCGATTGCCCTAATTTCTCATAGTTAACCAAGTCCTGGAATTCACGATTTAAAATTTTCTTTTTGCTGATCTCATCAAACTCCTGTGCCCAGGGATAGGGATTTGCTTCAATATTATGAAAATCAGCTGCTCTTAGATTATGCACAATATTTCCGCTGCCGATAATGAGAACACCTTTACTACGGAGGGCCTGCAATTCTTTCGCTAAAGCAAAATGGTAAAGAGCAGGTTGTGAATAATCAATGCTCATTTGAAACACGGGAATGTCGGCTTCCGGGAAGGCATGTTTAAGCACAGTCCACGCACCGTGATCTAATCCCCACTCTTTGTCCTCTTGTACACCCGTTGAGGTAATAATCTTTTTTACCTCCTGTGCATATTCCGGAGCTCCGGGTGAAGGATAGGTGATTTTGTACATATCCTGCGGAAAACCGTAGAAATCATAAATCGTTTCGGGTTTTTCCGTTACGGCAATGTAGGTTCCTTTTCGGGTTAACCAATGCGCTGAAATTACAAGGATAGCATTCGGCTTGTCGCTTAAAGATTTACCCATGGTGCCCAAGGTTTTAGTGAATGCATTATCCATCAACACATTCGTAGGGTTGCCATGACCAATGAACCATGCCGGGAATGGATTGGTGTTTTTAAACGAAGAGGTTGTTTTGTGGAGGTTTTGTAATTGCATAGCCTGAATACAATGTACAGAGAAAAATAGTTTGTCTCCTTCGCTGACTTGTTCCGCGATCCCCTGATAAGGTGCTCTATAAAGGGATGCCGGCCGGGCCCGGACCATATAAATAAAAAGAGGGCGAGTTAAACTCGCCTCGGTGTTTGATTTTAAAAACTACGCTGTAAACTATTCGCTTTTCTTCGAAGCCGCTTTTGGCTTCTTAACTTTTAAGGTCAGTGTTTCGGATTTACCATCGTGATCTGCGATGATCGTTCCGCCTTCTTCGATTTCGCCTTTCAGAATTTCTTCTGCTACCGCATCTTCCAGGTACCGGGTGATGGCACGGTTCAACGGACGGGCACCAAACTGCTGATCGTATCCTTTCTCCGCCAGGAAATCTTTCGCCTTATCGGTCAGCTCAACATTGTAGCCAAGCTGCGTGATGCGGTCGAACACTTTCTTAAGCGTGATGTCGATGATTTTATGAATATCCTCGCGAAGCAATGAATTGAATACAATCACATCATCCAGCCTGTTTAAAAACTCCGGACTGAAAACACGCTTCAGCGCATTCTGAATGGTTGACTTCATGTTCTCTTCCACATTCTCACGCTTGGCAGCCGTTGCAAAACCGATTCCGCTTCCGAAATCTTTCAGATCACGCACCCCGATGTTGGAGGTCATGATGATGATCGTATTCCTGAAATCCACCCTGCGGCCTAAACCGTCAGTTAAGATACCGTCATCCAATACCTGCAACAGGATATTGAAGATATCCGGGTGAGCTTTTTCAATCTCATCCAGCAACACAACGGAGTATGGCTTACGCCTTACTTTTTCAGTAAGCTGTCCGCCTTCCTCGTATCCAACATATCCCGGAGGCGCTCCCACCAAACGCGATACGGAGAATTTCTCCATGTACTCGCTCATGTCGATGCGGATCAATGAATCTTCCTTATCGAACAGATAGGTCGCTAATACTTTCGCCAATTCAGTTTTACCAACACCGGTAGGACCGAGGAAGATAAACGAACCGATTGGTTTCTTAGGGTCTTTCAATCCCACGCGTGTACGCTGGATTGCCTTCGTTAACTTCTTGATTGCATCCACCTGGCCGATTACCTTATTGCTAAGCTCGTTAGCCATCGACAATAACTTGTTGCTTTCTTTTTGCGCAATGCGGTTTGTCGGGATTCCCGTCATCATCCCGATTACATCCGCAACGTTTTCTTCGTTCACGGTATATTTTTCGGTGCGGGTTTTATCCTCCCATTTCGCCTTTGCGATATCAAGCTGTTCTAATAATTTCTTCTCGCGGTCGCGCAGTTGTGCAGCCTCTTCGTATTTCTGGCTCTTCACCACTCGGTTTTTCTCCTTCTTCACATCTTCAACAGCTTCTTCCAGCTTCACGATGTCTTCCGGAACATGGATGTTGTTGATGTGCACGCGCGCACCGGCTTCGTCCATTACGTCTATGGCTTTATCCGGCAAAAAGCGGTCGCTGATGTATCGGTCAGAGAACTTCACGCACGCTTCAATCGCTTCTTTTGTGTAAAGCACATGGTGATGCTCTTCATACTTCTCTTTAATGTTTTCGAGGATCTGGATTGTTTCATCAACGGTAGTGGAATCAACCATCACCATTTGGAAACGTCTTGCCAATGCACCGTCTTTTTCAATGTACTGACGATATTCATCCAACGTAGTAGCACCGATACACTGGATTTCTCCGCGTGACAACGCAGGCTTGAACATATTCGAAGCATCTAATGAGCCTGAAGCTCCGCCTGCGCCAACAATGGTATGCAACTCATCAATGAACAGGATTACATCCGGAGATTTCTCCAGCTCGTTCATTACAGCTTTCATACGCTCTTCAAACTGACCGCGGTATTTGGTACCGGCAACCAGGGAAGCAAGATCAAGCGTTACCACACGCTTGCCAAACAGCACACGGGAAACTTTCTTTTGAATGATTCGTAGCGCAAGGCCTTCTGCAATTGCAGTTTTACCTACACCGGGCTCACCGATCAGAATTGGGTTGTTTTTCTTTCTGCGGGAGAGAACCTGGGCAACACGCTCAATTTCTTTTTCGCGGCCAACGATCGGATCAAGCTTGCCGTCTTCTGCAAGACGAGTCAAATCACGACCGAAGTTATCAAGCACGGGTGTGCGTGATTTCTCAGCGCCTTTTTTCTCCTTGCCTGCACCAGATCCCTGGCCTGCGCCTTGTGCGCCACCAAAGATGCGGGATGAATCATCATCCGGATCATCGGTATCCGAAGAAGCCTGCGGCCCTTCAGACTGGTATTCGAGCATTTCTTTTACAGTCTCGTAGTTCACATCGAACTTGTTGAGGATCTGCGTAGCGAGGTTGTCCGCATCGCGCAGGATCGAGAGCAGCAAATGTTCCGTGCCGATCAGTTGTGCCTTAAAAATTTTGGCTTCGAGGTACGTGATCTTCAAAACTTTTTCAGATGCCTTGGTCAGCGGTATGTTTGCGAGATTTTTTACTTCATGGGTAGCGGTGCCTTTGGATACTTTTTCAACCTCAGCACGGAGTTCATCCAGCGGCACGCCTAATTTTTTCAGTACGCCCACGGCCACGCCTTCGCCTTCACGAATCAGCCCCAGCAACAGGTGCTCGGTGCCGATGTAATCGTGACCCAGTCTTAACGCTTCTTCGCGGCTCAGGGAGATTACTTCTTTAACACGGTTGGAAAATTTGGCTTCCATAGATTGGGAATAAGAATGAATAGTGTAAATGTAAACTTTTAAGGGATTTTATGCCCCCATTTTCGGCTAAGAATTTAAACGCACGCGGTTTTTAATTTGTTCATTCGGTCCTGGGCCGGGAAATTACCTGGCGTGCATTCGGGCCTTCGCAGAAGATCAGGTCAATAACGCTCATGTTCTCTGCAAACGTGTGTCCAAATACCTGCGTGTATTTAATGGGCTGGAAATATTTTTCATAACCTGCTGTTTTTTTAGCATTTACGAGATTTCGGAGGTCAACCGTTCCCCCCGGAGGTGTTTTTTCATACGCCATTGTTTCCGTAACGGCATTCGACAGCTTCAGCCAGCCCCGACAGATTGTCAGCAATTCCAGGTTCAGGTCGTACAGGAATTTGTGCTCTTTAAATAAAGTGTTATGAAGGGCATCGGAATAATACTCGAAAAACGGGGCATTGTTATAAGCCGAGACGATTGAACGCCAGTGGTTATTAAGCCATTTTTGAGTGTAATCAATTTTAATGTCAGTGATTATGGTTTTACCATGTTTGCCCGTAAGGGGAACAGTTAATTCCTGAATGCCTTGAGAAGTCAGGATCCGGCACCGGCTGCGATAGCTTTGCTTGACAAAATGTTCGTGCTTTTCGAGGGTGATCGTATCGAACTCTCGCGTGGCTGCGAACCAGGCGATGGAAGGGAGGTAGTGGAGTTCGATGAGGCAGTTCAAGAATCGATGTTAGATGTTTGAAGTTGGAGTTTCGATGGTTGTTACAAATCAATTTCTCCCAGCCCTTGTCTTATAAAAATCAATTCATCACCCGTGCAATCAACAACGGTTGAAGGGATATTTCCGCTGGCTCCGCCATCAATTACAATATCCACCAGGTTTTTGAAGTCTTCATAGATCTCTTCCGGATCGGTTGTGTACTCTTTGATCTTGTCATCGTCTTTAATGGACGATGTTATCAATGGATTGCCAAGCTCAGAAACTATGGTTCTGGGAATGTTATGATCCGGAATTCTTATCCCAACCGTTTTCTTTGTTATGTCAAGGATTTTAGGAACCCGGCTGCTCGACTCTAATATAAAGGTGAAGGGGCCTGGCAATGATTTTTTTAAAACTTTGAAAACCGGGGTCTGAAGATTTTTTACGTATTCTGAAATGTGGGTGAGATCATTACAGATAAAAGACAGGTCGAGCTTGTTGGGTTTGATGTCCATCACCCGGCAAAGCCGTTCTATCGATTTGCGGTTCATCAGATCGCAGCCGATTCCGTAAATCGTGTCGGTCGGGTAAACAACAATTCCACCCTTGCGTAATACGTCTACCACGCGGTTGATCTTGCGCATCTCCGGGTTTTTCGGATGTATCTTAAGAAATTCTGCGGCCATTTTGAAACTTAAATATACAACATCAAATTTCCTTCACCCCGTTCCCCTCTCCCCAGGGAGAGAGGTGTCCGAGGAACGAGGACGGGGTGAGGGATAATTTGTATTTTTGACTTTTTATTCGACCCCGTATGTTTAAAGGAATGCGAAAATTGATTGTGTTTCTGGTACTCTCCGTACTGCTGATCTCATTTACCTACTATGGATACCAGATCTGCTATACCGCCAACGTTCTTGTGGGCAAGGAAGACCGGGTGATTGTTATCCCGGACAGCGCCAATTTTGAGAAGGTTCAGCAGATTTTGCATGAAGGCAATTATGTTCAGGACCTGATCTCGTTCAGTTTCCTCGCCAAGCTGATGGATTATGATAAAGGTGTAAAGTCTGGCCGCTACACGCTCAAAGCAAATATGACGAACATCGAAGCGATCCGGTATTTGCGGTTAGGACTACAGGAGCCGGTTAAAATTACATTCAATAATGTCCGGCTGATTCCTGACCTCAGTGAGAAGATCACTAAGAATCTTGAAATGAAACCCGGGCAGTTTGAAGCTGCACTGGTGGATTTCGCCATGACAAACAAATACGGCTTCAACAAGGATAACGTTCTCTGCATGTTTATCCCGAATACGTACGAAGTGTATTATAATTCATCTCCAAAGCAATTGATCGGGCGCATGCACGAGGAGTATGAAAAATTCTGGAATACCGAACGCCAGGATAAAGCGGGTGCATTGAAGCTCACTCCCATTGAAGTTTCCATTCTTGCCTCCATCGTGCAAGCTGAAAACACAAGAGGGGATGAAGCACGTACCATTGCCGGTCTTTATATCAATCGGCTTAAACGAGGCATACCTTTGCAGGCCGATCCTACCCTGGTATTTGCTTCGGGAGATTTTTCATTGAAGCGCGTGTTGAATGTGCATAAGGAAAACAAATCTCCTTATAATACTTATATGTATACGGGTCTCACTCCCGGTCCTATTAATATGCCGGAGATCAATTCAATAGACGGAGTGCTCAATTATGAAAAGCATGATTACATTTACATGTGTGCCAGGGAAGATTTTTCCGGGCGGCATAATTTTGCAAGCACCTTAGCTGAACACAATAGGAATGCACAACGCTACCAGGCCGCGCTAACGCGTGAGCAAAAGATTGGAGCTGCATTGAAAAAGAAACAAGGGTCGAAGTAATGTATCAATCCGAAACCTCTCTTCGTGTCCGTTACGGTGAAACCGACCAGATGGCATACGTGTACTATGGAAACTATGCCATGTACTATGAAGTGGCCCGCGTGGAAAGTCTGCGCCAGCTTGGGGTAACGTATAAAGAGCTGGAAGCTTCTGGCATTATGATGCCGGTGCTGGAAAATCATTCCAGATTCCTGGGTCCGGCCCGATACGATGAATTGCTTCGCATCGTTACTACCATTCGTGAAAAGCCCGCGGTAAAGATTAAATTTGAATACGAAATATTTAACGAGCAAAACAAGCTGATTAACCAGGGTGAAACGCTTTTGGTTTTTATCGACATTAAAACAGGCCGGCCCTGCCGCACGCCCGAGATGATGTTGAAAGTGCTTAACCCTTTTTTCTAGATGAAGTACAAGTATAAACGTTATTTCTTCGCCTTTTCGCCCCCGCGTATTGCCATTCACTGGACGCGCAGAATCCGGTTCAAGCGGTGGGATAATGTTTCGTTATACAAGCTCATTAAACTTTTCATCCGTAATTTACAGGAAGATGAGATTTTAAACCGTGCCAACAGCGTGGCGTACAGTTTTATGCTGGCGATTTTTCCGGCCATCATCTTTTTGTTTACGCTCATTCCATACATCACAACCTGGATTCCCTCCGTTAATACAGACAGTATTATGTTATTTTTATCCGACATGATGCCGGCCAGTATGTACGATGTAATTAATGTTACCGTCCGGGATATCATCAGCAATCAGCGTGGAGGCTTATTAACATTGGGATTCGTGTTTTCATTGTGGTTAGCTACGAATGGTATGATGTCGTTGATGAGCGCATTTAATGCGTGTTACAAAACCAGCGACCGGAGGAAAGGATGGAAAATGCGGCTGGTCGCCACGGGGCTTACGATCAACCTCGCAATTGTTTTATGCCTTGCCGTGGTGCTGCTGGTAGTGGGGCAGCTTACACTGGATTATGTGTTGCTGAATCTGGGTCGGTTCGAATGGCTGGAGGGGATCGATAAGTGGACAGTTAACCTTTTGTTGATCCTTCGGTTCATCGTTATCTTCATCGTCTTTTTCCTGGCGGTATCAACCGTGTATTATTTCGGCCCGGCCATTCATTATAACTGGAGATTTTTTTCCATTGGATCTTTCCTGGCCACCTTGTTTATTCTGGCTGTGTCGTACGGTTTTTCCTACTACATAACCAACTTCGGCACCTATAACAAGGTTTACGGCTCCATTGGCGTGCTGATTGCACTGATGATATGGGTACAGCTTGTGACTGTTGTTTTACTGATCGGGTATGAGATCAATGCCAGCATACATAATGCTGCGCGGATGCAGGCACTATGGCACGGACGAAGATTTCCGAGAAATGATATTTTTTAAAAAGATAGTCGAGCCTCAGCGATCATTTCTTTATTTGATACCGGATGTGAGAATACGAGTTTGGTGGCCTGTAGTGCGATTGCATTGGGTTTATAGGTTGCTAAAGATCCATACAATTCATCACCTAATATCGGACATCCTAAAGCCGCAAGTTGTGCGCGAATCTGATGGTACTTTCCGGTGTGAAGCGCTATGTCCCAGATGAACTTATTGTTTGAAAATGCCCGAACCGAATATTCCAGAATAGCTTTCTCGGAATATTGAATCTCTGAATCGTACAATACAGCTTTTTTCTTTTCCTTGCGATGCCAGTGCTCCAGTCTTCCCTGCATTTTCTCCGGAGCATGAGCAGTGAGCGCAGAATAGAATTTTTTAACCCTTCTTTCCGCAAATTGTTCGCTTAGATTTTTTAAAACCGATCGCTGTTTGGCGAATAAAACAACACCGCTTACCGGCCTGTCAATCCGGTGAATATGCTGGGCATATAATTCTGTTCCCGGAGCAAGTGTTTTCTTAAGATATTCTTTTACATACTGTAGCAGACTCGGATTATTATTCCGGTCAGGCTCGACCATTAACCCGGCAGGTTTATCCATGACCAGTATAAAGTCATCCTCGTAAATAATATGACCGGTGATGATCACCTGAACTCGTATTTAATAGAAGCTGAAGCATCATTCGCTTTTTTTCGGGCCTCTTCAATTGAACTTCCCCTTGCCAGGCAAACGCCCATCCTGCGTTCGCCTTTTACTTCCGGCTTGCCGAATAAACGAATTTGTGTATCGGGCAGTGATAATGCTTTTTCTATACCTGAAAATGAAATATTGTCTGAGTCGCCTTTTACAAGAATAACACTTGAGGCTGAAGGGCCGTGCTGAACAATATTCGGAATCGGTAACCCTAAAATGGCGCGAACATGGAGCGCAAACTCCGATAAATCCTGTGAGATCATGGTGACCATGCCGGTGTCGTGCGGCCGGGGTGAAAGTTCGCTGAAATAAACTGTTTCACCCTTTACGAAAAACTCAACTCCAAAAATCCCATGTCCGCCCAATGCGTCTACCACGCTGCCTGCAATTTGCTGCGCATGCTTTAGTGCCTTTTCCGGCATGGGGTGCGGCTGCCACGATTCCTGGTAGTCGCCATGCTCCTGCCGGTGGCCGATCGGTTCGCAAAATGAAATGCCATTTTTATGACGAATCGTTAACAGGGTGATCTCATAATCAAAATCAACAAACCCTTCAATGATCACGCGTCCGCCACCGCTGCGCCCGCCTTCCTGAGCATATTGCCAGGCGTAATCAATGTCTTTTTCTGTTTTAATAAGACTTTGACCTTTCCCGGATGAACTCATAATCGGTTTCACCACGCAAGGAATTCCGATGGCTTTCACAGCGGATTTAAATTCATCCTTTGTTCCTGCAAACTTATAGGGGGATGTTTGCAGCCTCAGCTTTTCAGCCGCCAGTGCGCGGATGCCTTCGCGGTTCATGGTTAAATGTGCCGCGTTTGCGGAAGGGATAATATGGAACCCTTCCCTTTCCAGTTCAACTAAGGTGTCGGTTGCAATCGCTTCAACTTCAGGTATGATGAAATCAGGCCTTTCTTTTTCAATTACCGTGCGCAATGCTTTTCCGTCAAGCATGGAAAGCGTGTGTGAACGATGAGCCACCTGCATGGCAGGCGCATGCTCGTACCGGTCAACCGCGATCACTTCAACCCCATACCGTTGAAACTCAATGACTACTTCCTTGCCGAGTTCACCGGAGCCCAGCAGCATAACTTTTATGGCGGATGATGTAAGCGGGGTTCCGACGGTGGTGGCTGGATTCATTTAGTGTTTTTTTAAATTTTTTATTCTTTTGGCTGCAAGCGAACAATATTCTTTAGAGACTTCACTACCGATGAACTTTCGGTTTGTGAGGAGTGCCATTTTAGCGGTTGTTCCGCTTCCCATAAAGCAATCGTAAACAACATCTCCTTCTTTACTCCAGCTTAAAATATGATCCTTTGCAAGCGACTCAGGGAAAATAGCAGGATGTTTGAAAGCCTCTTCATCTTTTGTGCTATGCCCTTTGCCCACCGGATACTCCCAGATGTTGGTTCTCCTGCCATATTCACCGTAACCCCCGCGTGACACTTTTTTAAGTTCGCCATTTTTTAATCGCTTAGTACCGTTATCACCTTTTCTGCTTTCTTTATTTTTCCTGTCGAGCAAAAGATTGATTGTTTTAGGTGCTCCTTTGGTGAAGACAAACATGTATTCAAAAGATTGCCAGTAGATTTTATTATTTCCGCTGGCTCCTTTTGGTGGTTTTGCATAGATCATGGTATCCAGCAAGCGGAACCCGGCCTCCAGAAAAAGTAAGGCCTGGCGAAAGCTTGATCCGGTTTCTGATCCTTTGGTTGTTTTATCGGAGACAATCCAAACAACGACTCCGCCCTTTTTTGTTACGCGAAACAGCCCCTTAACAATGCCCCTAAGGTCAAGTTTATAGCCGTTGTAATCGCGCATATTATCGTACGGTGGGGAAGTTACGGTTAAATCAAGAAAGTTATCCTTCATCTTACCCATCGTTAAAAGGCAATCTTCCTGGTAAATGGTATTGAGTTTAATCATCCTTCAGTGTTAACCATTCGCAAAGTTCTTTAGGAACTCTATAAAAAATATCCATGCCAAATCTTTCTGCTGCATCAATCTTCTTTATCTCTCTGAACTTATCCTGGAAAATTACATCGCTGTGACATTTTATACAGGCAGATGTTTCCCGGCAAACAATAATGTACCAAAATCCAGTGTCCTTCCACTTTTCCTTACGGGCAAGAAAACTAACCGTTGGAAATCGAAAGTCTTCCTGGCTACTGAACGTATAGCCTGTTTTGGTTTCAACTTCGTAAAATTCAACGATAGAATCTTTTTCAGCTTTTATATCAGGTCCGTAATCTTCACTCTTCGGAATAATGGTATAGCCCTGGCGTTTAAGGTGTTTTTCTACCCGCTCCATTGCCCAGGCATTGCTTCTTGAGTAAGAAGCAGGAACAAATTCTTTTGGAGTTTTTCTTTCCGGAGCCACTGGCTGAATGTGAAGCACTAAGTTAAAAATAAAAAAAGCCCCCCGATCCACCGGGGGGCTTTAAGCAGAGGAGGAGGGAGTAATTTTAGGCTTCTAACCTCCTCTCTATCAGTTCTTTTCACTATCTCAAAAACGATTGGCACTAAACCAAAACCTCGTTTTAAATCAAAGAAATTTAATGCATTCTCTATGGACTAAAGATAACCAAATGAAAGCAATTCATCAAAAAATGAATTGCTTTTTACAACGTTAAGCACTGCATAACGTGTTCTATTTTTAGCCCTGTGTAGGCACAAAATTCTTCAATGCTTACAAACTGGTGTTCATCTTTTTGAAAGTGCTCTTTGATCTTCTTTAGCAGTATTCTCCCATAGCGATCACTCTTGCCAGTGATGCGCTGCACATCTTTTGGGTAAACAATAATGCGGTCAACTCTCATACACTATCTATACTCTACTTCTGCCTTTGCTGGCGCGAAGCTATGTGCTTTAAAGTAAATCATTTCTGGAAATAACGGAATAAAGAGGTAGAAATATTCATTATCGGAAGTGCACTTTATGCCTTACTGATTTCTTCAAATATGTTTGGGACTCATTGCAATGAAGGCTTAACCTGACTGTGCCGTGAACAGGATGGATAACTTAAACAACAATAAATGGCAAGACAAGAAGGTGTCATAAAACTAAGAGGCCAAATGGGAGGCGTATCTTTTTACAAGACCTCTGAAGATGGGTACTTAGCCAGGACAAAAGGCGGTGTAGATGGGGAGCGTATCAAGAATGACCCTGAGTTTGAGCGTACACGCGAAAACGGAGCGGAGTTCGGACGCGCTGGTGTAGCAAGCAAGCTATTGCGTACCGCTCTCAGGGCATTAATTATGAATGCCTCTGACAGCCGGATGGCCAGCCGACTGACCCGCGAAATGGTAAAAGTGATACAAGCCGATGCAACCAACATACGCGGGCAGCGAAATGTGCTTGATGGCGAAACGGAGTTACTGCGTGGCTTTGAGTTCAATTTGAATGGGAAGCTGAACAGAACATTTTTTGCTCCATACGCTCCGGCTATTGACCGCGTGACCGGAACTCTCTCTGTGAACATTCCCGCCTTTATCTCTGCTAACATGATCGCTGCACCTCAAGGTGCTACGCATTGTAGATTAATTTCTGCCGGTGTAGAGGTTGATTTTGAAGCAGGCGTGTATGTGGTGAATACTTCACATAGTGCAGACATTGAATTAAGTCCGGCAGTACAACCTGTCATTGATTTAGTGAATGCTGTTACTCCGGCAAGCGCAAAACCTTTGTTTATAGCTTTTGGAATTGAGTTTCGTCAGCAAGTAAACGGGCAGCTGTATCCATTGAAAAACGGAGCGTTCAATGCGCTTTCACTTGTGGCTATTGACGGAGGTGTTTAATGGAATTGGAGCTGATCAGGACTTACGATCCTCACGGAACGAACGGGGAGATCATCTATCGGGTGTGCAACTCCATAGAGCTCCCCTGGCTCCAAAACCAGCGCAACATTTCCTGCATTCCTGAAGGACGGTATGAGTTGAAGGAACGGTACACTCCGCAACGTGGTACACATTTGATCGTGACGGATGTTCCCAAAAGATCGGGGATACTGTTTCATCCCGCGAACAATGCGTTAACTGAACTGCTCGGATGTATTGCTCCGGTAACAACTCATACCGGACCAGGGAAGGGAAGCCAGTCGAGGCTGGCGAATGATAAGCTGAAAGCACTTGTGCTTGAAGCTTTGGAACGGAATGAGAAAGTTTTTATAACGATTAAATCAAAAGCTTGATGAATGTAGTTGATAGAGTAAAAGCACCGACTCCCAAATTTTTCAGGGTGCTGCGGACAATCGGGTTGTCGTTGGCTGCCGCAAGTGCCGCATTGCTGGCCGCACCGGTCGCGCTGCCTGTGGCTGTGATCACGGCTGCGGGGTATATCGCGGTGGCCGGAACGGTTGTTACAGCTGTTAGCCAGACTGCGGTAGAGGACAGTGCGAAGGTTAAAAAGAAAGAAGATGGCAGTTCATGAGAACCATGGCGGGACTGTGGCCGGTACGGCTGGCGGAACGCTGCTTACGATCTTCGCGAATATCCATTCGGAGGATATTGTAAAGACGGCCGTCTTAGCAATCATCGGTGCAGTTGTCAGCTTTTCCATTTCGCTCGGGATGAAGTGGATCGCGAAGAAACTGAAAAGGCGTTAGTGAAACGTCAACGAGAAAGCCTCCGTTTTTGCGGAGGCTTTTTTATGTATAAGGCCTACTTAAAGACCTTATACATGAGCGCTTTTTTGGTTTGCTTGATGAGCTGGATTTGCTGAAGCAGATTAGTTTGATGAGCCGACAGCTTGTTGAGGATTTCAATTGAACTGAGGAGCGCCTGTTTGCGTAGCTGAACTTTGGACTGCCCGGCTTTGATAACCTGTTTAAGCTCGGCTATGCGGAGAAATGAAATGACCGAACCTGTGAGAAATGGACGGAACATGCCCCCTACCCAAAGGCCATAGCAAAGCCAGTAGTAGTATTCTTTTTCATGCAGATTGTTTGCAACCAGGACAAAGCAATTAGGACACGGGTTGTGCATAGGCTTACCGGCATTGTTACCTTTTGCCAAGATGAAAAAGTGATTGTTGTTGAGGTACTGAGCATTTAAGTTGTGTGTTTTGATTTTCATAGTTTACAGCATTTAAATTGATGCTGTGCGCCACACATATTTTTAAGAGAAAATAAAAACCGAAAAAAAATAAAAGAGAAGCCTACACCTCATGGGAGGCCGGCAGCATGGGCAAGGTTTTTTAAAAAAAATACTACCCCACAATGAATGTCATAGCACGAAGCGGAGTGGTTCCGGTGGAGATTTTTTTAAAAACCGGAGGCTTGACCTTGACCATGCTGGCGGCCGGACATACCTTTGGCTTATCTTTTATTTGTAGAGAGTTTAAATGCTGAAGGATGAAAAAAATATGGATAAGGAACTTTTCGCAACTATACTCGTTCTAATAACTGGACGTGTGGCGAAATTGGTAAACGCAACGGATTGTCAATCCGTGATCCTAATAAGATTTGTGGGTTCGAGTCCCACTATGATTTTAACGAGGTCACATGACCCTTTAAATATTTAAAGCCCTCAATGGGCTTTTTTCTTTTGTTATACTGGTATTCATGTTCTTTAAAAGAGGTTAACTATGGAAGTTTTTGGAACAGCATTAGTTGTAGGACACGAACTTATTTTGGGTAGAAAATACGAAGGCAATCGCCTCGATCTGATTAAGGATATACCGCAGAGGCAATTGCTTTGTGAGTTGGCAGGATTGAATCATAGGCTTAAACCAGCTATCCAAAAAAGTTTCAAAACAAATTTTGATGACCAAGTAAGAGAAATTGGATATTTCTGTGGTGGTGATCAAAAATTGGCACTGCCTTATTTCATTCCTTTTAAAAAAATTCAAACCGAGCTTGAGCAACAACGAGGTGAAAGTAAACCGATAATTTTTAATAGATCAACCAATCTTTTTGCAATCTCGGAGATTCTTGAAAACAATTCCTTGGATGATAAAGGCTTTAAGTGGAATCCAACTGCTTGGGAAAAGCTACTTAAATATTACCTGTGCGTAAATGATGTAGTGTCTCATTATCAACAGCAGGACGAAGACAAAACTCATAAGCCTTTTGAAAAGCTTGCGGCCGGAAGCGGTTTTTTGAATGAGTTGACTGTAGTTAATGATCCAATCTTAACATTAAGTCGCTTTGTAGATCTATTCGAATATTTGAGTAAGGATGTTGAGCTATCAGGCCCACTTAATGATTACTTCAAAGCGATTGGAGTTGAGCCGAGGGAATATATAAAAAACCTATTTTCTATTTGCTTTTTTCACAAAGGGGATAGAGAAGATTTGAAGTTTGTTCATAAACTCGACAATACTAACTCTGATCATAAAATTGCGTTTCTGATTTTTGACTATTTAAGCAGAAGAGGATTGGTTAAGAAAACCCATGAGCTTGACCTAGTAGAGTTAAAGAAATCTCCTATGTATAAAGACCTGAATGGTTTCTATTACATACTGGACAACTCTTATATTATAGAGAAGGCATACGAGTTATTCATTAATGATTTCTGGTTTGAAGCGGTTAAATCTAAAGGAATTGACATACGAAAGTATAAGAGCAAAATTGGCTACTTCTTTGAGAATTACGCTTGCCAGTGGTTGGCCTTAGGACTGAATCATTTGAAGCATCCTACTATTAGTTGCCTCAATGATCTTAGGGTTACACATAAGGGTAACCAAATAGAGCTTGCGGATTTTTATGCGAGACAGAATAAGAAAGTTCTTGTTGGTCAGATCAAGTCAACCGGGATTTATAGTGATCAACAATATGGAACAGCTCAATCTCTTTTTAGGAACAGCGAAGAATACTTTTATGATGTCTTTGGACTTACACAGCTTGTTACGAGTTTAAAGTCGCTCCGAGATCATCCAGAACTATTTGATACCAAATTTCCTGTTACCAAAAAGGTACAGGTTTATCCCATGATAGTTGTTAATGAGAAGATTTTTCAAACGCCATTTTTTCCAGCAATGTTTCAATTGAAGTTTGCGGAGGAGATTAATAAGGAGAGGTTTGATGATTTTGAAATTAAACCTTTATCGCTTATTCATATTTCAGACCTGGAAAGAATGAGCTATCATCTTTCTAAAAGGAATATTGAAATTTGGGACTTGGTTAAAGCAAACTACCAAGGTTCTCTTTTCCCCAAGCCATTCAATATCACATTAAACAGGAAAAAACTTAATCCTGATTACGAAGCAGCAAAAAACAAAGTCGTTAAGTTTACTGGTATAAAGTGATGCGAGCCGTCAAAGCCTTTGCTGGATCTTTTATTTGTGGTGATCCTAAAATGTTTTTAAGGATGAAGGACTAATCTCGATTTTCAGGGTGGCCTTTAAAGCTTTGAAATTCATTCTGAAACAGAAGCTTAAAATTTGAAACAAAATTAGCTTTGAATGTGGCATTTCTGCTTAGCTTATCTAGGAACTGTTGGTAAATGAACTCGATGTCACTATAAAGTGCAGCAGGGTTAATAACCAAAGCTCCTGCCTGAACTGTTTCAAGGGTTGGATATGTATATGAAAATTGACCTGAATCTTTAATCCGGCCTTCATGGATTAAACCATTACGAAAATTATCATAAAATTTATGAGCAAATCTTGATTTGTACTCATCATCTCTTCCATTACGAATAAGGCCTGGAAGGTCAAATGCGAATCTTCTAAATCGCTCTCCAACTTGTCCTTGCCAAAATAGCTTAGTTATTGCATCAATAGTTGTCATGAGTATAGTTCCTGCAGCAAATGCATACTTGTCGTTGTTGTCGGATTCGTTTAGAAGTCTAGCGGGTTCAAAATAATAATGCTGAAACCTATCATTAAACGCTTCAATAATTTCATCAGCATTACTTAGATCGACATCTACCACTTTAAAATTGGGACTGAAGTGAACAGCATCCTTGATTCTCATGAGTTAGTTGGTGTTAGGTAGTTACAAATTCCTCATTTCTTTTGACAAATGCGAGCCGTCAAAGCTGTAGTGAGGAATCGAACGGAAGCTGCGAGTGGAATGAGGGTTTGAGCCGGGAGTTTGTTTCAAACGGAGGCGAAATATGAAAGCAGTGCAGGCACCTTAATATTAAATAATCAAGTCGGCCGGAACGGATTGAACAAGGGTTGGCGTGGCTTTTGCGCCCCTCTTTAATCTCCCCGAAGGGGAGAAAATGCAGCTTTGCAAAAGGCATGACAATCCCGCAGCCCGAATGACAGCGCAGGCGAGCACAACAAGGGCAGCGAGTGGATTTTTAGCTTTGCCGATTGAAGGCAGGGAGCTTGCGGAATAACTGAATGAGGCAATGCTAAAAAGACACAGGAGCTGCCGTGAAGCATAGTGCAGCCAAAGAGCAAAAGGCATGACAGCATGCGCAGCACCCGAAGGGTTAAAAGTTGGTGCTGCCTCAGCACGAACTTTTAATGCTGGCGTGATCTTTTGCGGCTGCACCATGCTGAACTCCGCTTCAACCTGCTGGGAACGTGTGTTGTATGCTAACTTAACTATTGTTACCATTCACTAAGGTATGCCCATTCTCTAAATCTATCTGCTGAATGTTTTTCAAGTTCTATTTGCCCTTTTATCCAAGCCGTTATTGGTATTAAAGATATTCCCAAGTCTTCAGCGATTACTAACTCTAAAATATGCTGCCACTTAGCAGCCTTTATATCTCCCATATTTGAGGAACCATCATGTATAACTACTCCACTACCAGTCCATTCAATTCGTTTGAAATCATCAAGATTGGAATTTAACCTTAAATAAGTTCTAAAGGTCTGTGGAAATAGGTGTTTGAGTTTATCTTCAATCAGTTCAAAAATAATACTCACTTTCTTGATATTATTAAAATATTCGGAGATATACCTAACTAAAAAATCATGTGCTTTTGGTAGATTATCAGGTTTGATGTTAACAAAGAATGATGATAAGAAATCTGAATTAAAACCAAGTTTGTCATGATCAATAAGATGATTGATTACACGCTTGATTATTGGCTCTGGCGAATCCAACTCCCACACTACCTGAAAGCATTTGTAATCAGAACTCCGTCTTCCAAAATCATCCTCTGCAAAGGAATTAATGTATTCGAATAAAAACTCAGGGTCTTTTCGCAAAATATAAAGTAGGCCTTCACCATCGTAATCAAAAAGTCGTTGTATGCTGTCTTGCTGAATGTAGATTTGTTTTAATAGTGCTATATTAGTTAACTGGTGTTTTAGTTTATCAAAAAAACCATACCACAATGCCACTTTAATTGCTCCTTTGCTATTAATGTTGTTTATAATTCCAAGTATCTTCTCAATCACACCGGATTGGAAATCTTCATATTTTTCAATACCATCTAAAAATAACGTATGAGAGCTATTTATTGACTTGATAACGGAGATCAGGGCACGGTATTTCTTCTTATCAATTCTGACAGTAGGAAGACTGAGTAAATACTGTAACTGCCAATCTAAAAGTGCTAAGCGACCATCAGTTACATTAAAAACTTTGTCAATCCATGTTTTGAGCTTAGCGTTAGGTTTTATTACAGCCCAGAATTTATTTGAAGTATCATCGACATAAGTTGCAGCGGTTTTAATCGCTAAGTTTGGAGAGAAATTTTTTAACCGTTTGTCCTTCACTAATTTTTTAAAAATGTCTATTGAAAGGATTGGGTTGTTTTTAATATTTTCATCCAATATAATCGCCAACGAATTAGATAGTTCATAACTATCCTTTTTAAATAGTTTTATCTCAATGTAGATGTCGATAAAAGACTTGTATTCTTCTATTGATGTAAACTGAAACGACCTGCGAATTTCTCGTTCTTTGACTGTCTCATATTTCTCGCCCAGTGTGTATTCATGTTGTTCCTTGTTCCGTAACCGGTTCCAATCTACTATTCGAAATAGTTTATACTTATCAGTGAAAAAAACTTGTTGGTATTTTTTGATAGGATAATCCTCAATTTTGAGCCCTTTAGCCCAACTACATAACTCTTGGACTACATAGGCATGATCAAAACGATCAGTACTGAAGTATTTTTTAATTATACCTTCAATTGACTTGAAATCAGTTTGAAGAATAGGTATATCAACGTCTATACGATTTTGTGAATACTTATGTAACACTTCAAAAGCTTTTTCTGGATTCATTGAGAAAAGTCCATTAAGTATTTCCCAGATGCTTGCCCTAAATTTTACGATGGCCTCATTTTCTTTAAGGTTATAACTATAAAGAGAGAACTTGTGGCCTCGTAGTGGTTTGGCTTGCTGAAATCTGAAGTATAAGAATTTATTCGCAATGTCAAAGAATACTTGCCTATAGAAGTTTTCAACAGACAACTTCCTCTCGATCAGGTCAAATAAATTTTTCTGTTTTTGGTATTGGTCATACTCGTCCTCATAGTCCAATGAGAAGTGATCTGTAATACTCTTTACAAGTTGACTATAGGCGCCAGGGTGATGCTTTGTATATTCAAAACTTAATGTTGTGGAGTTTTCTATTAATCTCTCATCGTGATGATAAGCAACAATATTAAAGAGTAGCTTAAGAAATTGGTCGTTGGCGATGTGAAGATGTTCATTAAGGACATAGATAAATTCGGTTGTTGTACTACTCTCAATTTTCCTGACAACAGCAGCCAGAAGTTCATCTTCCAGATAAAACCAAAACAGTTCGAAAAAAGCCCAGACTTCCTCTTCCGATTGAAGGGACTTCAACTTTGATAACAATATGGGTCGGATTTTTTTGCGTACGTTTCTATAGCCAAAGGTATTATTCGCAGGTATTACAGTGTCTCGTATTCTATTTTTTGTTGATTCATAGAAATCATTAATAATCACCGCGAAGGATAGTAAATCGTCTTTAAAAAATGTTCTATAGAAGAAGTATGCTGAGATTGACTGATCTGATATCTTCGTATGATTGTATTTAACCTCGGCTATTTCGATTTTTTCCAGTTTGTCTATTGATTCTATAAATTCTAAACGACTCAGTTGAAACTTGCTCAGGGTTTTCTCTAACGCATCCGAATTTGTCAGTGAAATAGTATTAAAGTATGAAAGGACTCCAAGTGATTTTAAAACAGTTTTATCCTGGAGTAGACCATTATCCTTTATGAAAGTTTTGAAGTATTCGTCAAATAAGTCATATACCTCATGCAACGCATTCAAATTGTTCTTTTCAACCGCGAGCTTTGCTGCCATGATTGAAAGACGAATGTTACTATTCGAGATGCTTAGTATTTTAGGGTGGTAATCTTGGTTGGTTATTTTAAACGGTTCACTTTTAATAATGTCAATGATTTGATCCTCATTTAAAGATGACAGCTCGAATACGGAAATCTTAGGAATTAGATTTTTAATTTGCTCCAATGCGTAGTCCCGAACCGTCAGGACAATCTTGAGATGACCTCGATTTGCACTTTCAGCGAAACCCTTTATTTGAAGAAGTCTACCCATTCTATTCGCATCGTCAATGAATAGAATATTCTGCGATGTGTTATCAAAATAGTATGCTAAATCTTCTAGAATATCATAGTCTTTGTTGAGAACGGCATAAGCACTGTACCCGAACTGTGTTTGAAATTCAGTAACGGCCTCAACCGTTAATTTCGTTTTGCCAATCCCTGGTGAACCAGTTACAACAACAAAATCATTTGTTTGGAGTAGCTCAATAAGACTTGATAATTCAGTATCTCGATGGATTAATCTATTATCGATTGGTGTTGCAATGCTTTGAGAGTTCTCATTGTAGTGCCTAATAAAACTTTCTAGTGTTACAATCTGTCCTGTATCAAGCGGAAGGTTTAAGTAATCCTTAGCAAGTGTTCTGTAATGCAGGCTAATTTGCAACGCTAAATCGTCAATAGAAATAAAACGAACTTTAACTGGGTAGGCATATTTTGTAAGCTCATCAACTATGGCAGTGTCTGCTTTGGAGTTGAAGCAAAGTATTATTTCACGAAGTTTTGATTTTGGGATTGCAGTCCTGCCCTCATCCAAGCCTTTTGAAATATCTTTTTTCAATTTTTTGAGCAAGTCAGTTTGTTGCGTTGTAGATTCTATGAATAAGTAGGTGCCATCATCAAGCAGAACAAAGCTGTCTGGTGTGCCTGGTTTCGTTTTTTGCTTTCCTGATTGAGAACCAGTTCTTGAGAATGCCCTGGACTTGTGATATTTTAATGATATGTAGGCATCACAAAGCTCCTGAAACACTGTTTCATTTATTGCCTTTAGTCGCTCTTCTATTATAGATACTTTACCCATTAAACGGCTCAACTTGTGTATTACTAACAGTACTTGACGTTAAAATCAACTAACTGCTTCATTTCTTTAAGAATCCTTTTTCAAGGATTTGCTTATTTGCTTCAAAACCTGAATAACTTCTGCTGCTGACTTATTAAATTCCTGAATAGCCTCCTCCCGATTTTTCAATGCCCAAGTCATAACTTTCTTTATCAGCTCCTGCTTAGCTTTTCTCTTAGGTTCTCCTTTTAGCTTCAATGCAGCGTTGACTTCTTTTCTAAACTTTTTCGGGTAGTATTCTTCAAAATCGTTCTTAGAGAAATTTAGGAAATGATCAGACGGCCATCTGTTAAAAGTGCTTCTGAGTTTCTGGATAACTTCTTTACCTGAAGTGTCCCCGTCTGCAATCACCCACGCCCTATTTTTGTACATCGGATTTGTGTGAATAAATACAAACAATCTACCGAAATCACGTACCCGTAACTCCAGATCATTAACACCGTTTGCACTAATAGTCTTTAGTTTATTGTATAGTTCAGGGAATAGATTTGGTATCAAAAAATCTCTAATAACACTTTCTGCTGATGATTCTTCGAGTAAAATATACCCTTCGTATAATTCAAAATCGTGAAATTCGTACCCCAGCTTTTCCAGAATTTCAATTCTGGATGCGGGATCATTTTTAATCTCATATACACTGGAGGTGGGTATATTAATTTGTTGACCAGCTTCTGTAGTGAATGGAAGCCATTCTAAATAGAAAATTTTACTCTTAGGAACGACACCAAGGTATTTAAGGACAATGTGAGAATGAGTTGAAATAATAAATTGATTTTTTGATGCCTTTGATACTATTAGATCAAGCAGTTTTTTGAGCGCCTGTGGGTGTATATCATTTTCAAGTTCTTCAATTAAAAATAGCTTATTATCCTCAGTGAGAAGTGTTACAATAAAGCCCACAATATTGGCAACACCATCACCCATTGATTTTAGAGGTATTACATGATTGTTTGTTGTATAAATTCCTATCTCTATTCCATTCGTGTTACTTTGGTCAACGCCTATGACCCCAATTCTGAATCCAAGAATATTGTCGCAACACTCAACAAATTCTTTTGATTTTGGATGGGAGTGGTTGCTGATTTTTTGAACCTTGGCGGGTAGATTACGAAGCCCTTCCTGAATCTTGTATGTTTGTTCGCGATTACTATTCTGATCCAGGTATTCATTCTTTCGCTTTGCAAGAAAAGGATATATAAAACCTATTTTATCTTCTCGATCAGGAAAGCGAAGAAATTGTTTCAGTGTTACTTCACTATTCTTGAGATCAGTTACTTTTACTCGGTTGTGTGGGAGTTTTTCTTCCCTATGTTTTGAGTTAAAATAAAGGTAATCTTCTTTACTTTGGTTATTGTCCAATGTATGTAGACTCCAGAGTATTTTAAAGCCGTTAGCGCTTTCGAATTCGTTTGGTAATTGGTGGTTTAGAAAAGCAAGATTATCACTCTGACTTATATCGGAAATCTCTGTTTTTATTTTGGCAGTTGAATGCTGACTGCGAATATCATTTGGGAAAAATGAATGGTATTGTAAATTGAGAACAGACCTGATTATAGTTGATTTTCCTGAGTTGTTTGCTCCAATCAATAAGTTGATATTTTCAGAAAACTCTAATGTTACATTCTTGTAACTTTTCAGATTTATTATTTCAACTGATTTAATTCGCATGGTTTTTTATACTGCTTATTCAAAGTATAAAACTGCAAAAATTCTACCTGAGTTTACAATTTTTTCAAGTCGACCCGCTTGTTCTAATACAAGTAATCCGTTTGGGTTTCGAGTATTTTCTGTTTATGGAAAGGGCACACTTTCTTTTGAATTTGGCATTATTTAAAGGGGTTCAAAAAATAATCAGGCTTTTTGGTAGGGTGGTGGGTACGATATGGTGTATTGTATATGAAGGGGTGCTCTTTCGGGGCACAGGGTAAGGCGTTGGGTGTAATGTCTGACTTTAACACAACTCTGTATGAAAAAGAGGATTGCCATTGAGGTTATTTCGTTCCTATTCATTCTGCTGTTCATGTATGCGGCACTCAGTAAGTTGTTGGATTACCAAAAGTTTACGGTGCAAATCGGGCAATCTCCTATACTCACGGGATTTGGAAGCTCTATACCATGGATGGTGATCTCCGCGGAAATACTGATCTGTGTAATGCTGGTGGTTCCACGGCTCCGGCTCTTTGCATTTTTTTGTGCGTTCTCCCTTATGACCATGTTCACGGCTTACATCATATCCATTT
Source organism: uncultured Roseivirgaceae bacterium (assembly GCA_964538575.1). GTDB lineage: Bacteria > Bacteroidota > Bacteroidia > Cytophagales > Cyclobacteriaceae > UBA2336. Next base: position 31,958 of record CAZIGG010000004.1, read on the forward strand.
TGAATTTTGCCAGCTATGTTCCTTGCTCATGCGGTGGCGTGCTTGAAAAACTTAGTTGGTCTGAGCACCTAATCTTTAATGCTGTATTTATTGTGTTTGGGTTAGCAGGGATTGTATTGCAGGCACAGGTAAATGAAGCAGCTCAAACAACTGATGTTCCGGCAACCCGGCCCTCTCTTGCATGACCAGGAAATTAACGATATGGATTGTTGCCTGCTTTGTGTTAAGCATTGGTGTTGTGGCTATGCTGTTTGCTCTTTCCAAAGATATACGTCAGCAACCAGGTAGTTTTTTGCGTGAATTCCCGCCATTTCCCGCATTAGAAGCAGAAGCATTAAACCTGAAATATAACTCTTACTATATAGCAGGTGGCACTTCGCACCACGTTTATATTGCTAATTACTCTGCACCATCACATCTGATTGTTGCAAATTCAGATTTTACTGATACACTGCATGTAAAGTTAAATGTAAGAGGAATTTCCGATCAGAAAACTTGGGCTATTCAAGTAAAGGTTGATTCTCCATATTACTATGTGATAGATGGAACCGTGCCTTTTATTTACAAGGGTAACGTCCATAATTGGAAGGCTGATATTAACCTGAATAGCAGCACTTACTTCATGGATATTGTGCCCTTAACTGAAGAAATTTTTTTCATAAGGTCATTAGGAGGCCATCAACCAGAAAATATACTTGGAAAGCTAAAGGCATTTTCACCCTATTCGGAAATGAAACAAGGGATTCTTCAAAAGCAGGTGGATGGAGTATTTTGTACTGATGGAATGATGCACTACGATAAAATGAAAAACAGGTTACTATACCTACATCGTTATAGAAATGAGTACATCGTAATGGACACGAGTTTAAATATCCTCCAAAGGCAGCATACGATAGATACAATCACCCATGCTAAAATAGAGGTAAGTGCCGGAGGATCTTCAAAAGATTTTTTTTATTCGTCTGAGATAAGCTCACCAAAGCGTACCGTTAATAAGCGTAGTTGTGTATGGAGCGGTTTTCTTTTCGTACACTCAATGTTGCTTGCAAGGAACGAACCTTACAGAGCACATGATTCGTCAAGTGTTATCGATGTATATGATTTTGAAACTGGCGAGTACAAGTTTAGCTTTTACATATATGATTACTCTGGCAAAGAGAAGTTAAGGGACTTTAAAGTTTTCGATAATAGGCTATATGCGCTTTTTGATGAGCATATCCAGATATGGAATTTATCACCTAAATATTTTTCGAAATAAAAGAGAATGTGTACTTAAAATGTGTACTACATTTTTGTAAAGCATTTACGCGCGTATAGTCAGGAACGAAAGTGAACCGAACACCTGTATAAAAAAGTAGGTCATCAATTATTAACTTAAATAGTACAAGTATGAAAAAACTTCGCATTTTCTTAGCCCTTAGCGCACTGCTTCTGGCTATTGGTGGAACGTTGGCTTCCAACAACAGTTTGAACGAATACTTTGAACCGATCCAGGACGATGGGGATTGGATTTGTAACCCACACCAAGTGAGTTACACTTGTTCTCCCGGTATGGGCGAAGCCTGTAAAGTGGGCTTTGAGTTACGACAAGTGGACGATCCCAATATTAGCCCCAGATGTGGAGCTATCGTTACTAAGGATTAGTTTATGTTGTTCTATTAGGGAAAGGAGCATTCGTATTTCTTTCCCTAATCTTTTATTACAAGCACTTTCATTTTTTTTGTTGATTTCACCAGATCGAGTTTCCATTTATGTAACTCTTTTCTCACGTCCTGAATATTCATCATATCAGCATTTATTGTCAGATCAATGTTGAACGATATTCCAGTGTTGTCTATAAAGGGGTGTTTTACTTTTTGGTTGAGATAAGAGAATAAAAACCTAGTGAAATCATTTATCGGAACATTTCTTACAGTAAAACCTGTAAAAGCATTTCCGTCTAATGCGCTATTATAGGTTGTACCTCCTTTAGTTTTGATTTTTTTCTCTGCTTCCGGTTTTGCAATGAGCTTCCAAACCGGCATATCCCTGTATTCAACAGATGCGTTGAACCCAAACGTTCGTTTCAAATCCTCCTGCATATATTTCATTATGTTTTCTTCAGTAACTTGACTTGGTGGAACATATAAGCTGTAGTTATATAGACCCTTACCGTAATTGGAGGTATTCTGGTATTGAAATAAGGTTGTATCGTGAGTTTCCAATATTGGAATAGGGTATATCTCACTATACACGGGATCTTTAACAAATGAAAGATGGCCTTGCGCAAAATAGGCGGTATTGTAAAGCCGATAGAGATTCACGCCAGCGAACTTAAAACTGCTTTTTTTTTCTTTGTAAGATGCGATATACTCGTCAACTCTTAGACCGACATTGAATGTTTCCCCGGCCCATTCAATAAGGGTCGAATTATAAAGTAGTTTAGCATCATTTAACACATTTCCAAAATCCTTACGGGGTAAATCCTTTTCATAAAATGTAACGGTTTCCCCTCTCAGAAGTCTTTGTATTTTTTCTGAATCCATATCTCTTCCATCCGTAATGTATTTAACAATACCTTGAGGGTCAATAATGACGATATGTGGCATGGAATTGATGTCCCAGCGTTGGGCAAGTATAGAGTCATAAACCATTGCAATATTTAAACTTTGCTTTACTCTCAGCTTTTCATAAAAGTCTTTAATATTCTGATTAGATCGTTTTTCAATACACCCTACCATGATGAACTGGACTTCATCATTAAATTCCTGTTGTAACTGATTGATTTTAGGGAAACTTTTAATACACGAGGAGCACCCCATGAACCAAAAATCAAGAAACAACCATTTGCCCTTGAAATCTTTCAGGGATGCCGACTTCGTTTTGTAATGTGTAATGTTGTTCAATGTAAAGTCCGGCATGGGGTTACCCGCAAGTGGTTTGTTTACATTAACTTCATGCGCAGGTTGGGCATAAGCAGCGATAGTAATTGTTAGTATCAACCCCATCGTAAGAGATCTATGCAGTGACATTGGCTTGGATTTCGTTGGTTTTTAATTGTTCCATAGCTATTACAGTTGAGCGGCCAATAACGCACAAGGGGACGTGATTTATTGATATGAATATACAGGGCACGTATGAGAAGGATTAAAAATGTTGTCGAGGATGTATGTTCTATGTCAGGTTATGGGCTGGTAAGAGATTTATATTCTTGTTGTTTTTCCTTAATTTGTCCTACTCGCTGCATTAATTGCTATCGGGCAATTTTTTGTTTGCCTGATCTTTGAGCAGCACCCTATGAGCATGATTTTTTATTTAGCCCCCATATAAGTAATGCCTGTCCGCAGAATAGATCAGGAAGACTTCATACTCAGTATGCTGGCCTCGGATGATGAGCAGGCAGTAAAAATCCTTTTCGATCAATACCGTGAGTTCCTCTTTGATATTGTGAGCCAGTATATCAACAATACAGCGGATGCGGATGATCTTATCCAGGAACTTTTTATTAGCATCTGGACTAAGCGGCATACGCTGCAAATCACAAAACCCTTAGACCGTTATTTAGCTAAATCCGTATTGAACAGAGTGCGCAATTTTAAGCGAGATAACAGAAGATCAAAGGAGATTGTAATAACCGATTTTGATACCCTTGAAAACTCGCTGCTGGAGGTTCCGGCTGACAGTGCTTTAACTGCAGGAGATATTAACTTCCTGTGGGAAAAAGCAAAAGCCAAAATGCCTGATCATGTACGGATAACGTTTATGCTGAACAGGAAATGGAAGATGAGCTATTCTGAAATTGCTGCATACTTAGGAATTTCAAAAAAGACGGTTGAAAAAAACATATCACAGGCACTTCAAATACTGAGGGAAATTTTCAAGACGTATTTTAGTATAGTAGTGCTGGCTGCATTGTTTCAATGAGCCCCACTTCCCAACTCCCTCCGAAGGAGAGGGAGAAAGGCTTGCCTTCCGCTGTAGAAAAATATTTTCGTCAGAATCGGTAGGGTGCAGGACTTTTTTGGTGTTATAGTTTTAGAGGGATGTATGTTATGAATGAACCGGATTATACTTTGCTTATTCACAAATCGCTGAACGGTGAAATCACGGATGCGGAAAGAGTGATGCTGGATGAATGGCTTTCGGCTGACCCTGAGAATCAAAAGACCCTTGATGAACTTACGGTGATCTGGAATGGAGATTGGAAAAACGGAGCATTTAAAGCTGACGAAGAACATTTTCTTACCCAACGTGAGCGGCTTGTCCTTGCCTTAGAGAAAGCAAAGAAAGAAGAGATTCATACTGCACGGCCAGTATTGACCCATCAACGGATTGCTTCATTTGCGCTGATTGCCTTATGCCTTGCAATAGCAACCCTCTATTTCATACAAGGGCGGTTGGCTGAACCCGTAACGATTACGACTGACCGCAACAAAAATGTTGTGCTGGCCGATGGCTCTGTTATTACTTTAAACAAAAACTCAATCCTTACACTTACACAGGAATGGAATGTACGAATAGTTGATTTTTGCGGGGAAGGGTTCTTCAAATTGGCGGAGAACGGCAAACCCTTTGTTTTCCGGCTGCCTCATGGATCTGTTACTGTTACCGGAGCGGATTTTTTTGTAAAGGTTAACCAGGGCAAGACGGAAATTGCCGTAGCATCAGATTCCGCAGAAATTTCTTATAGGGGGCGTACGATATTGCTGAATGAAAATGAACTCGCTACGATCACCGCGAGCGATAATCAAGTAAGCAAGCTCATTTCTGAGAGCGCAAATTTTAGTTCATGGTACACGGGAACATTGGAATTTAAGAAAACAACTCTCAGAGAAATTGCGGAGCTACTCGAAGCACATTACGAAGCGGATTTTCAGATTTCCGATAAGGATGCACTTTCTTATTCCTTTACAGGCACGTTTGTGCATGAAGAACTTGAAACCATCATTGCAATGCTTGCCAACAACATGAACCTTATCTATGAATACAGGAATGGTGTTTATAACCTTACACCAAAGCCGAGGGACGGAGTTCACAAAGATCTTTTCAGGAAGCGGGGACGGAACATTACCTAAACTATAAACGTCAGCGTACCAATTTGCGGGATGAGTTAGAACAATTCGAGGCCGTTATCGGAAGTCTTTCAGATGGCGAACTTGTGGATAAGGAGAAATTTATCCAGTGGAAATCCGTTGCCTTTAACGAATCAGAGCGAATTAAAAGAGCTTTCATAAAAGAGGCTTTCGGGCTGAAAAAGGAAAAGCATGTAGAACTGTATATTCAATATCACCAATCCGCTGTCGTGCAGCTCATAGACCGTATCACGGAAAATATGGTAGCGGGTGAAATTGAAGAAATCTATAAAGTAACTGACGAGGAAAACCGCGCCAACCTTTTGAAGCTTGTTTATCAACGCCTGGAAGACCTGCTGACCTATATTGAGAAACATTTTGCAAAGTATTTTAACCAGCACGCAAAATGTCCTGAAAGCTATCGGTTCATTGTTCACCGTGAACTGAAGGAAAAACTACCCGATGTCCGATATGCACTTGAAAAGAAAGGAATCAATAAGCGGTTACTGACTATTGTAATTTACCCGTTAGATAACTTTATAGAGGGTGTGCGCTTAGAAGAAGTATCGTATAAGAAGATTATCTACCTGAAAGAATTGCTTACTGAACTGGAAGAACTTGCGGGAAACAGGCTTACGGAAGAAAGGCTTGATTTTAAAATTTGTCTGTCGCTCGGATATTTAAACTTTAATCCCCATAAGTTTTTCAAGTATTGCGTACGTGAGATTACCCGTATCGTGCAAGACCAGGAAACACTTTCCAAACAGATTGAAAAACTTGCCTACCTGCTTAAACTTGTTAACCAGGTGCAATGCAAGCCCGGGTTTGTTTTCAATGAAAAGTTTCGTTCTATTAAAGACCAACTATCGGACTGGATAGGTGAGGAAATTTACTTTTTTGAAAAACGCAAACAACTTGCCATTAACTTTCCTTTGAATACGGATGATCCGGTACAAAAAGATTTTAAACTCAAATTGAACTTGTCTGTTCCGCAACTTGCCTGTTTCCTTCGCGGACTAAAGGATATTGGTATTATCAAGAATAACAACGTACTGGAAGTGCTCCGCTTTATCGCCAGCATAGCCCAAACCAAGCATACCGATTCTGTGTCGTGGGAAAGTCTGCGTTCTAAATTTTATCAGGCGGATGCTACTGCACGCGAAGGTGTGAAGAATATTGCTTTGGAGCTTTTCAATTATATGCGCAAGCCACCTCGTCCTTGACCTCCTTTTCAAAACTTTCATTTTCGGTTTTTGTGTTTGCCACAGCAAACAGCCTGAATCTACTCCAAAGGAGCGCGAAGTATTATCTATTTTAAAGCTTTATCTAATTAATTGTCAATGATTTAGGAGGAGTACCAGTACCCCAAGGACTGCCATAACGATTGTTTTCATGGCTCTTTTACGCCATAATAAAACCAATCAAATACTATGGCAGTAGAGATCATTACCAAAGAAGATTTGAAAGCATTTCGCATGGAATTGCTTCATGATCTTAAACAAGAATTATCACCCCACATTCCTTCCAAACCCAAGCAATGGCTGAAGAGCAGCGAAGTAAGAAGGTTATTGAAAATTTCACCAGGAACGCTTCAAAACCTGCGCATTAACGAAACCCTTCGCTATACGAAAATCGGTGGTATTATCTATTACAGCTATGATGACATTGAAGCCATATTAGAAGGAGGTTTCAAGTCCTCAGAGGACAGTTCCGGAAAAGGTGAATGTAACAAGGAGAGGAAGCCATGAATTATATCCTTCATCTTAATGCTTTTTTTGAACGTATTGCATCTGACGAACGAATAACACCGACACACATCAGCCTGTACATGGCGTTATTTCAGGTGTGGAACATAAACCGTTTTCGTATTCCGTTCAGCATTTCGCGACAAGCTATGATGCGGTCAGGCAAGATTCACGCAAAGGCTACTTACCACAAAGTGATCAAAGAACTTGACAAGTTTGGCTACATCACGTACAAACCTTCCTATGATCCTTTCAGGGGCAGCGCAATCTACATGACTGCTTTGCAGGCAGGCAAAGAAAATGGCCTGCCTGAAACCGGAACAAGTACGGTTTATGCAAAAGACCGCTACCCTCCAGTGGCAGAACAGCCACCTGTTCAAAAAATGACACCTAATACAAACCATACAAACATCTTAAACCATAAAACTACTTATGAGCCAGTCCATGAAAATACTTGTTCAGATAACAGTGGGGTCAGTGAGGAAAAGAAAGCAAGTGATTACCCTCAACAACGAAAAAAAAATAACACGGGGGGCGCGGCACTACCCCTGCCTTCATCACCGGAAGAAGTGCAGGTGTTCTTCACCCTGCACGACAGCACCAGCCACGAAGCGCAAAAGTTCTTCAACTACTTCCAAAGCAACGGGTGGAAAGTAGGCGGGCGTACCCCGATGAAAGACTGGCAGGCAGCAGCCCGTAACTGGATTCTAAACCAGAATAAGTACACACCGCGAGTAACACATCATGCAGGCAACCTTCACGTAACGACAGAAAAGAACTATGCAGAACCCCTCTGAAAACGAAACATCAGAGAATGGAAAAAACAAAAGGGATTTTGACTTTGGCTGGTGTCTTTCTTTTTTTGAAAAGCGGGGCAAAGAACTTTTTGGAGAGAAATTTAAAATCCATGAGGAAGACCATGCCACCCTATACAAGTTGCTGACTTACTTTTTAGGCTACCAGGATGAAGCAGAAAAATCAGGCATCGATCTTGGAAAAGGTATTCTGCTTACCGGCCCCGTTGGCTGTGGCAAGACTTCCTTTATGTCGCTCATGCGCTTTGTGCCTCCACCTGAAAAGAACCACATTGTAAAGCCCTGCCGTGATGTGAGCTTTGAGTTTATCCAGGAAGGATATGAAGTTATTTCGCGATACAGTAAAATGTCGTATACCGTTCAGCATCCAAAGACGTATTGCTTTGACGATTTAGGCGCGGAGCAAACACTAAAATACTACGGCAATGAGTGTAATGTAATGGGTGAAATAATCCTGAGCCGCTACGATCTTTTTGTATCACAGAAAATGCTTACGCACATAACGACCAACCTTTCTGCCAGTGAGATTGAAAACTTTTATGGCAACAGGGTAAGAAGCAGAATGCGGGAAATGTTTAATTTAATTGCTTTTAAAAATGATGCTGATGATAAGAGGAAGTAGAAGTTGATTTGATTTTTCTTTATTGAGCGGATACTTTTTCAGCACAAGAAAGTTTATATCGATAATAGTACTAGATACTATAAGGTTAGAGCACAAATAACCAGTAACTACGATCCTGAACCCTTTTATCAGATTTCCAATTGCCCTATCCGGTACATATAGCTGATCAGTTCGCTGGTGTTTTTCACCTTCGCTTTTTCAAATAGTCGTGATCGATACGTTTCAATGCTTTTGGGTGAAAGACCGAAACTGTCAGCGATCTGCTGGGTGGTCATGCCCGAAGCTAACGATTTGACTAATTTAAGTTCATTGGTTGTAAACTGAACCGAGGGTATTTTGCCTTTAGGGGTCAGGCTTTGCACAACATCAACTTCTGTATGGAAATGATACCCACCTTTTAGAACTTCTTTAAGGCAAAGTTCAAATTCTTCCGGTGAACTGTTTTTAGTCACAAATCCCTTAACGCCTATAACGAAATGATTTACGGCAAGTTCGGTAGATGTGTAGGATGTCAGGATAACGATTTTAGCATCAGGGTTTCGTTTCAGCAATTTGTTAGAGAGTACATATCCATCCATACCGGGCATTCGGAAATCGAGGATGTATAAATCAACGGTTTCGTGGTTAGTGAGTTTGATTACCTCCAACCCGTTTGCGGCTTCATAAATGATTGCACCGGGGAATGTCATTCTCACAAATAGCACAGTGCCTTGGCGTGCCATGTGGTGATCGTCAGCGACTAAAATTTTCAGTGGCATAATTTGATTCGATGTAATGTAATATCATTACCGATTTGATCAATTATGGTTGTAATATTTTTTAATTATAAGCTAAAATGTAGGGTTAGCCCTACGTTTGACAACAGGTGCTTTAGCCATAACTATTGTTAAATAATATTTTAAGGCAAGTATCATCTTTGGCAGCCAATAAACCCTAAACCTGCCCATTCATGAAGCGGACTGATTCCAATCCCGGTACCTTACGGTATATCGTAGTTATTATCATTGTTAATGTACTGATCTGCGCTTTTACGCTTATTTGGAGCATCCGTACAACAAAATCCAAAGAAGTGGTGTATGTCGATGCCATTAAACTCTTAAATGGGTATATGGGCATGAAAGAGGCCCGTAAGGAGTACGAGCTAAAGGTGTCCGGTTGGAATGCTAATCTGGATACTTTGAAATCAGAGATGGAAACCAAGTTCCAGGAGTATGATGCAAACAGGCTAAAACTTTCCTTAAAAGAGCGCTCCCTGATGGAAGAGTTGCTGGAAACGAAGCGCCAGCAATATCTGGATTACCAAAAAATTATATCTGAAAAGGCAAGTAAGGAAGATCAGGACCTGACCGCCCGGGTTTACACCAAAGTAAACGACTACATCAAGAAATATGCCCAGGATAAAGGATACAGGTTTGTGCTGAGTGCCAATCAATATGGCAGCATTGTGTATGCGAAGGATGCCGCGGACATTACAGAAGAAGTGCTGGAAGGGCTTAACGCTGCGTACGCAAAATAACAAGCACATGATTTTTTACAGAATAAGAATAGGACTTGTTTTGATTGCTTTGTTCTCCCTGGCATCATGTGGCACCTCACATGTTCAAACTAAGGAAGAGCTTCAATCCTTTGTACAAGATCCCAAAAATGGACTGATACAGGAGTATAAACAGGGAGATTTTACTATAAAAGTCCAATACCGCCCTAAAGATCTCATCATCTATCAGCAAACTGTGAGTGGCAAGGAAAGCGAGATTGACAGCTTGAGAATAGCCTTAAAAGATTATGAATATTTTATCTTCTCTATCTCCGGTGCAGGCAAGGAAATAGAGAGTTATTACATGGAGCGTAATGTCTCACGGTATGGTGCATTGAACCAATATCTCACGATGGGGCTTGCCGATGATATTCAATCACGTTCAGATAATACAGCAGTTGAGTTACATGATGCTCAATATGTTCCGCATTACGGATCTTCACGTGCGACAAGTGTTTTACTGGTTTTTAAAGATTTGCTTGACAAAAACCAAGACGATATAAGGGTAGTGTTTAATGATTCCTTTTTTGGATTGGGCACTACCGAATTTGTTTTTGAAGGCAATAAGATCAGAAAAATTCCTCAACTCTATACCCCCTCATTTACGTTATGAAATTCATCAGGAAGTCTTTTATCCTCCGAACGGTTGTTACGTTTTTTATACTCAACTTTTTAGTATCGACCTTTCTGCCGATGTATTCGTTTGCCCTTACGGGCGGTCCGCACCAGGTTGAGTATACATCGTATGAAGAGCCAGGGGCAACGGACATGGTAAACCTGCTGACAGGTGATTTCACTTACAATCTTCCAATCATAGAAGTGCCAGGCCCGGAGGGTAGCTTTTCGCTTCCACTTTCGTACCACGCAGGCATAGGCACTGACCAGGAAGCGAGTTGGGTTGGTTTGGGCTGGTCGATGAACGCTGGAGCGATTACCCGGAATATCAATGCCTACCCAGATGATGCGAACGGAGAAGCGCAATCGGTAAATGTTCAGGACATGAACGTGATCAGGGGCTGGAGTTCAAACCTGGGATTGGTGAATATGGGTTGGAACAACCGGCAAGGGCATTATGGAAGCGTGAACCTATTGAACATTGTTCAAGTAAATTGGAATAATGGAATTAGTTCGGCAGGGTTGGTGGGAATTACCGTTGGAGGCGGGGAAGTGAATTTTGACCCTGTTCAGTTCACGATGGCGACAATCTCCATTATTACATGGGGAGCAGGAGCAGCGGCAAGCGGAGCAACTACTGCAGCTGAAGTTGCCAAGTCAGTTGCTGGTCAGGCAGCTATTGATGCAGTCTCTACCGTAGTAACAAGTGTAGCGATGGGATCTCAAACTCCGGCCGCATCTACTCAGGGTTATTGGAAACAAAGCAAGCGGGTGGAGAAAGGGTTATTTCATAAAAACTACTGGATATGGCTTAATCAAACGCGCACTGAGGAGATGTATGGTGCTATTCTCCTCGGCAAGGCTAATTACTCGTCTTTTACTCCAGGGGCTCATGCGATTAATGTTAATCTTTCAAACGGGGGTACAACAGAGGTCTTATATAAATTTAATAAGAGTACGTCTTATAATAAGGGTTCAGCAAGTGATATTAATCACTTAATTGATGATAATATTGACTACACTAAGAACTTCAATCCTGCGGTGCTTGCATATGATGATTATAATGTTAATGCAATGGGTGTGAGTGGCTCAATCTCTCCTTATCGGGTTGATATGGGGAGTGTTTCAGTACCTAGAGAAATGACAGATGACCATGAGAGACTTGCACCTGTCAGATTTCAGGATTATAAGGTGCCTTTTCTATATGAGGGAGTCCCTTCTAATGAGTATTTTCATCACGTTGGAGCTGCTTCATCAGTTACTCAGCCAGTCCCTTATTTTGGCATATCTCATTCAGTCTCCACTACAAATCTTCCAACCAACAATTCATTAACATATCAATTAAATGATATTGTTTTGAAGAATGAACGGATAAGGAATGATGTCAACTCAACCAAGAAAATTCCTGCTGCTAATCATATTGAGTGGCTTACGAATCAAGAGATTAGAAGCAACACGGTTTACCCATCAAAATTTATAGATTTTTTACCGGGCGGAGCAGGCACAACGACACCACGGCATGAGTTCCGTTCTGCCTATACGTTAGGTTCCGTTGTTCCCAATACGTACTATTATTCCAGCAATAGCTTTTCCAGTTCTATACCTGTTACACAGGATGTATACAATAAGCTTAATATTGATGATCCGATAGCCTTAAATGCCACATTTTATGACAATTCAAGTTCGCATGAGTATGGAGAGAATTCTCAATATGTTGAAATAAATAACCTGAAGGTTTATAGTAAAACGTACACGTCTGCAACAGGGCAGTATTTTATCCAGGCTTCCAGCGGTACGAGTGCTCAGCCTCTTAACACCGCTGCTTTTACCCCTTATAATGGTTACATCGGAGATGCTACGTTGTTGTATTATAAAACGCCCCAGATGGAGCAGGGCATCGGAGGGTATGTAATTACGGCTGCCGATGGTACGAGTTATCATTTTGCATTGCCGGTGTATGATTACGATTTGAAGACAGAAATTTGGGATGCAAATGATTCGCAAAAAAAATCAATCATTAACCGTAAGGCACCGTTTGCGAACACGTGGCTGTTAACCGCCATCACGTACTCCGATTTTATGGACCGCAACAATAATGGGCTGGCGGATGAAGGAGATTGGGGTGGTTGGATCAAGCTGAACTATGGTAAGGCTTCCAATGAATACCGATACCGAACTCCGTTTACGGATAACACTTTCCAAAATGACTACCCCAACAAAACCAAAACATATTCCCAAGGGGCCAAACAGCTTTATTACCTGAACAGTATTGAGACACGGTCACACGTTGCGCTGTTTATGAAGTCGCCCCGGTTAGACGGCAAGAGCAAGAACAATGTGGTGCCGTACAAACTAGACGAAGTTGCGGTGATCAGTAAATCAGTTTATGGAGATCTAAGGGTGAACGGGATGCCTGATTATTCGAACAGCATCAGCAATTTGTGTCTGTCCAGTGCTTTTACGGGGAGTGCAGTCCGCAACCTGATCAACCGGAACAGTGTGAAGCGGGTTTTGTTTAACACGAATTACACCCTGTGTAAAGGTGCGCTGAACTCGACCAACCCGACCGTGAACGGGAAGTTGACACTTGAGTCGATTTCGATTATGGCGCGTGGTGACCAAAACCAAAAAATAATCCCGGACTATAAGTTCGAGTATGGGTTTAATCCAAACTATGATCAACACAAATGGGATGCCTGGGGATTGTACACTCCTAATGGAGCGCAATCCGGCACATCTCACCAGCCTTCATCGAACGATCAGGACGGAGCGGCCTGGTCGCTAAAAAAAATCACTACGCCATTGGGGAGTGAGCTGGAAATCAACTATGAACGAGACTCTTATTCATCTATATCGGAATATGCAGTTCCTACCAGCTATACATCATCAACGGATATTAACCTATCGGATGGTGTTGTAAACAGTTTTGTTGCAAATGCAAATTTTTTAAACGGAGATCGTGTTAAGGTAGTCGTTTTGGAGTCTTACAATTGTAACCCTGATCCGAATTCTTCTTGTGAACATCCCCAAACCGGAGAAATGATACCGTGTGATCCTTATCAAGCAACCTCCGAGCTTGCCGCTGGGTGGGGCAGGGTGCAAGGAATGCAGATTATTTTAGATGCGCCCATAACATATACCTCAGAGCCAGCCCCTTGTCCTTACGGAGAATGGCCTCCAAATAGAGTGACAAATATAAGTATACGAAAGACAGAAAATAAGGGAGGCAATTTACGTGTTGGGTCGATGGTGATTAAAGACGAATTCGGTATCCAGGACAAGATAAGATACGTCTATGAAAAACCGGATGGCACAGGAAGTTCTGGGGTGATTGCCAAGCAGAATCCGTATGTAAGCGGCACAACCTATGGTCTTGATAAATTATCAGAATATCCTGATACCCCTGTATTATATGGAACGGTATCTGTGTTAAACGGAAAACTAGCAGACGATTCTGATTACAACACTAAGACGGTTTATGAATTTGAAGTGCCTAAAAGCAATCTGATCTCAATGAACAGTGAATTTGTTTTACCGCAAACTAAAATTCGAGAGTTATATATTCAATATGATGGTAGTCCTACAATGTTCTTATATGCAGATGATTTAACTCTCAAAAAACATATAATAAAAAATTATACTGGTAAAATAGGGCAATTAAAACATATTAAAATTTACGATCGAAACAATGTAGCGAGGATGTCCACCCAGCTGATTTATACCGATCAAATAGTAAATCAAAACACTTCCTACCAGGGTGTGTATTCGTTGGGAACATTAATGTTTGAACGTGTTCGGAATGGTAATACTTGGTTTCACAAAGTCAATCGCACTACAGGTTTACGTTATACTTATGTGTTGAAAGACGTAATAACCACTAAGGATGGCTTAACAAGCAAAGTCGAAAACAAGAAGTGGGATTTCATCACAGGTAATGTACTGGAGAAGATTGAGACCAGTCCGCTGGGGTTAAGGGTCAAGACGGTTGAACAACCGGCCTATACCAAGTACCCGGCCATGGCTTCCAAGGCAATTAACATGAATAATAAGAACATGCTCAGCCAGACAGCGGCTTCGTACAGCTATCTGGTGGACGCCAATGATAACGCGTTGGGCTTGATCGGTGCGAGTGTGCAGACCTGGAAGAGCGACTGGGTAAATTACAGGATATTAAATGCAGGCGCATACGGAGATGGTGCAGAAGGCGATGCGGTATGGCGTAAAGATGCAGGTTACACCTGGAAAGGAGATTATTCCCGGTTACGGAGTAATGGCATCCAAAGTTTCTCTTCGGGGGATCAATACGATTTTACATCCGGTGCAGTTAATCCCGGCTGGCAGTATTTAGGCAAGACGTTGCGGTACGACCATTACAGCATGCCGCTTGAAGGCGAAGACCTAAAAGGCTTTCGCTCAACAACCAAGTTGGGCTATGACCAACGTGTACCAGTACTTTCAGCCGCCAATGCAGGGTATACCGAAGTTGCCTTCAGCAGTGCAGAAGATTTGAATACATCGACTAATTACTTTGGAGGCGAAGTTTCCCTGAAGGGAGGCGGTGCCGGCAACGCAACCGTGGTTAAAAAATCTACAGGTGGTAGTTCACATACCGGGGACTGTGCCTTGTCACTTTCATCAGGCAGTGGGTTTGTGTATAAACCAACGGGATTAAAAGCAAATAAGATATACCGTGCCAGTGTATGGACTAATTCAACAAATGGCAGGATATATTATAAACTAAACGGTACGAATTATGAGTCGGAAGCTCCAACAATCATCACAAAGGCGGGTGATTGGTATTTGATAAACCTTAGGATTCCGGTCGGCTCAACGTTCACTTCGCTGGAGGTTGGGGTAAAGTCAGCTAATGGAACCACTGTGGTATTTGACGACTTCCGGTTCCAGCCTGCAGATGCCGTGATGACATGCTATGTGCATAACCCGCTTGACCACAAGCACACCACGGACATGACCTACAGTGAGTATGTGCTGGACAACGATAATTTTTATTCCCGCTACCTGTACAATGAAAAGGGCCAGTTGTACCGGACATACAAGGAGTCGATTAAATACGGTGGTGAAAGACTGATCTCCGAGTCGAACAGCGATTACAGAAGGTTTCACATAAATCAATAATAGCTATGGTCAGGCTTTTTCTAATTATACTGGTAAGCGCCCTGTTTGGTGTAACTGGTAAGGCACAAAATATCCAGGCAAGTGTTATCAAATGGTCAAGCGAAGAGTTTTTGGAAGAAGAGAAGAATGCATACGTGGAACATGAAAGTTATTTCATTTCATACGGAGGTGACAGTGTGCAATGGTTTCAGAAAGCCGGTTCGTATATCAAGACACTTAAAGTGACAGAGGTGGAGGGTTCGTGGAGTGACATAAGTAAGGAAGGCAGTATTATCTATAAGGTGCACGTTGATGGTAATACAGGATCGTTAAAGTTTCAGCGGGATGGAGACCTGGTTTCCATAAGTATGGAGCTTGAATGGACTCCGGGCATTACTACAGGTAAAGTTTTTACAGTATCATCATTTGAGAATACAGGATTATGACTCTATTAAGAAAGCGTAAAATAGGGGTACAGGGTATCTTATTTTTCATAGTTATTACAATGATGTCGTTTGAAACTTTTGCTCAAAAAATTATTCCTGTTAATGATCAATTAGATGGACCGGATATAGTTAACCTTGGCCAACAGTATGAATATTACTATACGAGTGAGGTGTTGTATTTTAGTTACAACTGGTATGTTAGTAATGGATATGTGCAATCGCATTATCAATCGGCCAATACATACTATGCTACACTGGTGTTTAACTCTCTGGGCACATCCACTATCCATTTTGAAGATGGAAATGGCGCTATAGTTGCCTCAAAGACGGTTACGGTACTGCAAGCCTGCTCAACACCCCCAACCCCGCTCGTTACTTTTTCAGTTAGTTCAAGCACGTGTTCGCCAAGAATAGTAAGTTACACCGGTACTATGCCTTCTGACGTTACCTGGTTTTGGCAGACAGCGCCTTCCGGAACAAGCGTTTCTAACCCCGGTAATACCCAGACAATAACATCCAATACTACACTTTATATAAGAGCCAGGAGCAATGCATCGTTATGCTGGAGCAATGCTTCATCAGGCTATACGGTTACCGTATCAGCGCCACCGGCAACACCTACAGCCCCAACGGTGTCCACCAATACATGTGGGGCTAAAACAATAACACGCGGTACGCCACCTACGGGTGTAACGTGGTACTGGCAAGGGACAAACTCATCGGGGCAGGATATCTCCAACTCCGCTACAACCTATACGGCTAACGTATCGGGCACGTATTATTTGAGAGCCAGGAATAACTCAACCTTGTGTTGGAGTACCTCACGTTCTGTTAGCGTAACGATAACGCCATCACAGCCGACAGCTACGATGTCATCAAACACCTGTGGACCTGTAACCCTAACCCGGGGTACTCCGTCTGGTACAGATGTATGGTACTGGCAAGGTACCACAGCACTTGGAACCAGCACAACAAACTCTGCCTTAACCTATTCAGTAACAAGCTCAGGAACATACTATATCCGCTCACGAAATTCCTCAGGATGCTGGAGCCCGACATCAACGGCATTTGTAATTACAGTTAATGCAAAACCCGGTACCCCTCCCATGCCTACGGCATCTTCAAACACCTGTGGCGCGAGAATACTAAGCAAGTCTGCCGCACCTGCCGGTATTACGTATTATTGGCAAGGGATGGATGTTGGTGGAACGGACTATACCTCTCCGGGAGCGACAGCGGCAACCTATACAGCAACACAGACCGGGTGTTATTATTTGAACTCAAGAAACAATACTACAGGTTGCTGGGGAAATTCTGCACAGATTTGTTTAGTTGTTGACATCCCTGCAAAACCGGCAGATGCTACCTTCACCTTTTGTGAGTGGGAGACGATGACATTAACGACAACAGGTTACCCCCTAAATGGAACACTGAGGTGGTCCGAGCCTTCTTATACTGGTTATCCTTTCGGAACATCATTAACCGTAAGTAAGCCTGCAGGTACTTATACCTATCAGGTAAGATCAGCGAGTTCACAATATTGTGAGAGTGCTGATTATGCCACGGTTATCTTAACCGTTCTGGAAAATTGTGATCATAAAATCAACTGGGGTGAAACTATTGGTTACACGCTTGATGAGAATGGTAATTCTGTCCCCTATACATCGTCCCGTACATACAGTGATGGTCACGGACATACTCTTCAAAGCCAAAGCAAGGATTATGTAAACAATAAAGTACTGGCCAGCCAGCCTGTGTATGATCGCAATAATCAACCGGTGGTGGGCACGCTACCGGCCCCGATTACGGCCACCGATTTTGCTTACAAAGCAAAGTTTGTTACGAATTCGTCAAACTTAAAATATTCAAAGAATGATTTTGACTTGCCTGGTACCGTACCGGGAAGCCGTGATAACCCTAAACCGGTAGGGCAATCCGAACCGGGTACGTTAGGCTGGTATTATAGCAGTAACAACACACTTGAGCCACTGACGCCAACCACAACTTATCCATATTCACGTACATGGTCGGAAGAAAGCCCTGATCCTAAGGAAAGCAGAAGCGCAATCCCGGGTAATGCTTTCAGAATGGGCAACGGAAAAGAAGTTGAAAGCAAGCGGGAGAAAGCTGCAATTGCAGAACTTCAACATTATTTAGCTATTGGATCTCATTTTGGATCAGGTACGGCAGCACATCATACACCACTATGGGAGTTACAAGCTTCTTCCGCTAACAAAAGCAAGTTTACTCCTAAAGAAACTACCATAGTAACGGAGATAGCACCTGACCTGCTACTTTTCGCCTCAAGTCAAACGAATGGGATGCCCGGAACTTATCCAATTGACGGAACCATAACGGTAGTGCCGGGTAAAACATATACTTACTGGATTAAAGGGTACAGAGGTAATGCTAACCAGGCAAACTTGTATGTTACTACCGCCTCCGGGACAAATATCGTTTGGCCGGGTCCCGCTCTACCTCAAGGTAATTCAAACATGGATTGGGTATCCGTAAATTTTACTGTACCGGCAGGCATAACCGGGATTAAATTAGGCGTTGCCTGGAGCCAGCCGGCAGCCTCATCCACAATGGTTCTTAATTACGCCAAACTCACAACCCTCAACCCTGTAGCTGAGGCAGGCTACAAATACATTTCAACAGACCCCAATGAAAAGCAGGCTGTGAGTTTTGTTGATTTCGATGGCAAAACATTAGCGACAGCCACCAAAACCGGAGGTGTCTATGATAACTGGAGTTATGTCTATTATAATACTACCGGCCAGGTTGTAGCTACCGTAGCGCCCAATGGGGTGAACACCGCCAGTACGGCCTACCCGTCATTTGTTACGCTATATAAGTACGATCACCTGGGCAGGTTGATTGAAACAACCGACCCCGATGAAGGTACCTCTCAATTTGTGTACAGTTTGGAAGGTGATATCCGGTTCAGCCAAAACCAGGAACAGCGAAATGCGACTCCGAAAAGATTTTCATATACAAACTATGATTACCTTGGAAGGCTGATTGAAGGAGGAGAATACACCATGTCAGGTTCGGATTATTTTGTATTTGAACCGCACAGTACCCAGGTTCCTAATACTTATAGCGTACTAAACCTTGTTGACAATACCGGGTTTACGGGTGTAACCCGGAGAGGTAACAATGCTACGCTAACACGCTACAGCGATACAACATTTATCGAGTATGATGCTCAGGCATTGGACTTCATAACCGATACGCATCACCCTTCTCAAACCAACACGTTTGGCCAGGTAACCAAAACCAAAAACGGTAATGCCTTTACGTGGTATAGCTATGATGAGTTCGGCCAGTTAACCTGGACCAAGCAAAGCATTTACGGGCTGGGAATTAAAACAGTTGATTATGATTACGATTTTTTGGGAAATGTAACGCAGGTAACCTATCAGAAAGGACAACCGGATGCTTTTTATCACCACTATGTATATGACGCCAACCAGCGGTTAAGCGAAGTATGGACAAGCCTGAACGGCACAAGCAAAACACTGAAAGCAAGATACCATTATTACCTGCACGGCCCGTTGAAACGCGTTGAGTTGGGCAATAACGTTCAGGGCATTGATTATGTATATACGATTAACGGTTCGCTCAAGAGCATCAACGATGCTGCACAGGCCAACGACCCGGGCGAAGATGGCGCCAACAGTTTTGCTGCCGATGTGTTCGGGCAAACCATACATTATTATGCCAATGATTATACCGGTGCAGGTCATACGGCCAGTACACAATCCTTTAGCGGATATGCCGACCAGTATGGCGGGGCATTAAAAGGAGTAAGCTGGCACACCCCGGTTGACAACAACATGCAACCGCGCACGTATGCCTTTGCATACGACAATAAGTACCAGCTTCAGGAATCTAAGTTTGGTAATTTCTCTGCCGGTGCATTTGTAGCCAGCCCTTTGGATGAATATAAAGAAAGCATTCCGGGGTATGATAAAAACGGCAACATCCAGAGTTTACAACGCAAAGGGTTGAACGGGACAACACTTGGCAATTACAATTATGTGTACGAGCCGAACACCAACAAGCTTGATAAAGTAAACCACAATAGTTCACTGCTGGTGGATTATACCTACAACGCGATCGGCCAGATGACCCGGCAGCAGGAAGGCAACGATGTAATGAACGTAGCCTACAATGCCTACGGGCTAACCAAAAACGTGCGCAATGCCACTAGCCAGCTTATGGTTGAATATGCGTACGATGACCGGGGCGATCTTGTAAAACGTACAGACTATACCGGGGGCACAGCGGCCAAGCATACATTTTATGTACGCGATGCTTCAGGCAACCCGCTGGCCGTGTATGAACAGGTGCTGCCCTCCGATACACCACAACTGATTGAAATGCCGGTATACGGTGCCGGCCGGGTAGCGGTGTACCGGCCGCAGCTGAATGCATACTTCTATGAAATTGGCGATCACCTGGGAAATGTTCGGGCCGTTATCGGTACAACAGATACCGATATTTATACCGCTACTATGGAAACGGAAAACTTAGCCAGCGAAGAACCACCGTTTAAAAACATCGCGGCTACCAGCGCGGTGTTTCTTGCGGCCAATCACACCCCGGGAGGCAATGAGGCTGCGCGGCTTAATTATCAAAAGCCCGCAGGGCCTGCACTTAGTCTGGCTGTAAGCGCAGGCGACAAGCTGGACATAAAAACGTGGGCGAGCTATGAAGCAGGTTCGGATTACCAAAACGCCATAAACTCTAACGTGATGATTTATGCCATTGCTTCAGCCTTTGGCGGAATCAGCGGGGCAGCGGGCGAAGCTGGCCAGATATACAGTTCGCTGAGCAATGCCCTTGGCACAGGAAGCGGAATGCTGGGGCTGGGGGGTACCGATGATGAAGAGCTTCCGGGAGCATATATATGCTACCTGATTTTTGATATAAACAGGAATTTTACGGGGCAGGGCGGATACTACCGGGTAACCGAGGCCGGCAACCAGGCCCAGGAATTGATTACCATCCCCCAGGTTACGGTTGAGCAGCCCGGTTATGCTTATATTTTTGTGTACAACCGCAGTGGGGGCAACCATTTTGTATATTTTGATGATATGGAAGTAAAGCATGAGCATTCACCCATTGTTGCAGGTTCGGATTACTTTCCGTTTGGGTTGCCGATGGAAGGCCGGGAGATTACCCAGGAAGCTTACCGCTGGGGCTACCAGGGGCAGCATTCTGAGAAAGACAGCGTAACGGGCTGGAACCAGTTCCAGCTCAGGATGTACGATGCAAGGTTTGGAAGGTGGCTAAGCCCGGATCCTTATGGCCAGTTTGCTTCTCCTTATGTTGGTATGGGAAATATGCCAAATATGGGCACGGATCCGGATGGAGGCTTTTTTATAGATCCGGATCCTATAGTTTTCTTTACCCAGCTCCCGGAGCTCGTTGTAACTTCCTCCGGGAAGTCTTACATGGCACTGATGTCCGCTTCGGCTCTTCTTAACGCTGGATCAAATGCTATGACAAGATTTGAAATAGATGGCTCGGCCACCTATTGGAGTTATGCCAATGTCTGGACAAACTATGATCCGAATTCCGGTGATATACAGGCGTACAATAACGGAGTTTGGGAGTACCAGGGAAATACGTATTCGATGCAGGACGCCCATGCCAGGAACATGATGCAGTTTTCATCCGATGCACAGCAGTTTATAGCTGATGCTAGTCTCATGGCTGTTCCTACAGGTCCCATAGTTGGTGCTGCTATGAAGCCCTTGCTGAATGTTGGGGGAAAGGTAATGGCGAGAGTGGTTTCAAAGGTACTACCAAGAGTTGCTGCTAAGGGGGTAAGTGTAATTGGACCAAGGGCAACTTATAGAGAAACTGCCAAAAAAATCGGAGCAAATTTCCTTGATGTAACCGATGAAGCATGGACGATGCGTAAGAATGTAGAGTTTTTACAAGGCGTTGTCAAAAGAGGAGATGATGTGATTTTCTCTGGAAAATTTAATCCAGCAAAACTTGACCCTAATTCAGTTCTTGGACAAGAGATTAGGTATTTGCAAAGACATGGTTATTCATGGACTGACGATTTTTCAAAAATGATTAAAAAATAGAGTTGATATGGAAAAGAGTTTTATAAAATACATTTATGAGTTTTTCAAACAGCTCATAGAAGTATATGGCTTCAAGATAAAAACAGAACTGAACGAAGAGCAATCTTATATGATTGAATATAGTTCAGGTGATATTGTAATAAAAATTGAAAAGTACTTTCGAGAGTTTTACATAACTCTTTATAAAATAAATAAGCCAGATAGTGAAATAAATCTTTTTAATTTATTGGAGTTCTTGAAACAAAGTGATTCACAAGTACCCAAATCAGAATATTTTAGAAAGGAAAAGGATCTCGAAGAATGTTATCGAAAACAATTAGCTCATGTGTCATCTGCGGTTTATGATAACTATGATCTAATAATGGTTTTTTTTGACAAAAAAAATTATGAATTAAATATGATGGAATTTGAAAAGTATTGGAAGAATAAGCATCCTGAGTTCTATAAGAAAGCTTGATAGAGGAAAGCCGCTAAGGGGGGAAGTAACTTATTAAAGCCTTTAGGCTTAGGCTCTACAGGTAGAACAACGGCAGCGAACCTTATGGAACAAATGGTGATGAAAGACGCAATGGCTAATCCACAATTAGGAAAAGTGGTAATGACAGGAATGAAGGATAGTCGTTGGTTAGGTTGGAGTAAAATGCAATATTCTGTTGAATCTGCAAATGGCGTAAAAGCAACCGTTCACTATGTAGGTAAATGGGAAAATGGAGTTCTAAAAGCAGTTGATGATTTTAAATTCAAATAACCTATGAAAGTAAGATGTATAAATAATACAGGAGAAGCATTACGACCTTATGAATATAAGTCTTTGGAAAAAGATATGTTAGGTAGATTTGGTGCTACAGGATATACTGCATATGGAGATGGAGGTTTGACGATAGGGGACGAATATTTGGTTATGGGGATAATAATCTTTGAAACATACCAAGGATATTTAATTGACTATGGTGGATTTCCATCTGTTATTCCTTGTCAATTATTTGAAATAATTGATGATAAAGTAAATTCAAATTGGCACTTTAGATTAATAGAAAAGGACGAAGATATTTATCCTTTTGTGCAAGCTATTTTAGGGTATCCTGAATTATGTTCTGATAAAAAGGCGTATGAAAATCTTATCGTAGAAATGGAGCAAGACACCCAACGTATTTACTTCAGACGAAAGATAGAGTTAGAAAAGGAATTATCAGAATAACATCAAACGCCAGGCTTACAGCTCATTAATTCCCCGCAGAGTCTCCTGCAAGGGACTCTGCGGAAACACTAACAGGGAGAACTAAGAACAGGTTAAAAAGCTAATACCCGTAAATAACAAA
>CAZIGG010000005.1:0-41095 GCA_964538575.1 uncultured Roseivirgaceae bacterium
TGAAGAACTCTTTTGTTTTTTCAACCCAGTTAATTCCACCCTGAGTTGATTTATTGATGTTCATTAAGGATGCCCCGACAAGTGCCGGGAGAATATTGATTCCCTCCGCC
This sequence comes from uncultured Roseivirgaceae bacterium, assembly GCA_964538575.1. Lineage (GTDB taxonomy): Bacteria > Bacteroidota > Bacteroidia > Cytophagales > Cyclobacteriaceae > UBA2336. Next base: position 111 of record CAZIGG010000005.1, read on the forward strand.
TGGTTGGAACTGTTGGTGCCCACATAGGTTTGAAGAAGGATTGGCTGCAATGCGGGGTAATTGACACCGGATGGTCTGAATCCTACTAATGGAAGGTATGGGCCTGCGGTTGCGGCTGTTGTTGAAAACGCAAGCAGATCGTATTTAATTGCAACATTTTTCCAGTCGCGCATCAGGTAGGGAGCAGGAAGGTCGGGCATTTGCGAAACCCGGTTCACCGTAAGCTGGTTGGTTTGCGCATACGCAGAAATCAGCATTGCGCAAAAGAAAAAAATCGCTGCCACACACTTCAACATAAATCAGCTTTAATAAAGTATCGTTTAAAAAGAATCACCCCGGGAATAACGATTCCCAAGGTGATTGTAATCAATGATTTTTTATGAACTATTAAAGTTCCGAGTTGTATAAACCCACTACTTGCGGCCGTGTGATAGGCGTGTTATAAATTCTGATTTCATCCAGTGCACCGATGAAGTATCCGCCCCATTCAACAAAGAAATCGCCTTCAACATCCGTGTATTTATCGTTTGGCAAATCCTGGCCGATGGTCAGGTTGATGGGATTGGCCGAAATATCCTTTAACGTTCCAGGAGTATCATCCCAATCTTTTACCCGTTCGCCATTTACATAGAAAACCATATGGCCATTGCCAAACGTTACAACAAGGTGATACCATTCGCCCTGATCGAGGATAGGATCAGCATTGTCGTGATCGTAAATAGCTGTTGCCGTTGCTGCTGTAAAGAAAGCTTTAGGATCAGCTTGCATATTTAGCTTGTACCCATTCCAGCGGTTCATGGCAACCATATACTGGTTGTTTACAATGTCCGGTGTGTTCACATCCTGCTTCATCCAAAGTGCAACCGTAATCATTTGCGGATTAAGCTTTGTATTGTATGGAACTTCAAGGTGTGCGCCATCATCAAAATAGATGGCTTTATTTGCTGTTCCGTTTCGATCTGCCGTCCAGGTTGGATTTCCTGCTCCCCAGAATGCATGACCAGTTTTAAACGTTCCTGTAAAAGCATTACCCGATGCATCTGCTGCAGTCGTTCCGGTTCCTTCATCAAATTTCCAGTAACCTGACAGACTGGCTGGGCTGATCGGAGCAATGAAGTTCGCCTGATACTCATCAATTGCTGCATTCATGTTTACAGTCGCATTGTCAACTGCAGTTTGTTCAGCATCATCATCAGCCAATACACCTGCTGCCAGGGTAACTGCTGCTGCCAAATCAGCCTGAGAACCTTCAAGGTAGTCGCCAAAATCGGTACCTTCCTCAGTTGTAGTAAGCAAATGATTAGCTTCATCAATCGCTGCAGCCAAAGCATCTTTGTCTGCATTAGGTCCACCACCATCATCATCGTCAGAACATGAAGCAATGAATCCTACACTGAGGATCACTGCAAGCGTAAGCATTAATTTGAATTTAGTTTTCATAGTTTAATTGGTTAAAATTTTAAAATTATTACTGTTTAGTTTACGTATTGATTATTCGTCTATTGCTGTATTCGCATCTACTTCCGCCTGCGGAATCGGAAAATACCGATGTGTTGCATAGTCAAAGTTTGTACCGGCCAGCGCAGCCTCGGCTGTTGCAGCACCGTAGCGCATCAAATCGAAGAAGCGATGGAATTCAAACCCCAATTCAACCCTCCGCTCGTGCTGGATGGCATTGCGCACAGAGGCCTGCGAGCCTGCGGTAACATCGGGTAACAAATTAGCAGGCACTGAACCTGCGCCAGGCAACTCCAGATCGTACAGGTAGCTCTCGCGTGCACGCTTGCGAACTTCATTTAAAGGCACAATGGCCTGGGCAACCTGGTTGAGTTCATTAAGCGCTTCTGCTTTCATCAGCAGGATGTCTGCATAGCGCATATACACATAGTTGAGGCTTGCATCGCCAATGATCGGTTCTTCCGAAAGCGGCTGAGCATGTTTTTTCTGCAAGAACCCTGTAGCCGACCAGGTGGGGTCAAACGGCTCACCATTGATCCAATCTTGTCCTGTTTGGCATACCGTGTAATCAAGCCGTGGGTCAACCACATCGCCCGCAGTTACTTCAAACTCATTTACAAAATCCTGCAACGGCACGTTAAAAGCGTATCCATTATTGTCCGGAGCGCCAAACCATTGGTTCAGGTGGCTTCCCAGTTTGGGTATCTGGCCGCTCAGGTGCTGGATCTCAAAAATCGATTCGCTGTTATTTTGAGTTGAATCAATAAAGTTGTTTTTGTAAACAGGCTCAAGGCTATACAGGCCCAGATTCTCTAACGCTTCAATAGCATCAAGCGCTTCCTGCCATTCACCCTGGTATAGTTTTGATTTTGCCAATAATCCCCAGGCAGCTCCTTGTGTTGCCCGGCCAACATTTGTGCCTGAGTAACTTATTTCAAGAACTTCAATCGCATCAAGCAAATCGTTTTCAATCTGCGCATACACATCCGCCACTGAAGATTTACCAACATTAATCAGGCTGGAGTTTAACGGAGGTTGAGTTTTTAGAGGAATTTCTCCGAAGATATTAACCAGGTTAAAATAAAAATACGCACGGAGAAACTTGGCTTCGCCCAGAATTCTTGCCTTGAGGGTGGCATCCATAGTTATGTTATCCGCATAGTAGAACAGGTAGTTCGCCCGGGTTATACCCTCATAGTAATCGGTCCAGATTTTCAGCAGGTATCCGTTATTGCTTGAATAATCAAATTCTTCCAGGAATTGAATTTCACTTTGATCACCGGGCGAACCACCTTTCACGGCATCATCCGAAACGACATCACCAAAAACCCAAAGTGCATTATCGGTTGATACAAAGGATGCCTTGTTGTACACACCGGTTAAAGCCAGGAAGGCATGCTCTTCTGTTTTGTAAAAATTTTCTGTTGTGTAGCTTCCCTTGGGAGTTTCGTCTAAGAAATCTGAGCATCCTGAAAGTGACAGGATGAACAATGACAGGAAGATTTTATATACGTTTTTCATAGCTGTCTTTCTTAAAAAGTTAATGTGATACCAACATTATAAGATCGTGCTGAGGGATATGTTCCCCAATCCATACCGGCTGACCGTTCACCTTCGTTCAGTGCGTTGTCGCTCACGGTCATTTCAGGATCCATACCACCTTCATACTTAGTAAAGGTTAACAGGTTAGTACCCGATACGTACACCCGGCACGAAGCAAAGCCTATGCGGCCGAGCATATCCGCTGGCAGCGAATACCCGATCTGAAGATTTTTTAAGCGCGTATACGATCCGTCTTCCAGAAAACGGGTAGAGTACTTGGTGTTGTTACCCGAGGCATCCCACGAAGCACGCGGCTGGGTATTACTTGTTCCCGGGCCTGTCCAATGCTCATCGTAATAGCGTTGTGTAACATTGAATGGACGATAGAACCCTTCGATATCACGGTTTAATACCGAAAAAATTTCCTGGCCATAAGCTCCCTGGAAGAAAATAGACATATCCCAGTTTTTATACCGTAGGTTAATGTTCAACGCTGCTGTTACATCCGGAATGGGGCTGCCAATGTGCTTGCGGTCGGCAGCGGTAATAAATCCATCACCATTCTGATCTTTGTATTTTACATCACCCGGTTTAATTCCGGCTCCCTGGTTAGCATGCGTAAAAATGTCCGCTGCATCCTGGAAGATACCTTCCATCTCATACAGGTAGAAAGAGGATACCGGGTAACCTTCTTCCACCAGCGTAATGCGGTCAGAACCAATGGCACCTCCCTGAATTACCGGATTAACACTCAACACCTCATTGTGAATGGGTGAAAAATTGGCGTTGATTTCATACCGGAATGCATTAATCGTTTTTACATAATTGACGGCTACCTCTATGCCGCGGTTTACAATTTTACCGTTGTTTACAATGGGCGACCCGGCCTCACCTGCCGAAGGAGGTATAGGTTGATTTACCAGCAGGTCGGATGTGACTTTATTGAAATAATCCACCGCTATGAAAACTTCACCGCGCAGGATCTCAAGATCAAAACCTGCATTAAACTGGTTGGACGATTCCCATTTAACTTTTGTATTACCCAGTTGATTAATCGCAAAACCGTTGCTTTGCACATTGCCAAACGGATAGTTATAGTTGTTACCTACACCTTCTATATACGGAAAGTTTGATATCTCCTGATTACCAATACTTCCATACGCTGCACGTACCAGCAGTCCTTCAATCCAATCGACATTTTCCAGGAACGATTCGCTCTTCATTTGCCAGCCGAGTGAACCGGCATAAAAATTTCCCCAGCGATTATCCGGACCAAAGCGCGATGATCCGTCTCTGCGGAAGGTTAAAGAAGCGATATACTTGTTGTCAAAGTCGTACCCTACTTTCCCGAAAACTGAAAGCAACGAGTTGCTGGTTTCGCTTTCAGTAGTTGTTTTAATTCCCTGGCCGTTACCCATGTACACAAGGCTCTTTTTCTGGTCAGGAAAATCATTGTCGGTGCCAGAAAATCCATAGAGATTATTTTTAATGGACTCCGTACCTGCGATGAACACGAAATTGTTTTTACCAAACGACTTGTTATACGTCAGCACACTATTGATTGTAAAGGCACGGCCACTAGCCTCTCCAACCGTTAACCGGTTTGGGTTATTGATGCGATTGGCCGTTCCCCAATTGCGGTCAAATCTTCTTTGATTTTGATGATTAATGTCGAACCCAAAATTTGTTACCCAGGTTAATCCCGCAAGCGGTGAAATTTTGAAATAGAATTTTCCGAAGACCTGATCAGAAATCCGGTGATTCTGGTTGTAGGCTAACATTCCTACCGGGCTGTAGCCATCGCCCAGAAATCTGTACAGATCGGGTTTATCAGTGAAGTCTCCATTGGCATCGTAAATCGGAATTGCGGGAGTTCGGAAGAACGCATACCGGATCACGCTGCCCCCATTGCCGCCTGCACCATCGCCTGAACTCGGAATGAAATCGCGGTTAGAACGTGACAGGTTCAGGTTCATACCTGTCGTCAGCCACGGCTTAATTTCCGTTTCAATGTTTGCCCGGCCCGTAAGCCGATTGTACGCGCTTGACTTAATAAGTCCCTCCTGGTCAAAATAACTTACCGATAATAAATAATTGGTTTTGCCGCTGGATCCTGAAGCTGTTATGCTATGCGACTGAATAATGGCATCCTGCATGATTTCCTTGACGTAATCCACATCGTCAAAATCTTCAGCCATAGCTTCCGTGATTAGCGGGCGCAGAAAAATGCCCGTCTTTCCTACGTTGTCATTTTCAGCAGCTTCATTATAGATTTTAACATACTCCTTTGTGTTCGCCATATCAATCAGGCGTGAAGGAGTCTGAACCCCAAACTGACTATTGATCTCAATCTGAGGGGCCTTTCCCTTTCCGGATTTAGTAGTAAGAACCACAACTCCGTTCGCTGCCCGCGCACCGTAAATCGCTGCTGCGCTCGCATCCTTAAGAATGTGGATGCTGGCCATGTCGTTGAGTGAGATACCGTCAACGTTCAACGCAGGAACACCATCAATTACATATAAGGGGTAATTGCCGCTGTTGATTGAACCAACACCCCGAATGCGGATACTTACACCTTCACCCGGTGCACCTGTGTTTTGGGTAACCACAACCCCGGCAGCACGACCCTGCAAAGCCTGATCAAGCGTTGGAACCGGAACGCGCAACAATGCGTCTGTTTTCACAGTCGTTACTGCACCTGTTACCTTATCGCGCTGCTCAGTTGAATACCCTGTAATGATAACTTCATTTAGCGTTTTTGTGTCTTCCTGCAGAACGACATTGATTTCTGACCGACCTTCTATTGCTACCTCTTGTGTTATATAGCCCACAAGAGAAAATATGATTGTATTTGTCTCAACAGCAGTTGGAACACTAAGTACATAGGTACCTTCAATGTCGGTGGCACCGCCAACAGTTGAGCCCTTCAGATAAACACTTACCCCAATCAGCGCCTCGCCTTTCTCATCGGATACCTTTCCCTTCAGCATGGTTTGCGCCTGAACGTAACCCGTAAGCACAACCAGGGTAAGAATAAGTGTAACGTATTTCTTCATAAAATTCAGTTTCATGGGTTCGGTTAATGTGTTGTCGAAGCCGGCAGGTAGGTTATCACCCTGCCGTTTGAGGTTATCTTATTTTTACTCTTTTCAATCTTGCTTCCATTCGGAAGCACAACCAACAGTCTTGCTCCTTTTGCTGGAATCATAAAAGAATCGCCTGCTTGAGCGCCTGCGAGCAAGGTTGTTTGTGTCAATGCATCGTAGAGATCAACTGTTCCTTCCTGACCGGTGAAACTTACTTCTTTCGGTTCATCGTAAGGATTGTAATAGAGGTAGGTCGGGAATTCGTTCTTTGCATAGAAGTCTGTTGCGTTACAGTCGAGTTGCAGAATCTTTTCAACGTTTGTTTTCTTAATGATGGCGCCAAAAATTCCAACCTGCGAAGAGCTGTACAAACTGTACATGCTCTCGTCAGGCTGACCTTTAGCCCATTTCGGACCGTCTCCCAAGGAAACCGGTGTGACATTTTTAACGGATGCTTTTCCATAATCATCCGCTTTGCGGATGCCTTCATAGGCAATTACATTTTTAGTAATTTCTTTCTTTTCCGGAAGCCATTGATGCTGATCGTCCATTTCATACGGATAGAAGAATCTTGCTGCATTCGAAACATTGAGCATCCATTTACCAATGGTTACCGCGTAGCGGCTATCGTACTTAACCATAGGCACAAGCGGCCAGGCGAGATCAAATGAATTCATCAAAAATGCGTAGCCGCCACCATCGGTAATGCTGCCTTGCAAACCGTGCATATCATAATCTCCCCAGCGTTCGGCAATCACACCCCAGCCCGTGCGACCATCAGCCGCGGTGCAGCCATCAAAGGTCCAGTTCAAAAATTTCTGAACATCATAATTTGTTCCATGCTCCGCATTCAGCTTTGCTCCTACCAATGCACCAAACGGCATCATTAATTCATAAAAGCGGCTTTCTTTCTGACTGGCAAACGCATCCATCGCAGACTTTGCGCCTTTTAAATATTTCTCATCTCCGAATTTTTCATACGCACTCAGTAAAACAAATGCATGTCCCGCTGAGGCATCTTGTTGTTTTGGAATCTGGTTTACAAATCCCTGCATTTTGCTGTAGTCGAAGTAAGAATAATCGTAGTTGCCGTTCAGTACCGAATCAGCTTTATAGAATTGATCAGCAATGATTCGTTGTAAGCTATCCGCACGCGCAACACCCGGATACAAATCACAGATGGCATAAAAGAGCATATTGGGAACAACATCATACCACCAGTCGCGCCCGTAGCCTCCGCCCATGAGCGCAACCGAAGGATGTGTGTTGTTCATCATAATATTCCAGCCATTCTCGCGGTTGAAATAGTTCTGGATCATTTTTACATAGTTCAATCCATCCTGGTTGGTTTTATCGATGCCTACCAACCCCGCGCCCATGATTGCGCCCATCGCATTCAGAGCTTCATGAAATTCCCTGTTGCCTTTCGCACCCTGACGGACATCGCCAATCACGGTGAACAAGCCAAAGGTTGTCTGATCAAAGTTTCTTTTTGTGTTGTCGAGCCACAGGAATGGAAGGAACTCGCCTTTCAGGTTTCTGTTGAACACATATTGATCGTAGTTCAACGCCTTCTCTTTCCAATCGAGCATCTTGTAGGGCGATGGCTGATCGGGCATGAGGTTAACCCGATCAATGGCAAGCTGCGCAACCTGAACAGGCTCGGGTTTGCAAGCCGCAACGAAGAGTAGAATCAGTATGATGAGCCGGTATTTCATTTGCTAAGCTTGTTTGATTCGTTAACAATATGTCTGGCAAGCGGGATGGATAAGATCTGCAGCACTGCGATGACAATCAGGGAGTATTTTAAGGCAAACGTTTCGGAAACGTAAGTAGCCAGGACAATAAAAAGTCCAAGGCCAAGGAAACGGCCAACATACAAACCAAACTCATGATTGAAAATGTACGCGAACTCATTCCGCTTCTCAATTTTCGACACCACATCAATCACCCTCATCTGAATCGGAAAATACGCTATGTCATGCAAAGGTTGAAACAGTACTTTACACAGCACAAATACTATAACCCCGATGGCTGAAAACAGAATACCATTGGCAACTGTACCAATAAGAAATATGAATAAACCGGCAGTTAAAATATAAATCCTATGCTTCGGTAATGTGAACCGGCCCAAGAGGTATAACATGAAAGCTGTTATCACTCCGCTAACTGCCTGCACCATTCCCAACGAACCTTCATTGCCTACGAGTGTAAGGATTAGAATAGCCGGTGCTGTTACGAGATAGCCTTGTGCGAGACCTTTCAAACCTGCAAGCACAAGCATCTTTCGCCACAACAAATGGAACTTAAAAAACAAGAATGCCTTTTGTACAGGTTTCACAAAGTTGCCCCGGTGAATAACAATGCTGGACAAGATGGTCAGCCCAAACACAACAACCGTCACAATCTGGTAGGCAGTTTGAAAGCTTCCGCCAAACCAGGCACCATCAGTAGCGGCTCCCAGAAAGGCTCCGATCGCAAACGGAACAAGGATGGCCGTCATGGTATAAAAGAACGTTTCTAATCCATAGTAGTAATTTCGATTGCCATCATTGGTAGTTGCAAGTGCGAGATAATCGCGGTTAGCCCAGAAAAAACCGAATGAGCAACCCATTAAAATTCCGGCAACCCCAACACCCACCGGTGAAAGATTTTCCAGCGTCATCATCACCAGCATGGATAATCCGCTGAGCAGCATGCCAAAGCTGTAGAGGTGCGAAGTTTTAACACGGCTTAACAAATACCCGTTTAATAAAAAGGTTAACGGAATCCCGGTGTACACGGTAAGCTGATAGATGATCACGATCTTCGGATCGTTCGAGCTGCGCATGATGTACGCGCCCACAAAAATTTCTATTACCGGAAGGACAAATGCATAAATTAGGTTTGTCATCAGCAGCACCCGCATGTCGCGGGGCATGGTCATGAAATAGCTGAATTCGCTGAACGGCTTTTTCCAGAATGGGGTTTTTGCAACAACCGTTCTGCCGGGTGCACCCTCAAAGTTTTCTGCAACGTCTGTCGATGTATCGCGGATCATGCTCAGCGGTTAAGGGTAGATAAAATTTCTTTGATCGATAATTCCGCCATACAAATCACTTCATCACTTGCTCCATAGTACATGCGTACTGTGTCACCCTCCACAACGTGGCCGTTCGTAAAAACTACATTCCCAAAAAATCCGGTTAGCTCGTACTCTGCTGTTGGTTCAACAAAAGGTTCTTCGCTTCGTGCGATAACTTTTGACGGATCGTTCAGATCCAGTAACAATGCACCCAGGCAATACCGATGCTTTTCATTCGCACCGTGATAAATCTCCAGCCAGCCCTTTGGTGTTTTGATCGGAGCAGCACCTGCGCCTACGCGCGCGCTATCCCACATGCCTTTACGCGTTGTTGCAATGCATTTATGATTTCCCCAATGGAGCAAATCAGGTGATTCCGCAATCCAGATGTAATTGCCGCCCAACTGCGGGCTGCTCGGGCGGTGTAATGCGTAATACTTTCCGTTGATCTTCTCTTCGAAAATCGCACAGTCTTTATTGTGCGGTGAAAAGATCATTCCCTTACGGTCAAGATTTTTCCAGTCTTTCGTCTGGATCAACCCAACGCCTACCCCGTAAGATGAAACTTGTGTATAGGTAAGGTTATAGGTACCGTCAATAGTAATGACGCGGCAATCCTCAATTCCGTAAGCTTCGTGCTTATCGCTGCCAAAGATAGGGGCATATCCCTCCGGTTCATAGAACTTCTCGTTACTATCACTGCATACCAGCCGCAGGTGCGAAAGTGTAGTTAAATAGTCCTTCCCTTTATAATTGATCACCCGCGGATCGGTGAAATCAAGGTTTGGGTCGGATTTGTCGAATGTCAGGATTTCGATCTTACCCGACTCATTATAGATCGGAAAACTGATTTTACCCTCCTGCTGCTCGGGCATTTCAGCTACCCGCAGCAGCAGCCAGGTCTTGTTTTGCCAGGTAAACACGCCAGGATTGAGCAAACACTCGATCTTCATGCCCTTCATACTGGGCTTGAGGTCGGCTGGTTTTAATATTGGGTTGTTTTTAAACCGTTTTGCTATGTCCATCTAACTGATTATCAGTTTGTTGATCGTTTCCTGGTATTACTTACCGAAATCGATTGCAATTTTGACTATCAGGGCACTTTTAACGTCCGCTATTTTGTTTATTTAGTTCTCCCCGTTCCTTTTTTTCATTGAAAAGAGAATCCAGTGGACAGAATAGTACGGGCAGGACAACTTTAGCAAGTTGGGAGTTGAGGGTTTTAGGTTTGCCCTTGTGTCTCCACATAAAGCGGAATTGCGTATTTTTATAAATTAAAGAAAAAGATATGGTGATTGACCGGAAAGATAAAAACAAGCTTACCATAACGCTTTCGTCTTCTATTGACAGCTATGGCTTGCAGCGCCTGATCGATTATGTAAAATACCTTGAGGCAACGGCTAAAAGTAAGGCAACACAAACCGAAGTAGATAAACTGGCCAATGACATAAATGCTTCCTGGTGGGCAAAAAACAAGAACCGCTTTGTGAAGTGAAGGTAATTGTTGATGCTAATATTGTTTTTAGTGCCATATTAAACACCAAGGGAAAGATTGCGGATATTCTTATTAACTCAACGGGTCTCATCAGGTTTACAGCGCCCGATTTTTTAAGAATAGAAATTCGGAAACATCACGATCGGTTAGCCAAAATTTCAGGTATGGACGTTGAACATATACTCGAATCTGAGTTTTTGGTTTGCAGAGATATTATCTTCATCTCCGAAGAACAAGTTTCCGCACCTCATTGGCAGACGGCATTCGAACTGGTTAAAAATATTGACGAAAAGGACGCTCCATATGTGGCTTTCTCAAATCACTTTAATCAAAAAATCTGGTCGGGTGACAAACAGTTAATTAAAGGATTGGCGAAGAAAAAATTTGAAAATTTTACTACAACCGATCAACTCTATGCCTTTCGCGAAGAACTAAAAAAGCGAAACGCAAAACGCCTCAAAAAGTAGTTTTCTCTTGATTGATTTACCGCCATGACGTCAGCGATTCTCTTCTCGATACTCTTCTCCCTGCCGGTTTCCGACACCCTCACCCCGTTACCCTATCAGCATATAGGCAAAAAAGACGGCCTTTCGAACAGCGCCATCACCTCTATCTATATGGATCAGTACGATTACACCTGGTTCGGAAGCTGGGATGGCTTAAACCGGTATGATGGCAGCACCATAAAAGTTTACAAGCCTGAACCATTCGGGGCAGGAACAATCAGTAATAACATCGTGCGCAGCATACTCGAGGACAAAGCCGGAAACCTCTGGATTGTTACGCACAAAGGCATCAACAAGTATAACCGTGATACCGATTCTTTTAAAAGCTACCTCTCCGACCTCACCAACATACCCGTTCTTGAAAACAGCATGCGTGCCTGTCTTGGGCCAGACTCATCGTTATGGCTAAGCGTGCTCGGCCAGGGAATTAACCGGTACGACCAACAAAGCGATTCCTTTATTCCGGTTGTGATGAACGAAATTCCTTCCGAATGGCTGAAGGAGGTTTCGGGTATCGGCAGCGCGAACGGACTCATGTATTTACTGGGAAGTGATGCGCGGCTTGTATGCCTGCTCAACAATAAAACAGTTTTCAGCAAGCAGTTGATTCCGGCTGCTCAACTCAGGCTGCATTACTTTTTTACCCTTCATGGAAAATACTACCTCGCGTTGTCGTTCGACAATGGCAGCGTTATGCTTTATTCGTTATCCGATATTGAACGGGCACCGCAGTTATTAAAGCTGTCTGATTTTCCGGTTTCTTCATTATCGGTTAATCTCGATAACTCAGCATTGTGGATCGGAACCGACCTCGGAGACATCTTCAAGCTTACACGCCAAATGAACTCATTCGTTTCTTCTAACCAGGCATCAGGCTTCCCGCTTCTTTCAAAGGCGCAGCGCAAAATTTTAACGATCACCGAAACCAAGCAGGACATCTTGTGGGTTGGAACCGATGGTGATGGTATTTTCAAGTTCCTCACCCGGCCCAAGCCTTTTTATTCCGTGCCTTCCGGTTCAACGGATAAAGGTGGTTTGTCGAACAGTATTGTCCGCTCGGTTTATGAAGATTCCGATGGAACACTTTACACCGGAACGCGCGGGGGCGGATTAAATATTATCAGGACAAATCAGCCAACCAGAGTTTTAAATACAGCAAAAGGACTAAGCAACAATGCTGTACTCTCCCTTAATAAAGATAAATCCGGCAATCTCTGGATTGGCGTAGATGGCGAAGGGATTGACATGCTGGAAACTAAAACCGGCCGGCTCTTTCACTTTCCCAAAGATTTTGAAAATCAAACGGATCTGAAATTCAATTTCGTTTACTCTATTTGTATTGATGTGTACGGTTCACTTTGGCTTGGCACCAGCGGGAACGGTGTCATCAACCTGAAAGTCAGTAAAGGCAAGTCCGGAAAATACCGGCTTGATCAATACAGGCAAATCTCGCACAGTACGGAAGAAAGCTCCTCCATCAACAGCAACGTTGTATATTCGATTGTTGAGGAAACTCCCAACATTCTTTGGTTTGGAACGCGGGGTTCCGGAGTGTACCGCTACAACTCCCTTTCCGGAAAAATTGAAGAACATTTTTATACCAGTTCTGAAAAGCAACGCCTCAGCAACGATGATGTGCTTAGCCTATTTATAAGCGATAAGGAAGAGCTTTGGGTTGGCACAAGCGGTGGGGTAAACAAAATCTCTCTGCAGACTAAACCCTACTCAGTATCACATTACACACAGCGCGAGGGATTACCTAACAATACCATACACGCGATCTTACAAGATGCTAACGCGATGTTGTGGCTGTCGACCAACAACGGGTTAGTAATGCTGGATACAAAAAAAGCTGCGTTTAAAAATTTTGATACCAACGATGGTTTGCAAAACAATGAATTTACCGATGGGGCGTCATTTCGCTCACGCAATTCCGAGAAATTGTTCTTTGGCGGCATTAACGGCCTGGACATCATTTACCCGACCAAGCTCAACACGGTAAGCAACTTCCCGCGATTAACGATCAGCGAATTCCAGGTTCATAATGTAATCATTACTCCGCGCGATTCAAGCCATATACTTAAAAAGCATATAGACCTTGCGAAAGAAATCTCACTCAATTACGATCAGAACTTCATCAGCTTTCATTTTACCACGTTAAATTACTGGAACAAGCAGCGAACCGAATACGCATACTTCCTTGAAAATTTTGATAAAGCCTGGAATTATATCGGCCAGCAATCAGTCGTGAACCTCACGAACATTCCGCCCGGCAACTACACGCTGCACATTAACTATACCAACGAAAACGGAACCTGGAATACCGCTCCAAAAAAAATCGCAATTGCAGTACATCCCCCTTTCTGGAAAACAAGCTGGGCATACATGATTTATGTATTGTTGCTGATTGGTTTACAGTTCGGCATCGTGCTCATCATCCGCCAGCGGGCCCGAACCAAACGCGCTGCTGCGATCAATAAGTTCAAGATCGATCAGATGAAAGAGCTGAACGATTACAAGCTTCAGTTCTTCACCAATGTAGCGCACGAGTTCCGCACCCCGCTTACGCTCATCTTCGGACCCGTAACGGCCCTCATCAAAAAAGCTTCCAATGCATGGGATCGTTACCAGTTGAAAACCATTTACGGCAATTCGCTCAGGCTTCAAAAACTCATTGAAGAGCTTATTCAATTCAGAAAGATTGAAAGCGGAAAGGAAAAGGCCGAGGTGAGCCAGGTTGAGCTTGTAACATTTACACAGGACATTGTTGAAACGTTTGTTCAGCACGCAGTGGATCACGATGTGAACCTTGAGTTTTTACCTGAACCCGAATCGCTGCAGGCGTGGGTCGATCCGAAAAAGCTTGAGAAGATTCTTATCAACCTTATCTCTAACGCCATCAAGTACAATGTGAAGGGCGGCCATGTGGATATTATCCTGAAAGAAAATAATCACTATGCAGTGTTTATTATCAAAGACACCGGTGTCGGGATTGCGGACAGCGACCGCAGCAAGATATTCGAGAGCTTCTATCAGAATGCTGCGCAGCAGCAGGAACAAAAGCCGTTTGCGATGAGTACCGGCATTGGCCTGTCACTGACAAAAAGTTTGGTCGAACTGCATCGCGGGGAGATCAGGCTTGAAAGCACTCCGGCTAAAGGTTCAACGTTCACCATTACGCTGCCGATCGCACGCGAAGCCTATGAACTGTATGCCGATGAGAAAAGTTACACCCTGCCTGTCACCAACCTCGAAGAAAAAGTTCAGCAGGAATTCGGATACATCAATCGTGCGCCTGAGCCCGTGAGCACCCAGGCGGAAGTATTGCCGGATATTGATCACTACGCACTCTTAATCGTTGATGATCACCATCAGATACTTGTGTTGCTTCAAAGCATCCTGTCGGATAAGTATAAAATTTTTACCGCCAGAAATGGTAACGAAGCGCTCGCGTTGCTTGAAGATGAGAAGATCGATCTCGTGATCAGCGATATCCTGATGCCCGGCATGGACGGCCTGACGCTTTGCAGAAAAATTAAAGACAACATTCAAACCAGTCACGTGCCGGTAATTTTATTAACGGCCAAAGCTGAAATTGAAGACCGCATTGAAGGGTTGCAGATGGGCGCTGATTCGTACATCCCCAAGCCGTTCCACCCGGATCACCTGTTCATCCGTATTGAAAAGCTGATCAAAAACCGCGAGCAGATCCGCAAGCGCTTTGAGAACTTTGCAGAAGTTGAACTGGGGCAGATATCAACCGGCATCAGTGAGAAAGATGATGAGTTCTTTGTGCGCATTACGCAATGCATTGAACGCCACCTGAGCGAATCGGAATTCAGTGCCGATACCATTGCCGATGAGGTGGGCATGAGCAAAGCTTCGTTGTATAAAAAAGTGAAGGCAACCGTTGGCCTTACCCCGCACGGGCTGATCAAGCAATACCGGCTGCGCAAAGCTGCTGATCTGCTGAAAAACTCAAGCATGAGCGTTTCGGAAGTGATTTATGAAACCGGGTTCAACAGCCGGTCGTATTTCTACAAATCCTTTAACGAAATGTTCCACTGTCACCCGAAAGATTTTGGAGGGGCCAAGGCCGGTTAATGTATTCTCTTTTTTACTATTTTTGTCAATCACTTCAGGCTGCAGGTGCAGCCTTTATTTTTTATCAAAAATCACATCATGAAAATTGCAAAAGAGAAAGTAGCCGCCATTCACTATACTTTAACGGATAATTCCGGTAATGTGCTTGACAGCAGCAAAGGACGCCAGCCGTTGTACTACATCCAGGGCATTGGCAACCTGATCCCGGGCATGGAAGAAGGCCTGGAGGGGAAATCGAAAGGTGACAAGTTTATTATTAAAGTAAGCCCGGAGAAAGGATATGGCGCTCGCGATGACAAACAAATTCAAAAAGTTCCGCGTTCGGCCTTTGGCGGTCAGGAGGTAAAAAAAGGCATGCAGTTTTCTGCTGGCGGTAATCATGGCTCACAGGTTGTAACCGTTACCGAAGTTGGACTGGAGACTGTTACCATCGATGCCAATCACCCGTTGGCCGGTGTTGAACTGAACTTTGACGTGGAAGTTATGGAAGTACGCAATGCCACCAGCGAAGAACTGGCACACGGCCACGTGCATGGTCCGGGCGGACATCATCATTAATATACGGTAATCACTTCTTAAGAACTCCCCAATAATGTGAAGCGTTAAGATTACTAAACGGTTCTCTTTTTTATCTACTTAATATTTAACCGGCAAGATTCCTCAAAATCCGGTAAATTGTATTAGCAAGCAGAGGCAGCAAATCATCAGGGCTAACCGAGGCGGGTATCCCGGGAAAACATGAAACGAACAATTAAATATTACCGTATCATCTGGCTCAAGCATGATTTGCCAGCGGGACTTTCTGTTTTCCTTGTTGCACTTCCGCTTTGTTTAGGAATTGCTCTGGCTTCGGGGGCACCTCTCTACGCAGGACTTTTATCAGGTATCATTGGCGGACTTGTAGTTTCCTTTATCAGCGGTTCGCAGTTAGCCGTTTCGGGGCCTGCCGCAGGCCTGACAACGTTGGTCGCTGCTTCGATCATTTCATTAGGCGACTATAAAATTTTTCTTCTTGCTGTAATGGTTGCAGGCTTATTTCAACTCATACTTGGACTTTTGAAACTTGGAGCTATCGCTAATTATTTTCCTTCATCGGTCATCAAAGGAATGCTGGCGGCAATCGGAATTATTCTCATTTCAAAACAAATTCCGTTAGCGCTTGGGTATGACCAGCCGGACTTTTGGACAAGTGGTTTTCTAAAACTGTTTTCTCCTGATAACTTTCTTGGCAGCTTTGAAAATTTTAATCGTCAGACCTCAAGAGGAGCGATTCTAATTACGGTTGTTTCATTGTTTATTCTCATTCTGCTCCAACTTCCCTCAGCGAAGAAATTAAAAGTAATTCCTGCCCCATTATTAGTTGTTCTCATCAGCATCATCCTCAACACGCTTTTCATCAATACTTTTCCTGATTTCTCATTAAAGCAAACTCAATTAGTAAATATTCCCTCCAATGTTTTTGCGAGCGTTGCTCTTCCCGACTTCACTAAGTTGTTTTCAACAACAGAGATCTGGAAAGACGGAATCATTATCGGGCTGCTTGCAACATTAGAGACTCTGCTTTGTGTTGAGGCTGTCGACAAGTTAGACAAACGAAACAGAATCACTCCCGTTAATCGTGAACTCGTTGCACAAGGAATCGGGAATATGACTTGCGGACTTTTAGGGGCAATACCCATAACAGCCGTTGTAGTAAGAGGCGCTGCAAATGCTGATGCAGGTGCAAGAACAAAACTTTCTGCTTTCACGCACGGGCTTTTTCTTTTGCTTGCCGTATTGCTTATTCCATTTCTGTTGAACAAAATTCCTTACGCTTCGCTTGCAGCCATCCTGCTGATTACAGGTTACAATCTTACAAAGCCAAAACTATTTCGCAATATGTGGAGTTTAGGCCGGAAACAGTTCATTCCATTTGCCCTTACAATCATTGTAATTCTTACAACCGATTTATTGATCGGTGTCGGCATCGGACTTTTAATTTCTACTTACTTCATCGTGCAAAACAACCTTAAAGCAGAGTATAAAATCACAAAGACAATAATTAATGGAATTGAAACAAAGTATATCAAACTCAACACCAATGTTACGTTCTTAAACAAAGTGAAACTGCGAAAAGTATTGGATGAAGTACCAGAATACAGTGTGCTGACAATTGACGGCAGTGAATGTAATTTTATTGATTACGATATTTTAGAAATCATTAGTGAATACCAGAACAAAGCGCACGACAGGCATATTGAGTTGCATCTGAAAGGAATCGAGAAAGTAAATGTAATGGCAGTGCATTGAAGGGAGGCAGCGCACAGCACGGGCCTGATGATTTCATACGGCATAAAAATGTATAGTCTTACGTTTTAATTTTATGTGCGGTTTGTAGCTTTGTATAAAACCCCATGACAAAACTTATCCGGACCAACTCAGACAATCCCGATTTTGTTTCGCTCGTCCGGTTGCTTGATGCTGACCTGGCGAAACGCGATGGCGAAGAACACTCCTTCTATGCCCAGTTTAACACGATCGCTAAGCTAAAGCATGTTGTAATTGCTTATGAAAACGCTAAAGCAGCAGGTTGTGGTGCTATAAAAGAGCAGGCGCCAGGCACCATGGAAGTAAAGCGCATGTACGTTTTACCGGAAAACCGAAAGGGCGGCATTGCAACGCAGGTTCTTACCGAGCTTGAGCACTGGGCGCACGAGCTTGGCTATCCGAAATGCGTACTCGAAACCGGTAAACGACAGCCGGAAGCAATCGAGCTTTATAAAAAGAATGGTTATAAAATTATTCCGAATTACGGACAGTATGCCGGAGTCGATAACAGCATTTGTTTTGAGAAGAAACTCTAATTAAAAAAGCCCTGTCCCGAAATTTCGGGACAGGGCTTTCATATTCAAAACAATTAACCCAAATTAATCCATCCCGCCTTTACGTGTCGGGCTTCTTTGCTCAGGCCAGGTGCCCGGCTCGCCTGTACGCGGATTCAATGGTAACACGCTCTTCTCACGCGAAGTTTTGTTAGGATCTTCACATGCCTGGTAAACCAGTATCGCAGCCAGGATGGCGTTGTTACGCACATCATCAAACACAATCTTGTCGTAGGTATCGAGGTTTGTATGCCAGGTGTATGTTCCATAATCCCAACTGAGGGAGCTTAACGAAAATCCCGGTGCGCCCGCTGCCACGAATGAAGCAAAGTCAGAACCGCCACCGCCCGGACTGCCCGGGAATGTTGTTTCCAAACCAACTTTATATTCTCTTGGCACTTTAGACAGCCAGCGACCAATGTATTCGTATGCATGCAGGTAACCCTGACCGCTAATCGAAGTTACCCTGCCTGTTCCGTTATCCTGGTTAAATAATGCCTGTAAATTCTTTACAATCTCCGGATGATCTTCTACAAATCCGCGGGATCCGTTCAAGCCCTGCTCCTCGCTGCCCCAGTGGCCAACCAGAATTGTTCTTTTCGGATTCGGATAAACAGCTTTGAGAATGCGCATCGCTTCCATCATCACTAATGTTCCTGTTCCGTTATCGGTAGCCCCTGTTCCGCCATCCCATGAATCGAAGTGTGCGGAGAGCATTACATACTCATCAGGATTGGTTGTGCTTTTAATTTCAGCCACGGTATTAAAGGTAGGCTGAACTCCGGTTTCTTTTGAGTCCGCACGCACACTGATCTTAGTTGGATTACCTGCTTCCGTTAAACGGTATAACAAACCATAATCTTCAAGCATCAAATCGATTGTAGGAATTTTTTTGGTTCTGGCTCCAAAGATTTTATTCGCTCCGGCCCAGCGCGACCAGTAACACATTACAATACCTGCAGCGCCTGCTTTTTCCAAAACAAGAGGAAGCGTGTTGTTGGTTTTACCTGTCTTTTTGATTCGGTCATTCCAGGCATCGGTTAATGTCTGGCGATCTTTCTTCATTTTCTCAACCGATTCCTTTGTGCCATGCTTTTCCCAGTTCTCATCGTTGCGGCCGGTAGGTTGGTTCATGGAGATCATCACAAACTTACCCTTCACGCTTGGCAGCCATTTCTGAAACGCTAATGAATCAGCTACATCCGGAACGATCACAACATCCCCGGTGACAGTTTTGCCTTTCGTACCCGGGCTCCACGCAAGTTGTGTGCCTGCCAATGATTTTATCCAGGGCGATACCATATCAATATGCGTTACGCCACGCTCCCATCCGCGCCATTCACCCCACTTTTCGTTACGGGCAGGGATGCCCCAATCGGTATATTTCTTAACAGCCCAATCGTGAGCCTGCTGCATTTTTGGTGAGCCTACCAGACGGGGGCCAATACCATCCATCAATTCATGCCCAAGCTTTTCGAGCTGCGAATTAGTGGTTGCTTCTTTTATGATTGCATCAACAATCGGGTCTTTCGGAGCCTGCGGTGGTGGTCCGAATTGCTGTCCAAAGGCTGCGCTGCAAACGAGCATCAGCACAAGCGAACATAATGTTGTAAATTTTCTCATGGTTATAAGTTTTTTGAAGATGCTAAAGTAAGGCAACAGAGCCAAATTTGAATGCCTTTTCCAGATGAGGCGGTATTGTTTTATGTGCGGTTACAGTCATAGTGCAGCCAAAATTTCCTCCGTATGTTCCCCAAAATGCGGTGGAGGAAGCAGCACATTGCTTTTAACCGCATCACCACCCGCTACATACGTTCGAATGCCTTGTAAGCTATCAGCATGCATCAACAAATTCTTTGCTTCTTTCATTTCAAGCGCCTCGCGCACATTTTGAATCATTCCTGCCGGGATCTTGAGCTTATGAATCTGTAAAAACAATTCACTTGCCGTCAGCTTACCAATGGCTTCTGCCAATACACCATTCATCTCTTCGCGGTTCTCAATTCTTCGGTGATTGGTTGAGAATTTGTTCTCGAACGCGAGCGGATCAATCTTCAAAATACGAAGCAGATCAAAAAACTGCCGGTCACTCCCTACTGCGAGCAAAACACGTTTGCCGTCCTTTGTTTCGAACGATTCACCATACGGAGCGATGTTGGGATGCAAAGAACCCTGCCGTGACGGCAGCTTGTTCGCTACAAGCCAGTTGGTAGCCTGGTTGGTTAACGATGATATGGCCGTTTGAATCAATGATACCTCAACAAAACTTCCAACTCCGGTTCGTTCGCGTTTCAATAACGCTACAAGTAAAGCCTCCTTTAATTGATGACCCGCTAACACATCAATCAACGCTACCGGCATCTTGGTGGGCAATCCATTCTTCTCGCCATTTAAATCCATAAAGCCGGATTCAGCCTGGATCACGGCATCATACCCTACCCGTTCGTTATCCGATCCATACCCCGTAATCTGGCCATAAATCAATTTTGGATTCTTGCGTTTTAACTGTCCATACGATACACCGAGCTTCTCTGCATCACCGGGTTTATAGCTGGCAATAACGATGTCGGATTTTGAGGCAAGTTTTTGAACGACTGATCTCCCTTCGGAAGAAGTAAGGTCAACGGCAATAGATTTCTTTCCCCAGTTCACTGAGCAAAAATAGGCCGACCGGTCATCCGTAAGCTCACCGTTTCCTTTCCACGTGCGCGTAACATCGCCACCGGTTTTCTGGTTTTCAACCTTAATGACCTCAGCGCCCAGTTCGGCAAAGAACTGACCCGCACCGGGTCCGGCCAAAACCGAAGCAAGCTCCAGTACTTTAATATCTGCGAACATCAGGATAAAAATGGTTACGAATAACGGATAACAATTAACTGATAACGATAATAAAATAGAATCATTTGTCGCATTTTTGTGTTCTGTTGAAAGTACAAACCCGATTCATGCGTTTTTTGGCCATTTTTCTGCTCACTCTTACGGTATTTTCATGTTCACAGCCAAAAGCTGAATTCAAAACCGGAATGTGGCGGGGTATTCTGGAAATACAAGGTCAGCGATTGCCATTTAATTTCAGGGTTGCCAAAGATTTCGCAGGAGGTTATGATGTTTATCTGAAAAATGGCGGAGAAGAACTGCTGCTGGACGAAGTGACGTATGATGGTGATTCGGTAAATATGGTACTCCATGTATTCGATGCACAACTGCGGGCAGCTTTGAATAACGATGAATTAAACGGTTACTTCACACTTAACTACAATCCTGACTTCAAAATAAGGTTTGACGCTCTTTTCGGGGATAGCTTTAGATTCCAGCCAACCGATACAACTGCGTCAGTTAAAAATTTCTCAGGCAAGTATGAAGTTGTATTTGTAAATGAAACCGATACCACGCAATCTGTTGGAATCATTAACCAAAAAGGAAATTATGCAACGGGCTCGTTCCTGACAACAACCGGAGATTATCGCTACCTCGAAGGCGGAGTCTTTAATGATACACTTTTCCTGAGCACATTTGACGGAAATCATGCCTATCTCTTTAAAGCAGTGAAGAAAGATTCCATGCTTATAGGAGATTATTGGGCAGGACGAAGCTATCATCAATCCTGGACAGGTATCAAAAATGAAAATGCTTCGTTACCGGATGCTGAATCGCTAACCTACTTAAAACCGGGCTTTGAAACGCTTGACTTTACGTTTCCTGACCTGAACGGTAAGAATGTAAGTCTTACCGATGAACGTTTTAAAAACAAGGTGGTGATTCTTCAGTTGTCCGGAACCTGGTGCCCCAACTGCATGGATGAAACAAAGTACCTCTCACCCTGGTATGATAACAACAAAAATCGCGGAGTTGAAGTGCTTGGATTGGCGTTCGAACGGAAACCCGATCTCAATTATGCAAGCGAGCGGGTGAAAAAAATGAAAGCGAAATGGGGCGTTAATTATGATTTCGTAATCGCAGGTGTTAACAATAAAGTTAAAGCTGCTGAAGCATTGCCGGCATTGAATAAAATTGTTGCCTTTCCCACCATGATCTTCATCGGAAAGGATGGAAAAGTGAAACATATCCACACAGGATTTGAAGGTCCGGGTACCGGAGTGTATCATGAGCGCTGGAAACAGCGGTTTAATGAGATTGTAAACGAGTTATTGAGTGAGTCTTCGACAAATTCAGACTGACAGAAAAATGAGCAAAAGAGTAGTTGTCGGTTTATCAGGCGGAGTGGACTCCAGCGTAACGGCATACCTGCTGAAAGAGCAGGGATATGACGTTATCGGTATGTTCATGAAGAACTGGCATGACGACTCGGTTACGATCAGCAGCGAGTGTCCCTGGCTTGACGACAGCAACGATGCCATGATTGTGGCGCAGCATCTCGGAATTCCATTTCAGGCTATCGACCTGAGTGTAGAATATAAAGAACGCATTGTTGATTACATGTTTGCCGAATACCAGCGCGGAAGAACTCCTAACCCTGACATATTGTGCAATCGCGAAATCAAGTTTGATATTTTTCTTAAAGCAGCATTAAAGCTGGGAGCCGATTATGTAGCCACTGGTCATTATGCCCGCAAAGAAGAAATTGAGGTTGAAGGCAAAAAAGTTTACCGCTTACTAAGTGGAAAAGATCCGAACAAAGATCAAAGCTATTTCCTTTGCCAGCTTACGCAGGAACAATTATCGAAGGCATTGTTTCCGATCGGGGAATTATTGAAACCTGAAGTCCGCGAAATCGCCAAAAAGGCCGGGCTCGCAACCGCGGAGAAGAAAGATTCACAGGGCTTATGCTTTATTGGTAAAGTTCACTTGCCCGATTTCCTGCAGCAAAAACTGCTTCCTAAAAAGGGCAAGGCAATAGAAATCGCAGCCGATGCAGTTGTATTTAAAAACGGAAAAGCCGGCAATGGCTTTGAGCATCTTACTGAGCCGTTTGTCTACACCCCTGAATCAGGTAACATAATCGGTGAGCATAACGGTGCCCATTACTACACCATCGGCCAGCGAAAAGGGTTAAACATTGGCGGTAAGCCGAAGCCGATGTTTATCATCGGAACCGATACTGACAAAAATGTTATCTACATGGGCATGGGTGAGGATCATCCCGGGTTACACCGCAAAGGATTGTTCATTCCGGCTGTCGATGAGCATTGGGTGCGGACTGACCTTTCCTTACAAACTGGCGAGAGCAAAAATTATCTTGCCCGTATCCGCTACCGGCAGAAACTTGAGCCGTGCACGCTTCATAAAAAGGAAGAAGGTCTTTATATTATTTTCGATAAACCTCAGAAAGCCATTACTCCAGGGCAATTTGCTGCGTGGTATGAGAATGATGAGCTGATTGGGTCAGGCGTGATCAGTTAACCTTCCTTAAATCCGCTTACGCCCCCGGAAATAATAAACTTCATCGCAACATGCCCCGGTACGTTGAGGGGCTTTACATTCTCCATTGGCACAACAAAATGGTCACCCGCAACCGCATAGGATTGTGGAAAATAAACAACCACCATATCCTTTAACCCAAGTGTACTCAGGTCATCCTGCGTAATAAATCCGATGCGATGAAGCTGGTTTTCTTTATTGATGGTTACCAGCACAGGCTTGGTGAATTTCTTCTTATCACCCACAAATGCATTTAACAAATCCTTTACAGAAGAATAAATCAGTTTCACCAAAGGTATTTTGTTAACGATACTGTCAAACCAGGTGACTAACGTCTGAAACAGGAAATTGGAAGTAAAATACCCAAAGAGTGTAATCGCCACGATAATGATCGCGAAGCCCAGGCCGGGATAAGGCAACGGGATCAGGTTATCGAGCCAGGTGAATGAAAGAAAAATCACATAAATGGTTGCCACCAATGGAACAATGAATAACGTTCCGCTAAAAAAATAACGAACAATTCTGCGAACGGGGGTTTCCATAAAAAAATATTAACAAATAAAGAGACTATACGGTGCGAAGCGCTTTGCTTACCGCGTAACGGACAACTTCGTCAACCTGCTCGTCAATGGTGATGTGTGTTGTATCAATGACAATGGCATCGCTGGCCTGACGCAACGGACTTTCCTTTCGGGTAGTGTCAATCTTGTCACGCTGGGCAATGTTTTCAATTACGTCATCCAGGTCAACGAGTTTGTCGCTATCCAAAAGCTCTTTCTGTCTGCGGATGGCACGAACAATCATATCGGCTGTCATAAAGAATTTCAACTCCGCATTCGGAAATACAACTGTACCGATATCGCGGCCATCCATCACAATCGCTTTTTCCTTTCCCATCCTGCGCTGCTGCTCCACCATCGCAACGCGCACTTCCCTGATGGCACTTACCGGACTTACCTTTTCCGAGATGCGCATCTTGCGGATCTCTTTCTCCACATTCAGGTTATTCAGATACGTTTCTGAAACACCTTTTGAGTTCACCTTAAACGTTATTTGAATCTGCGAAAGCGCGCGGGTAATATCTTTAGGATTCGATAATGAAACATGCTGATCAAGAAAAAATAACGTTACTGCCCGGTACATAGCTCCCGAATCGATGTACCGGTAACCTAAAATCCGGGCTACTTCTTTAGCCGTTGTACTTTTGCCGCAGGCTGAATACCCATCGATTGCAATCACAATCTTCCGAAATGCACTCATTTAGCAATCTTTTGTTGGACAAGGAATCGGCTTACCGGGCTTCAGCTTTTTATGTTTTTTTTGGGAAGCACAGTTACTTAAAAGCACCGTCAGAACAAGTATAAAAACTGTTATTTTTCTCAAGCGTAATTATTTTGAACCTTCAAGTTATAACGCCATCGGGTAATAGAAAACACTTTCGAAAGAATAACTTTTATTTCAATTTCTACGGGTCGAAACGCCTTCCCGGGGTGTTGTTTAACCAATTTGTGCCAAGTTACGAACCCTTACATACGGATTTTCGTTACTTTGTGCTGAGAAGAACACTTTTATGGAAAACACGGAAGAACAGGGAAAAGCTGAAAAGACCTTTAAAAATTTTGGCAAACGAATCGATGAATTTGTGGTTGAGCTGAACGAAGCCGGTGACCGCCTGCAGAAAGAATTCAAGGATCGCTTTGAGGAATTAAAAGATTCAGCCGAAAAGCTTAAGGACGAAGCAAAAAACAAGGAACGCTGGAAAGAAGTTGAAGCCAGCCTGAAAAAGGCGGGCGAAGAAATGAACAATGCGTTTAAGGCAGCATTTAAGAAGAAAGAAAATAGTTAATCGTTATCCGTTAATCGATGTTCGAACCATTAACGGATAACTTTCAACGAGCAACTATATCTTGACATGTTTCCACTTTCCCCTGCGAAAGATGATGATGGCAGCAATCGCCATAGCGGATTCAGCCGTAACAATAGCGATGTACGCCCCGGTAGTCTGAAAATCAAGAATGATAGCCATCAGGTAAGCGAACGGAATCTGGAATAGCCAGAATCCAAACACATTCAGGATGGTAGGTGTTAACGTATCGCCCGCTCCATTGAAGGATTGAATAATCACCATGCCATAGGCATAGAAAATATAACCCAGGCTTACAATTTTCAGGCACTGCATGCCGCTTTCCAATACGGTCGGGTCATCGGTATAAATTCCAACAATGGGTCCCGCGAGCGTATAAAATACAACTGTTACAATACCCAGGAAGATCATATTCAAAAATGCCGACCGGTAAACTGATTTCTCAGCGCGCTCCGGTAAACCCGCGCCTAAATTCTGACCCACCAAGGTTGCGGCAGCATTTGCCATTCCCCACGCAGGCATGATCGCAAACACGATTACACGAATCCCAATCGTGTAACCCGCCAGCGCAGCACTGCCAAATATAGAAATGATGCGCACCAAAAATATCCAGCTTGCCGAAGCAATGATAAACTGCCCCGTACCACCGGCCGAAACTTTTATCAACCGCCAGATGATATCCCAGCGTACGGCCATGTTCTGGATATGTAAGCGGATCAATCCTTTTCCTTTGGTAAGATGATATATCTGGTACAGCACGCCAGTTCCTCTACCAATCATGGTGGCTACCGCAGCGCCTTCCACGCCCATGTTCAGCACAAAAATAAAAACAGGCGCAAATACAATGTTCAGTCCATTCGAAATGATCAACGCACGCATCGCGATTGAAGCATTGCCGGCTCCGCGGAAAATTCCATTTATAATGAAGAGCATAACGATGGTTATGTTCCCGCAAAGCATCCACCGCGTATATCCTGAATTATTCGCGATCAGCGATTCACTCGCCCCCATCAGGCGAAGGATATCCGTTGAAAAGAAAATCCCAATCACACTAATGATGAGCGAAAGACCGATACCGATATAAATGGATTGTGCTGCCGCCACCTGCGCAGCCGGAATATCCTTCTCTCCCACCCTGCGCGCCACCATCGCAGTGGCGCCCATGCTGATCCCCATCGCCAGGGAATAAATAACGGTAAGAACAGATTCGGTTAAACCGATGGTAGCAATAGCATCGTTGTCGCCCAGCCGGCTTACGAAGAAAATATCCACAACTGCGAACAGCGATTCCATGAGCATCTCCAATACCATGGGAACGCTTAACAGAAATATAGCGCGGTCGATGCTGCCTTCGGTGAAGTTTTCTTCCCCGCCTTTGATAGCCTGTTTAAGTAAACGAAAAAAAGAAGTCAGTTTTGCAGAAAATGACATACAAACCAGTTTAAAATTTAATGAATTATTTGAAGCATCCGCCAGATAGCGGATTGATTAGAAGTAAAATTGGCGTGCGCCAAGATGTCCCGTCCGTGGACAGGACTCAGAATACCAGCTTCATGGTTCGTTGTCGATTAATGAATTTGCTTACGCAAAGATGCAGAAAAGGGTTTCAGGTTGATCCGGAATACCAAAAAATTATTTTCGATTCTCTTTTTCGTTTAATTCCCGCACGATTTCAAGGATGGGCCGGTTATTGATCATGACATCCTTAATAATGCCCTGCCCGTTCCGGATTTTTACTATCGCGTAGGCAACCTGCGCTGAGTCGCGTTGCGCATTCCAATAAACCTGCTCAGCATTAGAGGCTTTTGATTCCTCGACATAAAACCTGTCAAATGAAAAATTGAGATTTACCATTTGTTTCCCCCCTTTAATCCACACATACCCAATGGTGGTCTTCAGAATGTTAAAGTCAAGATTTGCCGGAGGGTCATGATACAGGTTGGCAATTGCTGCATATCCCGCTGAATCCACAGCAAGCAATGCATACACTTCTTTTCCTTCTTTATATCTGTAAAGGGTGTCGGTTTCGAATCTTTCCGCATTAAAACGCAACGTAACATATTTTCCCCGAAAGGGATCAGAAGGGTCAATAGGTTCTGTTCTGAATTTGTACTCGGTTCCTGTAGTCAATACAGTCTCGCTGTCCAGGATCATTTTTGCCGGCACCATCCATTGAGCCAGCGCCATCAGCGCAAACGCGGGAAGTACCAGTTTTTTCATTTGTTACGTTCCTTTCTTTTTTTAACCATACGATAATTCATTCCAAAAAAGCCCAATCCTACTATCACAAATAACAGCCCGCGAATGACAAAACTCAGGTCTGTATCAAAGAACCGACAGATAATCAGCAGCGTGAGAATCATTAATCCATAATTCATTCTCCCCAGGTGATCTGCCTTAGCTCCTTCGCGAATGGTGTAAACTGATAAGAAGAGAATAAAAACATTCGTAAAAATTTGCGCACCGTAAGGTTCAAGATTCCCCAATACGAAAAGCACCGTAAACACAGGGATCACATAACTTTTGGAAAGCAGTTCATTGGCCCGCACTGTTTTTAGTAATCGGGCGAATAGCATGACAGCCAGTACAATCAGGGCTACGCACAATATGCCTTCGACCGAAAACACCCACTGCGTTGAATCCTTATGTTCAAGAGCAACCCAGTACCAATCAAAGCTCAGGATCAGCAGCAAAGTTACGATACCGAGACTTCCCAGGATAAGATAGGCATTAACAAGCAGGCGCTGCGCTGAGAACACCGACAGTTGCCCGATCAGGACAAAAACTCCAAACAGGAACATGTAAGCAGGAACGAGTAATTCTTCCGAATGATCGGCAAAAGTACCTAACGTTATAATCAATGATCCTGCAACGATCCAGTGATGTAAATATGTAAAGTTTGAATTCGACATTTTTTTGCAGAGCTGCCAATACCACGGTGTTGCAGCAAGTGCCAGAATCCAATACTTATAGGGGATGTCGGAATACGAGTGAAAATATCCGTCCTCACACGCACACCAGGTTATGCCTATCCAGGCCAACAGTGAGGCCGCTGATGATCGCATAACATACATCAGTGGAAAGCAAAGGAGCATCCAAACGAACAGAAAATTAGCAAAGTTTCCTTCAATATTATAAACCTGGCTGACGATGGCAATAGCGGTTGCCACAGCAAATACAACAAATACGGAAGCACCTTCGCGCCAGGCAACGCTTGTTGACTTTTTCCATAATAAATACCCACAGATTACTTGCCCAATGAACAGGGGTGATAAAGCAACAGCAAGCTTTACCGGCTTGGATAACACATCCCAGTTATGCGCAATAATAAGCACCAGGCCCATGCCGACCAGCAACGAACCGAGTACTCCAAAAACAATTACCAGTCGGTTGTTTTCCAGTTGGGGCTTTTGACTGTAATAATTTCGGATACGCGTTGCCTCATCCTCCGTAATAACGTGTTGACTGATTAGTTCATCAAGGTCCTTCAGGATAGAGTCGCTCATTCGGGAGGCAGGAGTATAAGGTCAAGGTACTGAAAAATAAAATCAAAATCGATGTGACTTATCCCTGCTTCCTGTATTCTTGATTTTAGGTATCTTAACCCCGAACCTTGAAAAGGTACTATGTCTGAAGAGGAAATCCGGTCCGAGTATGCCATCCTGGAGAAATCGCGGAAAAACCCGGACGAATTCGGACTGCTTTACAAGAAGTATTTCGACCGAATCTTTGGTTTCATCTACCGGCAAACCGATGATGAAGATATAGCGGCCGACTTAACTTCACAGACTTTTCTGAACGCACTAAAGAATGTTGACAAATTTACGTTCCGGGGCGTTCCTGTTTCTGCGTGGTTTTATAAGATTGCCGGCAACGAAGTAAACCGGTACTACCGGAAAAAGAAAAGCTCTAAAACGTTCAGCCTGGAAGAAGGAAAAGTAAGAGACCTGTACGAACAAGCCAACGAAGGCTGGGATGAAGAAATGATTGAGCGCTTGCTGAGCTACCTGGCGGAACTGCCAGCCGAGATGCTGGAGGTATTGAACCTGCGTTTCTTTGAGGATAAGGATTTTAAAGAAATCTCCTTTATCCTCGACATTACCGAAAGCGGGGCCAAAATGCGCGCGTACCGGGCGCTCGACAGCCTCCGCAAAAACTTTAAATTGAAGATCAAATACGATGGGAAAGGTTGAAATAAAAATACGGAAGAAGATCCTGACCCCGGATAATTTACAGCAATACAGGAACTATCCGGCTTTGCTGAAAAAGTATGAGCGCAATAAACGCTTTAAGCGGGCGTTGCGAATATTTATTTACTCCCTAGCCCTCACATTGTTTGTGCTTGCGCTGATTTTCCTTTCGATGTGGAAGGTGTTGCTGGATAAGAAGCAGGAGGAATCAAATACTCAAAAAATATTTAGCTATGGGATCAGTAAAGGATCCTGGGAAATCGTTGATACAGTTTCAACCGTAATTAATAGCCAGATAAAAAATGACAGTGCATTTTCCATTGTATACGGAGGAACTAAGGCATTTCCAAAAGGTGAATATTGGTTCCCAATAGACTCAATACATGGAACTGTTGACAATTTTTCATTTGTGTCTCATAAAGAGTACTTAGTTAATGGTAAACAATATCCAATCTTCAAATATTTTTATGACGTGCCCGATTCCTTTGACGAAGAGGCATTCTATTACTATTCGCCAGATTTTGGGATAGTTGCTATTTCGCCAGTTCCCGGAATTATCTACGTTAAACTTATAAATTCCAAACATAGTCCAAATCCTGAAATTACCCTTTTGAGCAATCTGGTAGTCGAGGATATTAACCGTTCATTTAAATTTTCACCGCCACCGTGACTTTTTAGCCTGGTGTGTATTCTATACTCAAAGATTTACTAAACCAAAATCTTCAGTTTATGGAAAAGCAGAACCAAAACATCCGAAGCTGGGATGATCTCATCTTCGAGAACAGGAACAAGGCGTACGGTGCGTATGCGCTTCGTCAGGACTATTCAAACGGTTTGATCAGAGGCTTACTGACCAGCCTTGGGCTGGCGGTCGCTATTTTTCTGGTTGCCGATTTTATCAATGGCGGGCAGGTTATTAAAGAAATCACTAAAGAAGTTCCTGTATTTACTCCCGGTACTCCTCCCAATATTAAAGCAGACATTATTCCGCAGAAGCCAAGAACGGAACCGGTAAGAAGTGTTAATCGTGAGCTTCCCCCACAGGTTGTTGTAACTGAACCTGTTGAGCCGACTCCCGAACCCGCAACAACATCTACCGGAACAGAAGGTACTCCGGATGGAACTGGCACAACGGATACCGGAACATCGGGCGGTGTGAGTAACGGAACAGATTCAGGCACAGTGGCGGTGAAAAGTAATGAACCTTTCATCCATGTTGAGGTTATGCCAGTCTATAAAGGCGGTTTTGAAGGTATGATGAAAACTCTGAAAAAGAATATGCGCTATCCGCGCAGCGCCCAACAAATGGGTAAGGAAGGGACCGTATTCGTTGAGTTTATCGTGAGTGATGAAGGTGTGCTTCGCGATATAAAAGTTCTGCGTGGCTTCGACCGGGATTGCGATAAGGAAGCCGTTCGCATGGTTGAAAAACTTACCGAATGGACACCGGGCTTACAAAACAAAATGGCCGTTAACGTGAAGATGGTGCTGCCGATCAAATTCAAGATCGAACAGTAATTAATCGTTTTCTGTTATTCGTTAATAGTGTATTATTAACGAATAACAATTAACACCTTAAAGCCCCAACTCCGCCCGAATTTTACTCTCCTCCAACGGCTTACTCATGTATTTAGTTACACCATATTGCTTCATCCGTTCTATGTCGCGCGGATCTTGGGAAGAAGTAAGGGCGATAATTGTAATGTTATCTTTTCCTGGATAATCTTTTTTCGAATACTCTTCCAGAAACCCAAAGCCATCCATAATCGGCATATAAACATCCAGGAGAATTAAATCCGGGATCGGCTTACCTTCAGCCTGAAACTTATCGAGTAATTCCAATGCTTCTTTGCCGGTTTGAGCGCTGTAAAAGTTGTCAGGCGGCAGGCCGATGGTACGTAACAAAATCTTTCCAATCATCTGGAACGTGCTCTCATCCTCTACCAGCAATACTGTTTTCATAGGATAATCATGGGTTTGGCTGTCAGGTATACGCTTTACCAATAAAAGGTAACTAGAACTCATCTCAAAAATAGTCTGGTCATTCCGATCCCGCCAAAGCGGGAGAGGAATCTTCAAATTTCGCATGTTCTGTATGTTCGAAGATCCCTCGTTCCTCGGGATGACCGCATTATGAGTATTTTTGAGATGACTTGTAATAAAAAAAGGGAGTCGTAAAACTCCCTTTTATTCAACTTCATACTTTTCGGTCGAAATTATCCGATCGATACTCGCTTGAACTCAGCAACGGTCAATCCTTTTGACACACTGTCAAGATACTGCGCAACAGTTTTAGAGCTGTCTTTCACAAACGCCTGCGGCAACAAGGTGCTGTCTTTGAAAAACTTGTTCAGCTTGCCCTGCGCAATTTTCTCAACCATATTCTCAGGCTTGCCTTCTGCCAGGATCAGTGCTTTTGCAATCTCCAATTCCTTTTCAATCACCGATTTATCAACCGATGTTTCATCAACCGCAACCGGGTTCATGGCCGCGATCTGCATGCCCACATCCTTGCCGGCTTCGGTTACATCTTTTCCGTTAACACCTTTCAATGAAACCAATACGCCCAGCTTGGAACCTGCGTGGATGTATGGAACAACCGCTTCACCTTTCATGTGGATGTATTCGCTCACCTCAATCTTCTCTCCAATCTTACCTACGAGTTCTACGATCTTGTCGTTGATGGTTAAGTCACCCGCTTTCTCATTCAACAACGCTTCTTTCGTAGCAGGTTTTTTGCTGAATGCAGTTTCTGCGATCAGCTTACCGAGGTTCTGGAACTCTTCGTTCTTGCCTACGAAGTCAGTCTCGCAATTCAGGGCGATCAATACTGCTTCTTTGTTATCGGCTGAAGTTTTTACAAAAACAGAACCTTCTTTTGCATCACGGTCGGAACGGGAGGCGGAAACTTTCTGTCCTTTCTTTCTTAATATCTCAATGGCTTTTTCGAAATCACCTTCTGCTTCGGTAAGGGCTTTTTTACAATCCATCATACCGGCACCGGTCATCTGCCTTAATTTGTTTACATCTGCTGCTGAAATTACTGACATGTGTATTTAGCGTTTAAATTTTGTTATTTACTTGTTATCAATGCCTTTAAAAAATAAACATCGGCTTTCGACCGATGTTTAACTTATATAAGATTAGCGATCGGCTAAGCCCGGTTTATGCAACCGTCTCGTCTACTTTTTTCTTTTCTTCTTCGTCACGCTTCAGCGTGGCTTCTTCCTTGTCCTTCTTGCGCTCGCTCAATGCTTCTTCGATCACTTCACCGATGTGCTTGGTGATCAGGGAGATTGATTTGAACGCATCGTCATTCGCGGGGATCGGGAAATCAACTACAGACGGGTCTGAGTTTGTATCCACCATTGCGAAAACAGGGATGTTCAGCTTTTGCGCCTCGGCTACCGCAATGTGTTCGCGTTTTACATCGATGATGAACAACGCTGCAGGAAGACGGTTCAGGTCAACGATACCGCCAAGCTGTTTTTCAAGCTTTGCTTTCTCGCGACTCATCATCAGTCTCTCTTTCTTCGCCAAATTAGTATAAGCCTCATCTTTCATCAGCTTATCGATCTGGGAAAGTTTCTTCAATGACTTACGGATCGTAGCGAAGTTGGTAAGCATACCGCCCAGCCAACGTTCTGTAACGAATGGCATGTTCAGGCGTTTTGCTTCGTCAGAAACAATGTCTTTAGCCTGTTTCTTGGTAGCTACGAACATGATCTTACGGCCTGAACGTACGATGTTCTTCAAGGCAAAAGACGCTTCTTCGATGCTTGATAATGTTTTGTTAAGATCGATTAAGTGAATGCCGTTATTTTCCATGAAGATGTACTCGGCCATCTTCGGGTTCCATTTGCGGGTAAGGTGACCAAAGTGTACACCTGCGTCCAGCAAATCCTGGTATGTAAGTTTCTTTGACATGTGATTTCGATGTTTAGATTAACGTTTGCTGAACTGGAATCTTCTTCTTGCCTTTCTTCTGCCGGGCTTCTTACGTTCCACCATGCGGGAGTCGCGGGTTACAAAACCTTCTTTTCTCAGCGTTGGCTTGTTCTCGGCATTCGATTGTACAAGTGCGCGGCTGATGCCCAGGCGAATTGCTTCTGCCTGACCTTTAATACCGCCTCCCTCTACGTTAATGCTTACATCGTACTGATTCTCGGCTTTAAGCGCCACAAGCGGCTGCTTAACCATGGTTTGGTGAATCTCAGATAGGAAATATTCCTTGAGATCACGGGCGTTCACAGTGATGTCACCTTTCCCCGGAGTTACGTAAACTCTGGCTACTGAAGTTTTCCTTCTACCCGTTGCGTTGAAATTATCCATTAATTATAGTTTAAACTTAAGTTCTTTAGGTTGTTGTGCCGTGTGCGGATGCTCACCACCTACATAAACGTGCAGGCTTCTGTACAGTTCGTTACCCAGTTTGTTTTTAGGAAGCATCCCGCGAACAGCGTGTTCCACCAAACGGATCGGGTGTTTTTCACGGATCAATGCAGGCGTATGCTCACGCTGTCCGCCCGGGTAACCAGAGTGCGTATACAGCACACGGTCAGTCCATTTTTTGCCGGTCATCTTTACCTTCTCGGCATTGATCACCACTACATTATCTCCGCAATCAACATTTGGAGTGTAGCTGGTCTTGTGCTTGCCGCGAATGATTTTGGCAATCTCGCTGGCAACACGACCCAATACCTGGTCTTTTGCGTCAACCAGGATCCAATTTTTCTCAACCGTAGCCTTGTTGGCGTGTGCGGTTCTATAGCTTAAATGATCCATTTTTACAGTTAAAATCGATGATTTCTCACCCTTCTTTTGAAAAGGGACACAAAGGTAACTGTACGTATTGTGAAATCCAAGCCGGGTTCGGGCTTTTCAGGAGGATTTCAGCTCAGAAATAAGGCATTAGGCATCAGGCGAATTTTTACCTAACCCCTAATGCCTTATTTTTTTTCAGGAATTAACCTCCAATTGACGAATGAACGCCTGGAAATCCTTCGGGTAAGGTGCCTCCACTACAATAGTCTCATGCTTCAGGTTAGTAAACTCCAGCGACCGCGCATGCAGAGCCATACGTTTCATGAAGGGTTCTTCTTCCGTATTCTTCTTGAGGTTGAAGCCGCGCTTAACGCTCGATAGAAAAAACGGCTTTCCGCCATACAACTCATCGCCCGTGATGCTGGCCTTCAATAACGTGAGATGAATCCGGATCTGGTGCTGGCGGCCGGTGATCGGGCGGCACTCTACTAATGTGTGATGCGTATAGGATTTTATCGAGCTGAACCAGGTTTGTGCAGGTTTGCCCGCCTTGCTGATCTTAGAGATACCATCATCCTGCTTTAAGATCGGGGCATCTACAAGCTCTTCCTTAAAATTATGAATTCCATCTACTACAGCATGGTAAACTTTCTGTACCCTCCGGTTCTCGAACTGCATGTTCAGCTTGCGGTAAGCCTCCGGGTTTTTGGCAAAAATAATCACACCGGACGTATCCTTATCCAGCCGGTGACAGACCTGCGCATCTTCGATGTACTGCTTCGCCTGATCAAGCAGGTTAGTTTCATCCGCTCTATCCTGTAAGGTTGAAATAAACGGGGGCTTGTTCAGCGCGAAGTAATCTTCGTCTTCCCAGAGGATAATGTCCTTAACGTTAAATCGGAATTGCTTCAAGTCTTGAAAATAATCTCAGCAAAAGTAATGAATTACAGGGTGTAGTTTTTTATGGTTAGCCATTTCTTCACTTCTCAATTGCCGTCCGCTCATTTATGCTAACCAGCAATGCAGCGATCGCATGTACATCGGGCGACTGATAGACTTCCTGTACAGGTTTCAGAAAGAAAGCTGAGTAAACCGTTGGGTCCGGGCTGGTTTGGTCGGGTTTCAATGCAGGCATGCAAAGCTGTAAATGATAAGCTTCATCCCGTACATCGTATACTACAATTATTCCTGCCGGCTTGTCGCTTAACGGACCGATCAACAGAAAAAGGGGGAAATCAAGCAATTGCGAATTGCGCATGTCGGGAACTAACCCCACATCGAAAAATTCATACTTCAGCACATGACTCTCAAGTCCGGCTGTCAGCAGCATCGCATTCAGTTCCTTAAGCCTGCGACACATAACCTCTGCCGGAATATCAGCCGGTGAGAACGAAGTATAATCCTGCCAGGTATTTGAACTGAGCTGCAGAAATTGCAATGCCCCCTTTGCCATGCTCAACTTGTAATCGAAAGAGGGATTGCCCGGGACAAAGTATCCGGGATAAAAATACTGAAGGCCAAGCTCTTTGCAGAACTGAATCTTGGAGTAGATTAAGTATTTGCCGGGACTGAATTTTCTGTACTCCGGATCATAGAACGATACGATTCCTTCAGCGCTATTCCCGCCCAGGTCAAAGAAACCGCAGCCGATAAGTTTATCCTGATCATAAAGTGTTACCTCATACGTAGTATAAATGGATGAACCATCACCTTTACCGAAGAGCAAATGCTGCAGCGATTCGCTGACCGCGAACAACAACGTTTCGCGATAACGCGCATACAATACTTCCTTCTCTTCTGTAAGGATTGCAGGCTTAATGCATGTTGCAAACCGTTCATTCCGTTTGAGCAGCTTCTTGTGCACTTCGTCACGTTCATACCTGGATAGCTGTATGCGCAGCCAGATGGTGCTGAGCATCTGATCCTTTACATGCGCAAAATTGGTGGTAAAGATCGTCTGACCCATGCGAAACCACCCCCGCTCCAGGTAGGCATCGAGCTCTTGCCTGGTGAGATGCTGCGGGGTATGGACTTCAACAAACATGATTGCAAGATAAGCTTCACCGGAAGACTTTCATACCTCGTGAAATTCTCACAAATGCACCCGGCTTTTAAGATGATGATGAAAAAATTCGTAGCCCGGAAGTTCTGGCTAACGCCTAACTCAACCAGCCCATAGCAGTTGCCTGGCGATGGTTCGGATTTTGGAGTGGTTGCGGAAATTGAAATAGTGATCGATTTATTTCCGTAGAGATGTGAATGGTTGCATCTACCCTATTCTTTTTAAAGATGCCTGCATTTTAGTAAGTTACCCAAATGAAATTATCCTGGGTTTCGCTTGCCCTTGCGTTGTTAACATTTTTTTCAGCAGGCGCACAATCAATTCTAACCGGCAAAACCCTTGATGCACGCACGGGTGCTCCCGTTCCATTTGTTACAATCTCGCTTCCGAAGGCTCACACCGGCACGACAAGCGATATTCTCGGTGAGTTTCAGCTAAAGGTTAACGCATCGGATACGCTGGTCGTGTCATCCATTGGCTATGCAAGTCAGCGCATTCCCCTTACGGATGTAACCGGGAAACTTGTGATCGAACTTACGGAAATGATTGCAGAGCTTCCGGAAATTGCGATACATCCCGAAGACAATCCGGCCCACCGGATTATTAGAAAAGCAACAGCCAACCGCGCGAAGAACGATCCCGAAAACCTCCACTCATTCCGGTACAGGGCATATCATAAATTTTATGCCTCGCTGGACGGGGAGCCTGAACCTGATTCCGTTAACAAACGAAGTAACCTGGCAGACAGTACTTACTTCTTTCTGAATGAAAGTGTAACCGAGAAAAAATTTCTTGCACCAAACTTTTCCAAAGAAACCGTTATCGGGAATAAAATGAGCGGAGTTGATGATCCTTTTTTCGTGGTGCTGGCCACTGACTTTCAGCCTTTCACATTCTATACAGACCATATTACGTTGCTCGACAGGAACTATCGCAATCCAATCAGCCCGGGCAGTTTAACCCGTTATCATTTTACCTTAACGGATACCGTATACCAGGAAGCCGATACGGTTTTCATTATTCAATTTGAGCCCTTGCCCGGAAAAAATTTCGATGCGCTCAGCGGGCAGCTTCATATTAATTCAAATGGCTATGCACTCGAAAATGTTATAGCAGAACCTGCGGATAAGCATGTTATGATTCGCATTGCCATCCAGCAGCAATATGTATTTATATCCGGTCACTGGTTTCCCCGGCAGCTCAATACGGTCTTTACCCTCACCCAGTACAAAATCGGTAAGCGCAGGTTACAATACCAGCATAGCACCTTCGTCAATCAACCGGAAATCAATCCTGAGCTTGCTAAAAATGAATTCGATTTTATTAATACGAAGTTCATGAGAGATGCCAACCGGAAGGATTCTGCTTTTTGGAACAATGAGCGCGCCATTCCTCTTTCCCGAAAAGAAAAAAATACATACCACCTGTATGACACGTTAAGCCCGCGATATAAAAAGATGGTCAACAATATGATCAATGCAGGCGAATCGTTGATGGTTGGAAAACTGAGAGTCGGAAAATTCTACCTGCCCTACGAACATATGCTGCGGTTTAACGACTATGAAGGTATACGGATCGGGTTGGGCGTTCAAACAAGCGAATTGCTGTCAGAAATTTTTACGTGGGAAGTCTATGCGGCATACGGCTTCAACGACAAGGGATTTAAGTATGGCGGGTCGTGGCAGATCAACCTGAAAAAGGCTAACGACTTCTTTCTTAAACTGTCGTATCAGCAGGACGTGGCGGAACCCGGAAATCCGAATTTCTTAGCTGCACCGTTTATGGCTGCAGGCGGACAAACCGTTCGCAATTGGTTTACTTCACGTATGGACAGCATTCAACAAAGTAAAATTCAATTGCACATCCGGCCGCTCCGGTTTACACAACTGGCGTTTTTCGTTCAGCACAAAAAATATAATCCGGCCTATCCCTATCAATATACCGATCCAAAATCCGGTGAGAACATGCATGCGTTCACCGTAGCTGAAGCGGGAATTCAGCTTCGTTTTGCCTGGCGCGAAGAATATGCCCAGATCGGATCGGGCCGCCTGGTTACTTCGTTTGCTTTCCCGCAAATAAATCTTTCCGTGTCAAAAGGGTTTAAGGCGCTGAACGGACAGTATGATTTTATAAAAGCAGATCTCAAAATTGATCACCAGTTTTTGACGCGCGGACTTGGTAAAACCACGCTGCAATTCAATGCAGGAATTATCCATAACGCAGTACCCTATTCACTGCTTGCTAACGGGAAAGGATCAAAAACAGAAGATCCGTTTTTGAATATCCTGGTCGTTCCGAATCAATTTCAAACCATGGGGTTGTATGAATTTGCATCCGATCAGTACGCCTATATTTTAATAAAACACAACGCAGGCCGGCTAACGGGTACGAACAGCCGGTATTTCCGGCCTGAACTTGAACTTGTCCACAACATGGGTATTGGGCGGTTACAGGAATCAGAACCGCACAACACTATTTCGTTTAACACCCTGGAGCAAGGCTATATCGAAAGCGGACTTCTCATTTCAAACATCCTCCGCTTCAACTATGTGAACATTGCGCACTATGGTATCGGGGGTGGAGTTTTTTATCGTTACGGGCCATATCGTTTCCCGGAAGTGTCCGATAATATTTCCGCTAAGGTGATGCTAACGTTTAGCTTTTGAGTTTAGTTAACGGAACTAACTTTGAGTAAGGTCATAATCGTTACAATTTTACTGATCGAATCCCGTTCTGTAGCGGTAAGCCGATCAAAAACTTTTTGTGCGGAAGTGCAACTAATTTAATATGGATTTCATCATCGGTTACGTAACATATTTGAAACCCGGTAACCGGACAAGCATGGTGAACAATGCTGTTAACGTAAAAACCCTGGAAGTGTATAAAAGCAAAAAACCGCTAAAAGTTCTGTTTCAGCGGTTTCGTTATTCGATGTTACTCGATCAGTGGACCCGGAGGGAGTCGAACCCCCAACCTTCTGATCCGTAGTCAGATGCTATATCCATTAAGCCACGGGTCCGGATGCTATTTTTTGGACTGCAAATGTAAATAATAAATTAACTCATCCCAAAACAGCTTTTGCACCCGATACCAAAAAGTCTATTTTTGTGCCTCCATATCCAACTGAAATGAGCATATCGATTAAAAACCCTGGCATTCTCCTCCTTCTGATAACACTTGGCGGTGCAGCCTCTGCCCAGGGCACTTCCGAAGTAACGCAAAAGAAAGGCCGGCCAAATATTCCCGGCACATTTCAGGTAGATGTGGGCTTTAATATGCCAACCGAGAAAGGCGGGTTCAATACCAAGTTCTTCGGATCCAGCACCGTAAACGTTTACTACTTTCAAGATAAGCGCCTCGGTAAATCAAAATTCAGCATTCACCCCGGTATTGGCTTTGGCCTCGAGCGCTACAAGTTTGACAGCGACAAGACATTGGCATATAATTCGGG
Source organism: uncultured Roseivirgaceae bacterium (assembly GCA_964538575.1). Lineage (GTDB taxonomy): Bacteria > Bacteroidota > Bacteroidia > Cytophagales > Cyclobacteriaceae > UBA2336. The sequence continues at coordinate 39,937 of CAZIGG010000005.1, forward strand.
CAGGGATACCGTTTCCATGGTACCTTCTGTCCTTCCTAATCTCAAAAAATCAAAGCTCATTACAAACTATATAGACGTTCCGCTGGAAATACGGTTTAGTACCCGCCCGGATGATCCTAACCGAAGCTTCAAAGTTTCATTGGGCTTTAAGTTTGGCGTGCTTTACGATTCTTTCACCAAGCAAAAGTACAGTGAGGATGGAGAAACCAAGAAGCTAAAAGACAAACAGAATTTTAACCTGTATCCGATTCGTTACGGAACATATTTACGGGTTGGGGGTGGAAATATTTCCGTGTATGCCTATTACAACCTCTCACCTTTATTCAGGCAGGGCATCGGGCCTGGCGGCAGCGAGAACATCAATAACTTTACGGTCGGGCTTTCATTAGCAGCATTCTAATCAGAGCGTATTGCTGATCTTATAAGATGCCTTTTGCCGGACATTTTTTATTTGCCCTTAAAATCCGGCTTACGCTTTTCAAGAAAGGCCGTAACCCCTTCCTTATAATCGTTGGAAGTACCGGCTATCTCCTGACAGTAAGCTTCGTATTCAAGCATTTCTTCCAGCGTGCTGGTTACTGATTTGTTAAGCATCTTTTTGATGAGGCCAATGGATTTGGTTGGCGCTTTTGCAAAGTAGTCCGTGTAACCTTTAACTGCGCTGTCAAGCTCACCTGCAGGAACAGCTTTGTTAATCAACCCGATCGTAACCGCCTCAGGCGCTTTTACGCGGTTACCCATGCTGCACAATTCAAATGCCTTGTTCATGCCAACCGTGCGAGGTAGAAAATACGATGATCCGGAATCCGGCACCAAGCCGATATTGATAAACACCTCGATTAACGTTGCATCTTCAGAAGCAACAATAACATCGCACGCGAGCGCTAATGAACATCCCGCTCCCGCAGCAACTCCGTTCAACCGGCAAACAATGGGCTTCGGAAGGTTTCTCATGGCGCTGATGATCGGGTTGTACCGCTTATGGAGCGACTGTAAAAACGACCGCTTCTGATCACCGGACGCTGCCTTCAGATCCTGGCCCGAACAAAAAGCTTTCCCCTCACCCGTTAACACCACAACCCTCACCTGCTCGTCCTTTGCAATAGCTTTCAGCGCATCCTGGAGCTCGTACGTGATCTCATCATTAAGCGCGTTATAA
>CAZIGG010000005.1:41195-48417 GCA_964538575.1 uncultured Roseivirgaceae bacterium
AGCTTTCAGCGCATCCTGGAGCTCGTACGTGATCTCATCATTAAGCGCGTTATAAACGTCCGGGCGATTGAGGGTGATCGTGGCAACGCCTTGCTCCGCTGAATATTTCAGGTATTGATATGTGCTCATACAGTATATTTTAAAATAAAAGGATAATCCCAAAAAAGCCGATCAGAAAACCCGAAAGCGCACCAACCAGAATCTGCCTCGGGGTATGCGCATTTAATTGAAGTCTTGCCGACATCACAACCCCTGCCAATACCACCACACCGACCGTTATCCACAAGAGCAGCACGTTATCTGATTCCTTATTTAACGGTATTAAAATGCCCGCTAACCCCATAATCCCGATGGCATGAACGCTGACTTTATAAAACAGGGTGAACAACGTTCCGATCAGCACCAGGCAATCAATGATCAGCAAAAATTTGAAAACATTATCGTCAAATCCGATTTTATTCTGATAGGTAAGGATATACGTAAAGGCAGCGTACAGCAGCAGAATCATAAAAAAAGGAAATACACGTTCCTCCCGGCTTTCGAGCTTAAAAGATTTTATCGATCCGAAAATTTTCAAAAACGACATCAGGCAAACCGGGATTATAAACGTGATAATAAAAATGAGTACCAGGAATAAAAGCTGAGAACCGGCATTGATCGGGTACAGCGCGGCCGGTAAAAGAAATACCATAAGCGCAAACAGATATGTGCCCATCAGCAACGGGTGAAACACATACGAAATGATCCGGGCAAATGCGTTCACTACTTCATTTCTTTACGCAGGCGGGCAACCGGTATGTTTAGCTGCTCGCGATACTTGGCTACGGTACGCCTGGCAATATTGTAACCTTTGTCGTTCAGAATTTTCTCGAGGCGGTCATCCGAGAATGGTTTGTTCTTGTCCTCAGCTTCAATAATGTCTTTAATGATCTGCTTCACTTCACGCGAACTTACTTCTTCGCCTGAATCAGTCGATATACCTTCCGAGAAGAAATATTTTAACGGGAAAATTCCAAAGTCGGTTTGTACAGCCTTGCTGCTGGCCACACGCGATACGGTGGAGATATCCATGCTGATCATTTGCGCGATGTCTTTCAGGATCATCGGCCTGAGCTTGGTCTCATCGCCCTCCAAAAAGAAATCATACTGAAAATCAACAATTGCTTTCATGGTGCGAAGCAACGTGTGCTGCCGCTGCTTGATGGCATCAATGAACCATTTTGCAGCATCCAGTTTCTGCTTGACGAACGTTACAGCTTCTTTCAGCTTTTTATCTTTTTTATCGCCCTTGTCGTAAGCCTTAAACATTTCGGTGTACGACTTGCTGATGCGGAGTTCGGGTGCATTCCGGGAATTCAGGGAAAGCTCAAGCTTGCCGTTGTTATTCACCAGGATAAAATCCGGCATGATGTACTGGTTTTTTACCATACCCGTTGTGCTGCCGCTGCCCGGCTTGGGGTTGAGCTTTATGATCAGCTCCATCGCGTCACGCACAAACTCTTCGTCTTCCGTGCCCAGCTTCTTCTGGATTTTCTGATAGTGCTTCTTGGTAAACTCCTCAAAGCACTCAGCGATTATTTTTTTGGCAACCGCTACATCAATATCGTGGCCGTTATCCATGCGGTCAAGCTGCAGGAGTAAGCATTCCTGTAAATTCCGGGCTGCAATACCAGCCGGATCGAACGACTGAATTTTTTTCAGGATGGATTCAACTTCTTCAACCGTTGTATCAATGCCCTGTGAAAAGGCCAGGTCATTCACAATCGCATCCAGGTCTCTCCGGATGTAACCGTCAGCTTCAATGCTTCCGACTAATTGCTTGCCAATGGCATCCTGCTGCTCGGTCAGCCCCAGGTAGCCGAGCTGCGACATAAGCTGTTCATGCAAACTCGTTCCCATGGGGATGGGCATCTCGCGATCATCTTCATCGCCTCCGCCATCGCTCTGCATTTTATAGCCAATCGAGTCGTCATCACCCAGGTAATCTTTCAGGTCAACTTCTTCCTCGTTCTTGGATTCAGCCTCGTCAAACTCCTGTTCAGCTTCAGCTTTTTCTTCAGGCTGTTGTTCGTCCTCTCCTTCTTCCAGTGCAGGGTTGATCTCAAGCTCCTCTTCGATCCGGGTATCAAGTTCGGCTGTAGGCACCTGCAACAGCTTAATAAACTGGATTTGCTGGGGCGACAGCTTTTGTTGTAGTGATTGATTTAGTCCGAGTCTCTGCATTATTTCTCTGTCTCTCTGAGTTCCTGATCGATAGGCAAAGTTATCAATTCGCCTTATTCCTGAAAATCCGGCAAGTCAATTGGCGTACCAAATCGACAACTTTAAAAAGTTTTTTGATAAAATTTACAAAATGACGTTTTTTGCGCCCTCGCTGCCGGTGAAAAGCATTTGAGCCACAGTGATTTACAACTTATGAAACGAACTAAAATAAAAGAGCTTCTGTCAGCCGCGCCTTCGGGTCAAACTGTTACCGTGCAGGGGTGGGTGCGTACTTTTCGCAACAGTCAGTTTATCTCCATCAATGACGGCTCTACGATTCAGAATATCCAGGCAGTGGTTGACTTCACCGCTACCGATGAGGCGTTATTAAAAAGAATCACAACCGGGGCGTGTATTTCCGTTACCGGGGAACTTATTGCTTCCCTGGGAAAAGGCCAGGCCGTGGAAGTTAAGGTGAAAGAACTTAATATACTGGGTGACTGCGATGCTGAAGCTTATCCTTTGCAGCTTAAGAACAGACCAAGCCTAGAATACCTGCGCGAGATTGCGCACCTCAGATCCCGCACCAGTACATTTGGCGCTGTGATGCGTGTTCGTCATGCAATGGCTTTCGCTATCCATAAATTTTATAACGACCGTGGGTTCACGTATGTTCACACTCCGGTTATTACCGGCTCAGATGCCGAGGGTGCTGGCGCGATGTTTAAAGTAACCACGTTGGATCTGAACAAGCCTCCAAAAAATGAACAAGGCCATATTGATTACAAGGAAGATTTCTTTGGCCGCGAAACAAACCTTACCGTCTCCGGACAACTGGAAGGTGAAACGTATGCGCTCGCGTTAGGCGAGATTTATACGTTTGGTCCAACCTTCCGCGCAGAAAACTCTAACACAACTCGCCACCTGGCAGAGTTCTGGATGATCGAGCCCGAGATGGCTTTCTATGATCTGAAAGACAACATGGAACTTGCTGAGGCGTTCCTGAAATACTTATGTAAATATGCGCTGGATAACTGTTCCGATGATTTGGAATTTTTAAATAAACGCGCGCAGGAGGAAGAAGCTGCCAAGCCGCAGGATCAGCGCAGTGAGCTGGGATTGATTGAACGGCTGAAATTCATTGTTGAAAATGATTTCCAGCGTTTGTCATATACCGAGGCGATTGATATCCTCAAGAACTCCAACCCGAACAAGAAAAAGAAATTCCAGTACCTGATCGAAAACTGGGGTGTTGATTTACAATCGGAGCATGAGCGCTACTTAGTGGAGAAGCATTTTAAAAAGCCGGTTATACTGTATAACTACCCGGCTGAGATCAAAGCATTCTATATGCGCCAGAACGAAGACGGTAAAACCGTTTCTGCCATGGATGTTTTGTTCCCCGGTATTGGTGAAATCATTGGCGGCTCACAGCGTGAAGAACGGTACGACCGGCTGCTGAAGCGTATCCGGGAAATGGGTCTGCCTGAAAAAGAATTGTGGTGGTATCTTGACCTGCGCAAATTCGGATCGGCACCACACAGCGGTTTTGGATTGGGCTTTGAACGTCTGATGCTGTTCGTAACGGGTATGACTAATATTCGGGATGTAATCCCTTTCCCTAGATTTCCAGGAAGTGCTGAGTTTTAAAAACACATCATACCCTTACTTGGAAGTTGGAATGAATTATAATTTATAATTGTAAAGACGCAAAATCTTGCGTCTTTACTTATTTTTAAAGGCCAGCAACGGCACATGGCTTTGAAACGCCATCCTTTTGGTCATGCTTCTGTGGAAAATCTTTTGGTAAGATGTACGCTTGCGCATAAACATGGCTACCATATCCGCTTTCAATTCACGCACAAGTGAATCGATTGCCGTATCAACCGGCTTGTTGATTTTTATGGATATGGTACTCTTGCGGTAACTGAGCTTTTTCAAAGTGTTTTTCATTTCAACCTGTACGGCATCCACATCTACGTCATTCTTTGCAACATGCAATACATGCAACGCAGCATCCAGCGCTTTTACGAACGGAAAGAGGGCCTTCACCTCTTTTTCAAAATGCCGCAAATCGGAAGCGTACACCAAATTTTTGATGTTTTTAAACTCCGCTTTTCCCGGAACAGCGAGTACGGGTACCGGACTGACCTCCAAAACGGAAACCGTATTGCTTCCCAATACATATTTGGCGAGTCCGCTGGCACCCCGTGTACCCATAATGATCATTCCCATATTGTTTCGTTTGGCGAACAATCTTACGGTATTGCTGAATGATCTTCCTGTGCGGATTTTAACGACAACAGCGTTACCGGTTTTATTAAGTTTTTCTGCTTCCGCCAAAACAGGAATAAAATTTTGTTTGGCAATGGCCGAAGCCTGGCGTCCCAAGGCTTTTGCTTCTTCCCTCAGGCTTTTCCGGGTAGGCGTAAGCACATTATCGATTACGTGAAGAAGTGTAACCGTTCCATTCAAACTATTAGCCAGCTTCACAGCATACCCAATGGCAACTTTTGATAATTTTGAGAAATCGGTTGGGACAAGAATATTGATCATACAGCAAGATAATTAATTTGCAACGGATTTTTTAAGAAAAAAAATGCCGCAACATGTGCGGCACTTCAGTTATCAGGGTTGAGCAATTTTATTTGTTGCCCATCTTTTCCATTTCCTTGTCGAAGGTCTCTTTGAACTTCTCATAATCGTAATCGATCTTAAGGCGCTCATCCTTTGATAGGTTTTCATTGTACTTCTGAACAATGTCGCTTGCAGAAAGCTCGATGGCCACGTAGGTTCTGTAACCGCCTTTATCGGTTTGTACCTGCTTTTCGCAGATCATTTTGATGCCGGACAAGGTTTGATCAACAATCGTCCTGTTGAGTTGCTCAAAACGCTCTTCGAGATCTTCTTTGTTGTTGAACTCACGTGAATTTACGTAGTTGTCTGTAACCGTTTTCACGGTTGACTGGATAGCCGCTGCAAGCTCAGCGCGTGCATTGTCCATCGCCTTCTTTTTAGATACAACCAGGTCAGAACTTTCACCCAATGAGTTCGCACGGAAAAATTTATTGCTGGTGAAGTAATCAGGACCTGAACATGGAATGTTCACTTCCTTTTCACCTTTCTGAAGCTTTTCTTTTCCCTTACAGCCGATCATGACAGCACCGGCTAATGCAAAAAGAAGTAATGAGGAGTACGTTAACTTTTTCATATGTAGCAATTTGGTTATGTAATTTACTGTGTTACAATTTTAAGACCAACTTTATGGTCTGGATTTAAAATTTTTACTGCAATACGTTGTCTAAAAGCTCTTTCAGGTGTTCTTTTTCAAGAACATCCAGCCCTTTGTTATAGGCATCCTGGCTTGATTTATCGTAATCAAGGCCGTATCCCTTTATCCGGTCAAAAGCCGCGGCATAGATTTCTTTACCTTCCTTTACAGCCGTTACTTTAATCGTTCCGGTCAGGTAGGTAATGTAAATGCTTCCGGAAATTGATCCTTTCTCCGAATCGCACAATACATCAAACCACAGGTCAGCTTCCTTTTTGTTATTGGTAAATTCAAAACCTGAATTGGCTAACAAGTTCTTCAGCTTATTGCTGATTTGCGGACTGTTTTTATTTACTCCCAGGCTTTTCTCATCAGTGGTCATGTATACAATGGGGCGTTTTACTTTTAAAATAATTTGTGACGTTGGAACAAGCAATCTTTTTGAAATGAGTGTAAACACTGGCGAACCTGATGTTCCGCTGATCGCATCAATATTAAGCTTTACCGATACGGTTTGCTCAAGCTCGCGCGAAGTAATTTTATTGATCAGGATTTTGGCAATTCCATGATCATCGGTTTTGTAATCCGGAAACACATCACCTGTTCCTTTTTCAAAAGCAGCCTGTACGGGCAATGCAGGAACCGGCTTCACAAGATCTTTATACAATGCTTTTGCAAAAACTGTTTCGGTGTTCACATTTAATCTCCGGTTAATCGATATTTCAGAAGGTTCCACTTTCAACTGGATTTTATCAAGCAAGGCCTGGATAGACGAGTAAATTTCATTTACGATCAGGATGTCTTTCCCGTTTACAATTACGGCAATGGCATCACCCAAATATTTTTCCATGCTTCTGAACGCCTGGAAATAAAAACCTAATGCCTGCACACGGTCACCGGCTTTATCAGCGGCCTGTGCCTTCTCATAATAATCGGTCGCGAGAATTACGGCATTCCGCTTCTGCGCATCTTTAATTTCTTTATACCGTGCTTTTGAAAGCCGGTAGTATATCCAGTAATTATTATTATCCTCCCACGTGCCTACCTGCTCAAACTCTTCAATCTCATCGGCCGCAGTAGTCTGGATGATCTGCTCGTATTGCTCACGAAATTCTTTATCATCTTCAAATGTGCTGAGCACGGAAGAGCTTGATACGTTCACTTTGATCTCGGAGATAAGATCTTCCAGCGCTGATTTTTTTGCCTCCTGGATATAATTGTTTTTTTCACCTTTTGTACCCTTGCCTATGCCGGTATAATAAGAAGACAGCGAGGGCTTTGACGAAAGCCAGGACGGCTTCGGGTTATCGGGTACCGTAACGTTAGGGCTACAGGCAATGAGAAACGCGAAAACGAGGGGGAAAATGCGGTTCACAAAATAATTTTTAGCGTAAAGCGTTTTAACAAATGCCACATCCGTGCCAGTTTTTAATACGCATGACAAATCTATACAAAAGGGTGACAGAAATGTTACCGGGTTTTTTTAATTTACTCTCAAATTAGTAAGAACATGAAAAAAATTATTGCCGGGGTAGCTTTAGTGTTGTTTTTGGGTTGTCAGGATAATGATGTGCGTGTTTACACTGATTTTACCGGGAATGAAACGGTTTATGCCCTACAGGCCGGATCGGCTTATCCGATAACCGGAACAGCAACCTTTAAGGAAAAGAAAGACGGCAGCACTGTTGTTGTTATTAATCTCTCCGGAACAGAAGGCGATACTCAGCATCCCGTTCATCTTCACTTAGG
>CAZIGG010000005.1:48517-52309 GCA_964538575.1 uncultured Roseivirgaceae bacterium
AGCATCCCGTTCATCTTCACTTAGGCAACATGAGTTCACCTGACGCTGAAGTTGCGGCATTGTTAACCTCCGTTACCGGAAGCACCGGCAAAAGCGAAACTGCGTTAACCATGCTTGCAGATGAAACTTCAGTTACCTATGCTCAATTGATTTCTTTAGGCGCGTGTATTAAAGTTCATTTGGCGGATTCCGGTCCGGAACGTAACATCATTCTTGCAGCCGGAAATATCGGAAGCTCGGTGAACGCAAAATCTTCAGGTGAGATTGCGGTTTGTAAGAGCGAATAATATTTTTTGGTATTTAAATTGGTAGGGACGCAAAATTTTGCGTCCCTACGTTTTATAATCATTTTTTAATAATTAATTATTTCCCTTTTTCATCCGATCCAACCATCGCCCCGATGTACTCGCGGTTCATGCGGGCAATGTTGGTTAGCTTAATCTCTTTCGGGCATTCGGCTTCGCACGCGCCAATGTTGGTACAGTTACCAAAGCCTTCTTCATCCATTTGCTCAACCATGGCAACCGCACGCTTGTCGCGCTCAGGCTGACCTTGCGGCAACAAGGCAAGCTGAGAAATCTTGGCTGATACAAATAACATCGCAGATGAGTTTGGACAGGCTGCCACGCAGGCGCCACACCCGATACAGGCTGCAGCATCCATTGCTTTTTCAGCATCGTCTTTATTCACCGGAAGATTATTGGCATCCTGTGCCTGGCCGGTATTTACGCTGACAAAACCACCGCTTGCAATAATGCGATCTAATGCGGTTCTGTCGCTCACTAAGTCTCTAATAATTGGAAATGCTTTTGCGCGCCACGGCTCAACGTAAATTGTATCGCCATCTTTGAACGTACGCATGTAAAGCTGGCAGGTTGTGGCTGCATGGTGCGGCCCGTGTGCCCGGCCATCGATGTAGAGACTGCACATTCCGCAAATACCTTCGCGGCAGTCGTGGTCAAATGCGATAGGCTCCTCGCCTTTGCGAACAAGATTATCATTTAATACGTCAATCATTTCAAGGAATGACTGGTCTGGATTAACATCGTCAATCGAATAATCGACCAGCTTGCCTTTATCATTTGCGTTCTTCTGACGCCAAACTTTAAGATTAAATTTCATCTCGTATTATTTATAAGACCTAACCTGCATTTCAATATTTTCATACTCAAGAACTTCCTTGTGCATGACCGGATCGGCATCTACCGTAGTGTGCTCCCATGCAGCTACGTACGCATAGTTTGCATCATCACGTTTCGCTTCACCGGAATCCTGGTATTCGGTGCGGAAGTGTCCCCCGCAGGATTCGTTGCGGTTCAACGCATCGATCACCATTAATTCACCAAGCTCGATAAAGTCAGCCACCCGGCCTGCCTTATCAAACTCAGGATTGAATTCATTTAATGTTCCCGGGATGTTTACGTTGTTCCAGAATTCTTTGCGCAATTCCTGGATCAGCGTTCTGGCTTTCGTCAAACCTTCTGCCGTACGGGCCATGCCACAATATTCCCACATGATCTTACCCAATTGCTTGTGCAGATCATCTACGGTTTTCTTTCCTTTAACATTGATCAGCTTATCCGCGCGAGCCTGAACTTCTTTTTCCGCTTCCGCGAAAGCAGGATGATCCGTTGGTATTGACTTAACAAAAATTTCCGATGATAAGTAATTCCCGATGGTGTATGGAATTACGAAGTATCCATCGGCAAGGCCTTGCATCAACGCAGAAGCGCCTAACCGGTTTGCTCCGTGATCGCTGAAGTTTGCTTCTCCCAAGCAATACAATCCTTTCACGGTTGTCATTAATTCATAGTCAACCCAAAGTCCGCCCATCGTGTAGTGAACAGCCGGATAAATTTTCATAGGTGTTTTCAACGGATCTTCGTTCGTGATGTTCTGATACATCGGGAACAATTCTCCATAACGCGCTTTTACAACCTCAATACCTAAGCGTTTGATAGCATCCGCAAAGTCAAGGAATACACCAAAGCCGGATGGCACAACTCCTCTTCCGTCATCACACGCTTCTTTCGCAGCACGGGAGGCAATGTCTCGCGGACAAAGGTTTCCGTACGAAGGATATTTTCTTTCTAAATAATAATCACGGTCTTCTTCTTTAATATCCGTTGCAGTCTTTTTTCCTTCACGAATCGCTTTGGCATCTTCCTGTGTTTTAGGAACCCAAACCCGGCCATCGTTACGGAGCGACTCACTCATCAGCGTAAGCTTCGATTGATACTCTCCGGTTACCGGAATGCACGTTGGGTGAATTTGCGTGTAGCAAGGGTTTGCGAAGTATGCACCTTTTTTGTGTGCTTTCCAGATCGCGGTAACGTTACTACCCATCGCGTTGGTTGACAGGAAGAATACGTTTCCGTATCCGCCTGTTGCCAGGATCACCGCATGACCGAAATAACGTTCAAGCTTTCCGGTGATCAGGTTACGGGCGATGATACCGCGTGCCTTGCCTTCAATGGTTACAACTTCCACCATTTCGTGGCGGTTGTACATCTCAACATTTCCTAACCCGATCTGGCGTTCGAGCGCTCCGTATGCACCGATCAACAATTGCTGCCCGGTTTGACCACGCGCATAGAACGTTCTGGAAACCTGCGCACCACCGAATGAACGGTTGTCTAACAAGCCGCCATACTCTCGCGCGAACGGAACACCCTGGGCTACGCACTGGTCGATAATATTTCTCGATACATCCGCTAAGCGGTACACATTGCCTTCGCGTGCGCGAAAGTCACCGCCTTTGATCGTATCATAAAACAAACGGAAAACAGAGTCGCCATCGTTCTTATAATTCTTTGCTGCGTTGATACCGCCTTGTGCCGCAATGGAGTGTGCGCGCCTGGGTGAATCCTGGAAGCAGAACGCCTTTACTTTATAGCCAAGCTCCGCGAGGGTAGCTGCTGCAGATGCTCCGGCCAATCCGGTGCCCACAACAATCACTTCCACTTTACGCTTGTTGGCCGGGTTTACCAGCTTTGCATGTTCTTTATAATTGCTCCACTTCTCTGCGAGAGGTCCGTCAGGAATTTTGGAATCAAGTACTGCCATATTTTTTTATTTGAGAGCTATCGAAATTTGATTAATAAACCCAGCCGCAATACATCGCGATCGGCATGAGGGCAAAAATAATTGGAACAATGATCGCGAACGCAGTTCCGACAAATGAGATCACACCATTATATTTAACATGATTGAGACCCAGGCTTTGGAACGCACTTTTGAAGCCGTGCAGCAAATGCCAGAACAAGGAGAAGCATCCCAATACATAAATGAGTACTACCCATGGGTTTTGAAACACCAAAAGCATCTTTCCATACAAATCAATTTCTCCGTGTTCCCAATTGCTTATACCCTGGCTCACGCGGTTTGGAATCCAGAAATGAGCTGTGTGAATAATCAGGAAGATCAAAATCAACGTTCCCAGCAAGCCCATGCTACGGCTGTACCACTTGCTTTTATGCGGATGCGCAACTTTTGAATACTTAACTGGTCGCGCTTTGCGGTTTTGCGCCACCAAAACAAATCCATCAATAATGTGAAGTAAAAATCCGATGACTAACCCGATCTCTAGCGTACGGATAAGTGGGTTTGTACCCATGAAATGTCCCCAGTGGGTGAAGGTTGCTCCGCCATCATTTAAAAAGATCATGGCGTTGATCGTGCAGTGAATGATCAGGAAGGTGATCAAAAACAAGCCCGTCAACGACATAATAATTTTCTTGCCGATCGAGCTTGTAAACAGGTTGGTGAACCAATTCATAATAATAGATTCAG